>JBILUH010000002.1:0-85445 GCA_044371095.1 Cyanobium sp.
GGGCAGTCGGTGAGCAGTTTTCTGGCGGCAGCTGTGCAGCTCACCAGCACGCCGGATCCGGACGCGAATTTCTCCGCTGCCGAAGAGCAGATTGAGTTGGCGGCCCGCCGGGGCGCCGACCTTGTGGGGCTACCGGAAAACTTTGCCTTCATGGGGGACGACGAACGCCGCCTCGAGCTGGCGGCCTCCCTGGCGGAGCGCTGCAGTCGGTTTCTGGTCACCATGGCGCGCCGCTATCAGGTGACCTTGCTCGGAGGCGGTTTTCCGGTCCCAGCCGGTCCCGGGCAGACCTTCAACCGGGCTGAGCTGGTCAGCACCGAAGGGCAGGTTTTAGCCCAGTACGACAAAATTCACCTGTTCGATGTCGACCTGCCGGACGGCAACACCTACCGCGAATCGGCCACCGTGCAGCCCGGCAACCAGCTTCCGCCGGTGGTGGATGTACCGGGTTTGGGGCGAGTTGGCCTCTCGATCTGTTACGACGTGCGCTTTCCGGAGCTCTACCGCCACCTGGCTACCGCTGGGGTGGATGTCCTGATGGTGCCCGCTGCCTTCACCGCCTTCACGGGCAAAGACCACTGGCAGGTGCTGCTGCAGGCCCGCTCCATCGAGAACACGGCCTATGTGCTGGCACCGGCCCAGACGGGGCTGCACTACGGCCGCCGCCAGAGCCACGGCCATGCGCTGGTGATTGACCCCTGGGGGACGGTGCTCGCCGATGCCGGCGTCAGCGTCGGTTCGGCGGTGGCCCCGATCGACCCCGGCCATGCCAGGCGGGTGCGAGCCCAGATGCCCAGCCTTGAGCATCGCCGGCCGTCCCTGTTCTGACTGTCCTGATGCGCTGGCCCATCAGAGTCAAGTGGACATCGGCACTGGCGGCCCTGGCCCTCGTTTTGGCGGATCTGCCGGCCCTGGCGTCGTCGCTGGCGGCCTGGCGCATCACCCGCTCAGGTCAGTTGGAGCTGCGCACCAGCCTCGACGTCCGCCCCCAGGCGTTCTTTGAAGCGGGTTCGGCCCTGCGTGGGCCGCGTGTGTGGGTGGATCTTCCCGGTGCCCCCTCCCGCACCCGCACCGTTCGGGGAGCCGATGCCCTGCGGGAGGTGCGCATCGGTCGGCCCGATGGCTTCACCACCCGTCTGGTGCTGGAGTTTGCACCCGGCACCCAGCTGGATCCGGGTGGGCTGAGGCTGGTGGGCACCGCCCGTGACCGCTGGCGCATGGAGTTGCCGGGACTGGCGAACCAGACGGGCCTGGGCCTGGGGGAGGGGGATCTGGACGCCGTCAGCAGCGCTGTGCCGGAGCGGGAGAGCATCTTCCCCACGGCCAGCGCGCCTTTGTCTGCCGATGGCCTGCCGGTGGTGCCCCGGGGGCGCTTCAAGGTGGTGATCGATCCCGGCCACGGCGGGCCCGATCCCGGTGCCGTGGGGATCGGTGGTCTGCGGGAAACCGATGTGGTGCTTGATGTCTGTCTGCAGATCGCCCGGCTGCTGCAGGCCCGGGGCGTTCAGGTGCTGATGACCCGCACCTCCGAGGTCGACGTCGACCTCCCCCCCCGGGTTGCCCTGGCCAACAGCAGCGGAGCCGACCTGTTTGTCAGTGTGCATGCCAATGCCTTGAGCATGGCGCGTCCCGATGTGAACGGGATCGAAACCTTCTACTTCGAGGGGGCCGGGGCCGCCTCGCGTCGCCTGGCTGGGGCGTTGCAGCAACAGATGATCAGCATTTCGCCCGGCACTCCGGATCGGGGCGTGCGCACCGGCCGTTTCTTCGTGATCCGCCGCACGGTGATGCCCTCGGCCCTCGTGGAGATGGGCTTCGTGACCGGTGAGCTCGACTCCCGCCGCCTCGCAGATCCCAATTACCGCCGTCGCATGGCGCTTGCCCTTTCGGCTGGGATTCTCAATGCCCTGCAAGATCAGCCATGAGTGCGTTGGTGGGCCTTTTCGACAGCGGCCTCGGCGGGCTCACGGTGCTGCGTCGGCTGCAGGAGCGCTATCCCCACTCCTCCTGCCTCTACCTCGGCGACACGGCCCGGGTGCCCTACGGCCAGCGCAGCGTGGCCGACATCCGCGCCATCGCCGCTGAGGTGGTGATGTGGCTGCGGCATCAGCAGGTTGGCGTGCTGGTGATGGCCTGCAACACCTCCAATGCCCTCGCCCTCGATGTGGCCGTCGCCGAGGCCGGCGTACCGGTGGTGGGGTTGATCGACAGCGTGGCGGCCGATCTGGACAGCGAGCGTGTGGGCGTACTCGCCACCCCGGCCACGGCCCAGAGCGGCGCCTACCGCCGCGCGATCCATGCCTGCCATCCCCACGCTGAGGTGCTGGAGGTGGCCTGTCCGGCCTTTGTGCCCCTGATCGAGGCGGGGGATTTGCAGGCTCCGGCCCTGGAGGCCGAGGCCCTGACCTACCTGGCTCCCCTGCTGGCCGCCGGCGTCGACACGGTCGTGCTGGGCTGTACCCACTACCCGATGCTGCGTCCACTGCTCACGGCTCTGCTGCCTCCCCACGTGCGGCTGGTCGATCCGGCTGCGTCCGCTGTGCGGAGGCTGGGCCCCTTGTTGGCGAGCATGGGGGGAATGCCTGAAGGCGAGTTGTCCGGTGTCGAAGTGGTCCACCCAGCCCGGCGCACCCGGGTCTGCGTCAGTGGCTGCGCGGAGGCCTTCGCCGATGGGGCCAGCCGCTGGCTGGGCTATCGACCATCTGTGGAGCGGGTGGACCTGCGGTCGGTCGGTTGAGCCTTCTAGGATCTCGCCACGGCGGAGGTGTTGTGGCAACGGTTGCAGAGCTGCTCCAGCCCGTGGAGGCTGACCTCGATGCCCTGCTGGCCGATCTGCGCAGCCTGATCGGCGCCGGGCACCCGATTCTTCAGGCCGCTGCAGAGCATCTGTTTGCCGCTGGCGGTAAGCAGCTCCGTCCGGGCATTGTGCTGTTGCTGTCACGGGCGGTGGCGGCTGACGGCGAACTCGGTCCGCGCCACAGGCGTCTGGCCGAAATCACTGAGATGATCCACACGGCCTCCCTGGTTCACGACGATGTCGTGGATGAGGCCGCCACCCGCCGCGGTGTGGACACCGTCCACAGCCGCTTCAACCACCGCGTCGCTGTGCTGGCCGGTGATTTTCTGTTTGCCCAGGCCAGCTGGCATCTCGCCAACCTCGACGACCTCGAGGTGGTCAAGCTGCTCAGCCGGGTGATCATGGATCTCGCTGATGGCGAGGTGAAGCAGGGCCTGTTCCGTTACGACACTGGCCAGAGCTTCGAGACCTATCTCGAGAAGAGCTACTGCAAAACCGCTTCCCTGATCGCCAACAGCGCCCGGGCGGCCGGCGTGCTCACTGGGCTGCCCGCGTCCCAACTGGATGATCTCTATCGCTTTGGTCGCCAGCTGGGTCTGGCTTTTCAGGTGGTGGACGACATCCTTGATTTCACCGGCAGCGACCTGCAGCTGGGTAAGCCGGCTGCCAGTGATCTGGCTTCGGGCTATCTCACTGCGCCGGCCCTCTATGCCCTCGAGGAGCGCCCGGCTCTGGCCGGACTGATCGAGAGGGAATTCAGTGAGGAGGGCGACCTTGAGCAGGCTCTCGAACTGGTCCGTGGCTGCGAAGCCATTCCCCGCTCCCGGGCCCTGGCTGAGGGCTTTGCCCAGGAGGCCGCCCAGGCCCTGGATTGGCTGGTTCCCTCGGAGCCCCGCAGCGCCCTGCGCGCCCTCCCTGATTTCGTGCTCAGCCGGCTCTATTGAGCATCCGGACCTTTTGTTCAGCTGCTCGTGTTGATCAACAGGGTCGATTGCATGAGGCTGCTGAGAAAGTGCACGATGCCGGGGTAGAGCTGTTGCCGCTCCGGATCGCTGAGCTGGGCGGGCGGCACCACAAACACCTGACAGCCAGCGGCCCGAGCGGCCTGGGCCCCGGCAGGGGAATCTTCAAACGCCCAGCTCAGCTCGGGCGCCACCCCCAGACGCTTGGCGGCCAGCAGGAACACATCCGGTGCGGGCTTGCCGGTCGTCAGCGCTGGATCATCGCCATGGACGCGGGTGGTGATCGCCTCCAGCCAGGCATGGGGGGCTGTTTTGAGCGCTACGGCTGCGCGTGAACTGCTGGTGGCGAGCGCCATCGGGATGGCCAGCTCGACGCAGCGCTGCACCAGCGCCACGGCACCGGGCGTGGGCTGGGCGTGGATCAGCAGCGCCTCAGCGATCGGCTGGCGCACGGCCAACAGGGCGTCGCTGCTGGGCGTCTGCCCGCTTCTCTCCTGAATCCAGGCGATCACCTGGACGGCGCAGTCGAGGCGACGTCGACCGCGCAGCGCCAACAACTGCTGGCCCGAGAGCTGACAGCCGAACCGCTCGGCCGCCTGCTGCCAGGCCTGGGCGTGGAGCGGCTCGGTGTCAAGCAGCAAGCCATCGAGATCGAACAGACAGGCGGCGGGAAACACCATTTCTGAATTCTCGGCGATGTCCGGACCTCCCGCTGCACCTGAGGGCATCACGACATCAACACACCGTTGCGTGGTCTCGTGCGTGCGGTTCTGCCGGGCCTGTTACAGCACCGATCCGCTGAGGCGTTGCCCCGATGCTCCCCGCTTGAATAGCTCCTATCTCCCCTTCTAGACGGCGTCGCCATGGGTCAGGCCCACACGATCGAATCGGTGCTGCAGGAAGACCGGCTGTTTGCGCCGCCGGCTGAGCTGGCCGCAGGCGCCCGCATCGGTTCGATGGAGGCCTATCGAGCCCTCTGCGCGCAGGCCGAGGCCGATCCGGAGGGCTTCTGGGGCGATCTGGCCCGCGAGCAGCTGCACTGGTTTGAGCCCTTCCATACGGTGCTCGATTGGAGCAACCCGCCCTTTGCCAAGTGGTTTGAGGGCGGCACCACCAATCTTTCCTTTAACTGCCTCGATCGCCATCTCACCGGCCCCCGCGCCGACAAGCCGGCCTTGATCTGGGAAGGGGAGCCGGGCGACAGTCGCACCTTCACCTACCGCCAGCTGCACGCCGAGGTGTGTAAGGCCGCCAATGCGCTCAAGGCCCTGGGCATCGGCAAGGGAGATCTGGTGGCCCTCTACATGCCGATGATCCCGGAGGCAGCCATCGCCATGCTGGCCTGCGCCCGCATCGGCGCTCCCCACTCGGTGGTGTTCGGCGGCTTTTCGGCCGATGCCCTGCGGGACCGGCTGATCGACGGCCAGGTCAAGGCGGTGATCACGGCCGATGGCGGCTTCCGCAAGGACAAACCGGTGCCGCTCAAGCCCGCGGTCGATGAGGGCCTCGGCGGCAACGGCGGCGCCCCCAGCGTGCAGGCCGTTCTGGTGGTGCGGCGCATTGGTGCAAGCGACGTGGACGGCGGGGACTGCGCCATGACCGTCGGTCGTGACCACTGGTGGCATGCGCTGGTGGAGGGTCAGAGCGCCGACTGCCCGGCCGAGCCCATGGCCAGCGAAGACCGTCTGTTTGTGCTCTACACCTCCGGCTCCACCGGCAAGCCCAAGGGGGTGGTGCACACCACCGCCGGTTACAACCTCTGGGCCCACCTCACCTTTCAGTGGATCTTCGACATCCGCGACGACGACATCCACTGGTGCACCGCCGATGTGGGCTGGATCACCGGACACAGCTACATCGTGTACGGCCCCCTCTCCAACGGCGCCACCACCGTGATGTACGAGGGAGCGCCGCGCCCCAGCAAGCCCGGCGCCTTCTGGGAGGTGATCCAGAAGCACCGCTGCACGATCTTCTACACCGCCCCCACGGCGATCCGCGCCTTCATGAAGAGCGGACGGGAGGTGCCCGACCAGTACGACATGAGCAGCCTGCGCATCCTGGGCACCGTGGGTGAGCCCATCAACCCGGAGGCCTGGATGTGGTATCGCGACGTGATCGGCGGTGATCGCTGCCCGGTGGTGGACACGTGGTGGCAGACCGAGACGGGCGGCGTGATGATCAGCCCCCTGCCCGGGGCCACCCCCACCAAGCCCGGCTCCTGCACCCTGCCCCTGCCGGGCATCGCCGCCGACGTGGTCGATCTCCAGGGCGTTTCCCAGTCCGCCGATGCCGGCGGCTACCTGGCAGTGCGGCGTCCCTGGCCGGGGATGATGCGCACCGTGCATGGAGATCCCGAGCGCTTCCGCAAGAGCTACTGGGAGGAGATCAAGCCCGCCGATGGCAGCTGGTTGTATTTCGCCGGTGACGGCGCCCGCCGCGATGCCGATGGCTACTTCTGGGTGATGGGCCGGGTCGACGACGTGATCAATGTGAGCGGTCACCGCCTCGGCACCATGGAGATCGAGAGCGCCCTCGTGAGCCATCCCGCCGTGGCGGAGGCGGCCGTGGTGGGCCGGCCCGACGAACTCAAGGGCGAGGGCATCGTCGCCTTTGTGACCCTGGAGACCGGCCGTGACGGTGACGACGCCCTGATGGCCGAGCTGCGCAGCCATGTGGGCAAGGAGATCGGTCCGATCGCCAGGCCGGATCTGATCAAGTTCACCGATGCCCTGCCAAAAACCCGCAGCGGCAAGATCATGCGCCGGATCCTGCGCGCCTTGGCCGATGGCCAGGAGGTCAGCGGCGACACCAGCACCCTGGAGGACCGCTCGGTGCTCGATGCTCTGCGGGTCTAGATCGTCATGGGGGGTTGAGACCCCCAGCCGTCGATGCTGGCGGCGATGCGATCGAGGGCCTGCTGCCGGGCCGGATCATCGGCCCAGCTGCCCAGCAGGTTTTGGCGCAGGCCCGCACTGGCGGGGGCCAGGTGATCACCGGGCAGCTCCAGCAGCTGGGTGGCGTCCTCGGCCCGGCTCTGCAGCACACCCAGCAGCCGGCTGCTCTGGTCGATGCCGTCGCGCCTGAACCGCACCAGCAGGTTTCGCGGTTGGCGGTAGCTGCGGGCCACCTGGTGCAGGGTTTCCTGTGGAGATGGACTGAACTCACTGCGGAAGTTGAACTGCTGCCCCAGTTCCGCCAGCAGAGGAACGGAGCGCTCGGCGGAGAAGTTGTTGAAGCTCAGGGCCACCAGGCCACTGGCACTTCGGCCCCCGTCGGGTGCCAGCAGATGCAACTTGCAGCCCAGGCTGTGGCCCAGCCGCAGGATCCTCGACTGCGAACACGCTGCTGCGTTTTCAGCCGTGCCATCGGCATCGCGCAGCTGGCGGAAGCGGCGCCAGGCCGTGTTGGCTTGGTCTTGATGGTCGAAACCCGGCACGTAACTCCAGGCCCGCACAAGCCAGCCCTTGGCCGCCAGCGCTTCCAGCAGCCGCCGGTAGCTCAGCTGGGGGGTGGCGGCCAGGTAGCTGCCGCCGATGAACTCGAGGCAGCCCCGCGGTTCCCCCGCCGGCTCCAGCTGCCAGATGTCACCGCGCTGCCGCCAACGGGTCATCGTCAGAGGGCCAGGCGCTGCAGTGCGGCCCGGGCTTCGTTGCGGTGGGCCGCTCCATCGAGCAGGTTGTTGAACACGTGCCGGATCACCCCGTCCCCGTCGATCACGTAGGTGACCCGGCCCGGCAGCATCCCCAGCACCTTGGCAACGCCGAACGCCTTGCGGAGCTGGTTGCCCTGGTCCACCAGCAGCGGGTACGGCAGGTTGTGGCGGCTGGCGAAGCGCTGGTGGCTGGCGAGGTCGTCACCGCTGACGCCCCACACCTCCGCGCCCAGAGACCGGAGGTCGGCGTAGCTGTCGCGGAAGGCGCAGGCCTCGGCCGTGCACCCAGGGGTGTCGTCCTTGGGGTAAAAAAACAGCACCAGGGACTGACCGGCGAGCTGATCGCTGCGGCGCTCGGTGCCGTGTTGATCGGTGAGGGCCACCAAAGGGGCTCGGTCTCCGGCGGCAAGGCCCATGCCTGGATCGGGAATCTGGCCATCCACCCTAGGCAGTGACCTCTGGTCTGCGGTGGGTCGGGCTGGGACGATGGGGCAGCAGTGTCATGGACTCCGTGAGCGGCCCCATCGAGGAACAGCCCAGCCTCTGGCAGCAGAGCGAACTGCTCAGCCTGATGCCCCAGACTCCCGAGCCCGCTGCACCTGCTGCTGCGGCCCCCGAGCCGGCTGCCGACCCCGAACCCAAACGCGAGCCCAAGCCCGACCCCCAGCGCGATCGCAGTCGCCAGCTGCCTCCCCTCACGGTTCGATCGGACGCTATCCGGATCGCCCCAGCCACCCTGTTGATTCTCGACACGGAAACCACCGGCCTGGAACCCACATCCGCCCAGTGCATCGAGGTGGGGGCGGTGTTGTTTCACGTGCCCCAGAGGGTGGTGCTGAGTCAGGTGTCCTTCCTGTTGCCGGCACAGTCCAATCCGGCCGAGGCCGTCAATGGAATTGCGGCGGCGGTGACGCGGCTGCCCCAGCCCTGGCAGGCCGGCCTGCAGCATTTCGAGGCCCTCCTGGCGGCGGCCGATGCGGTGCTGGCCCACAACGCGGCCTTCGATGCCCAGTGGTTTGGCCGGGAACCCTTGCCACCGATCCACAAGCCCTGGATCTGCTCCATGGACGACATCCGCTGGCCTGCGGAACGCCAGCTGCGGGCTGCACCGTCGGTGCGTGATCTGGCCCTCGCCTACGGCGTGCCGGTGTGGGCCGCCCATCGGGCCCTCACCGACTGCATCTATCTGGTGCAGGTGTTGGAGCGTTGCGCCAATCTCGAGGAGTTGCTGGTGGCGGCGCTGGAGCCCAAGCTGCTGTTTCGCGCCAACCTCTCCTACGCCGAGCGCCACCGGGCCAAGGAGGCTGGTTTCCGCTGGAACGACCCGGTGCGAGGTGCCTGGACCCGTCGCCTCAGCGAGCGGGAGGCTCAGGCCTTGCCGTTTCCGGTGCAACAGGTCGATGCCGATCCCGTGGCGGCTTAGGCGTTCCACGGTGCACCGATTGTCTTCCAATCTCCGAAGCGGAGCGGGGCGTTCGCACCATTGCCGTTCACCCGGCGCAGTCTTGGGATGCGGTCGCCATGGAGACCATGGCCAGTCGGGTGCGTTTTCGGGTTCTGCAGGTGGACGGCGGTCCGCAGCAGCGACTGGTCCGCTGGCAGGCCGTGCGCTCCTGGGCGCGGCTGATCCGGGAAGCCGAGGCGCTGTGGCGGGTTGATGTGCGTGACCTGCGCCGTCTGGCGGCCCATGAGCTTGGCCAGTTGCTGCAGGAGGTGCCACCGCGTCTGCGACACCGCGTCAACCGCTGGCTGGTGCGTCTCCGAGTGGTGACGCGCCTGCGCTGATCTGCTTGTGAGGCAGCCAGGGACAGGCGGACCGTTGGACACAAAAAAACCGGCTGGGGAGGCCGGTTGAAGCAGAACGGGTGCTGACCGCTGGAGGCGGTGCCGGTTAGAAATCGGAGCGACAGGATTTGAACCTGCGACCCCCACTACCCCAAAGTGGTGCGCTACCAAGCTGCGCTACGCCCCGGCAGAAGGAAGCTACCACAACGCTTTGCGCCGTTTCAGCCGCAGGATCAGGTGACGGCTGAGCTGCTCCCGGCTGAGGCCGGCATAGCCGGCCATGCGCTGGCGAAGGGCCAGCAGGCGCAGCTCGGCCAGCGTCATGCCGGCCAGCCGCAGCTCAGGCAGTTTCTGCCAGGCGGCGGCGGCTGCCGGCAGATCGGAACCTCGGCGGGAGCCGCTGAAGCTCAGCAGGGCTCCACCTGCCATCCATTCCGGCACCAGCACAAACAACACCGCCAGCAGGCCGTAAAGCTCCACCAGGCCCTTAGGCAAGGGGTGCAGTTGGCGTCGGCGCGAAGGGGGCTCTGTCACAGCAGCTGGGGGCTGGGTTGCGGGCGTCGGTCCGGGATCCGCGGCGTGGTGTTCTCTCGCCATTGCAGCGGCGGCTCTGGATGCGGATTCAACCGCACGCTCCAGAACACAAGCGCAAAGCACAGGCCCAGGGTGATCAGGAGACCCAGAATCACCACCCGATCCGGCAACGGGTTCATCGCTCCACCCCTCTCACACCTGCTCAGTGCGCAGGCATTCCAGCCGCCGCGACTGTTGCTCCATGGTCAGCACATCGCCCTTGAGCACCACGGTCATCTGGTCGTTGCGATAACGGATACCGGGCAACTCAGAGGCCTCCCGGAACAGGGTGGAGCGGAAGCGGCCGGCGATCAGGGAGGCCTGGGCATCGTTGCGCTCCAGGGTGACCCGACGGGCATTGGGGCAGAGAAACTGCTCGGTGATGCCGTAGTCCTCCCACCAAGGGGAGCCCATCGAGACCAGGCTCAGCGCCAGCAGTGACAGAGGAAACGTCACGGGCAGCAGCAGCCCCTCCTAGGCCAGGCGAATAGGCGCATTGTCCCCCCGCAGCACGCAATGCGCCACCGACCAGTCGTAGGCGGCCCATACCCGGGGATCGAGTTTGTAGGCGGCGCCGGGGAAGTCGCCCAGTCGCTGACCACTGGGCTGGGCGGAGCAGTAGGGGCGGCTGCCCGGTTTGGCGAGGTATTGCTGGCAATCTTTAGAAAGTGAAGGCATCGCCCTCTGGTTCGTTGCGTCATCTTGGCTGATCCTGCTGGCAGCTGCTGCTTGCTTGCCCAGCTCTGCGGATCAGCTGGTGAAGTCCAGCCGGAGATACGCAAGCTGCTTCACCACCTCCGGCCCCAACTGTGTGCGAAACTGAAGGTCTGCCAGATCACGGAAGGGCTCCCTCAGCCGCTCCCTCCAGATCTGCGCCGCCGTTACATCCCCAAGAAACGGGGCAACCGCCAGCAGCTGCTCCCTGCTGGCTCGATTAACCCGCAGCTCAGCGGTGAGCCCCAACCGCTTGCGGATATCGCCAACTATCCACATGCCAGCTTCTATCCTTTGGCCCCAGGCTGACAGGGTGAGCGCCAGTTGGCAGACAGTCCCACTTTTTTAGCCTTCCAAGTGTTTGGGCTGTGACGGTCTCGGTTTAGGCCGCCTTGCCGGTGCGCTGAACATGATGGGAGGCCGTGCTTGTGCTCCGATGGCACGCCCCATGCCGCCCCGCCACGGCGCAGCGGCATGGCGTTGATCCTGTCGCTAGGCGATGCGCGAAACGCATACGGAATCCAGTAAAAGCAGGTCTAAGCGATCGAGCCTGTCAACCATTGAAAATGGATCGTCTATAAGCAGCACGGGCTGATATACAATATAAAAGTATTTTGAAATGCTAAGATGGATCCGTTTCGTGATTACATCCCCGAGCCTCCAAGCCTCGATGTTATCGACGACCAGATTAACAGGCTTGGTGACAGCATCAAGGCGATTGAGAGGCTAAGAAGTCAAGGGCGAATCACTGGATCTGATGCTATTGAGTATTTGGGCGGCATTCGTAAGCTGTGGGAGGCGCGACGCTGCGGCGAAGTCCTCGACTACGCAAGAAGGCTGCCAGAGGATCTGCAAAGGCTGGAGTTGATGCGCGACCAAATGGAGGAATGTGCAGCCAAAGCGCGACGGGAAGATCAGGAGATAGTCAACGCCATTGCTAGCGAACTGGAAAATGGCATTGATGCGCCAATTCTGCTCGGATGCAACAAAGAACATATTGCAATGCTTGAGAACCGGATTGCCAGCATTGAGGCAGCTATCTCCTTCCTTAACGCCAATCTCTAGGGACTCTGGCTCATTTCGATTCCTCACGTATGGGGGGAGGGCGGCCGGACTGTGCCCCCCACCCCCACCCTTTTGAGCCTTCCTGGCGTTTGGAGGGGTACGGGCCCCGTGCTCGTTGATTTTGGCCAGAGCCAGAGCCTCAGACGCTCCGCCCAGTCGGGCAGTCTCACGCGAGACCGGCGGCCGAGAGTGATTGCAGCGCAGCGGTTTTCACGGCTTCACCAGTGACCAGCCTTCGGGTCTGCAGGGCTAGGCGCTCCCCCACCTGAACCCACGCATCGCGTTTCTGGCGGGCCTCAGCAAAAAAACGCGCCAATGCGGCCTCGGCCGGCTCCAGCTCCCCGACGGCTTGGCGGTGGCTCAGCTCAGCCTGCCGGGCTCGGGCGGCCTCGATGCTGGCCTTCAACTCCCACAGCTGCGGCACCGGATCGGGCAGCGCCACGGGTGGGGCCGGTGCTGGTGGGGGTGCTGGTGTGCCACGGCTGGCCAGCTCCTGAAGCTGGGCGGTAATGGAGGCCTGCAGGGTGATTCGGGCCTCATGCTGCGGCAGGCCCGCAACTTCCAGCACCTCGGCACTGCCGGCCCACGCACGGGCAGCAGCGGCCACCTCGGCGCGGGCTTCAGCCAGGGCAGCGGCCAGCTCGGCAGCATCGCCCAGAGCGGCGGCCTGTTGCTCCACCTCCGCCTCCAGCGCCAGCAGCTGCCACCAGAGCAGCCGCCGACGGTTGAGGCTGTATTGAGCACGGGGGCTGAGCCCTGACGGTTCGTCTGGCCCCTGCAGGCGCTGCCATGCGGCCCGCAGGCGCTGCAGATCGAACAGCCGAGCGCCACGGGGGCCGGAACCTACAGCGCAGCTGGCCAGGGTCGGCTCACGTTGCACCAGGCCCCGGAAGGTGGCGGGGGGGAGCCCCAGGGCGGCGGCGGCGGCCCGCTGGCTCACGGGTTCAGCCATCGCCCCGGCCCTCCAGGGGCAGGCCAGCCAGGCCACGCCAGAACGCGCGGGCCAGATCGTCGGGGGGCTCCAGGGGCGGCAGGTTGCCGGCAACCTCGGGGCTGATCCCATCGCGGCAGTCCAGGGCAGCCAGGCGCCGGCCGAGCGCAACGCCAGCAGCAGCGCCGAGCATCCACCCCCGGCGATCGGAGGGGGGCAGCCAGCTGGGCATGGGGGGCACCGGATCGGGTCTCAGGCCCCGGCGCAGCGCCTCGGGCAGGGTGTCGAGCGGTTCGGGTTGGGTCATGGCTTGAAGGTTGGCTGTTGTGGCTTGGTTGGCGGTGCTTGCCACCCTTCAGAACCGTTGCGCTGCAGTCGGTTTGGCGCTGAAGGTTGGTTGGTTGGTTGGTTGGCTGTTCTGAACGTGAAAACCGGGGGAGAACGCAGTGAGCAGGCAAAAAACAAAAAACAGCCAACCAACCAACCTTCCCCCTTACTTCCCTGTTGTGGCCTGGCTTTTGAAGGTTGGCTGTGCCGCCAACCTTCAGCCAACCAACCAACCTTCACGGCAGGGCACGGGTGGCGCGGTAGCTGATCGCCCCACGCTTCCCCGCCTCCACCTCCCCGTAGCCAGCAGCGGCCAGGGCTCGGGCAACCTCGGCAAACGCTGCAGCGTCGGTTTCCTTGCGTTGCTTGGCGCTCAACCTCACCGCCAGCTCCTTCCATCGGATCGGCCCGGCGGCTGCCTCTGCGGCACGGTGAACGGTTCGCATCAGCTGGCCCACGCCACCAGCGGCAACCTCGGCATGGAGCCCCAGCGCCCACGCGTCTAGGTGATCCACCAGGGCGGCGGCCCGCTCGATGGTGCCCGGCTCGATCGCGGCGCCGCTGCTGATCTCCCCGGCGGCAATCTGCAGCAGGTGGAGCACCCCGGCCAGCCGGAGCACCTTCCCGGCCGACTTGCCGTAGAGCGCCGACTGGGCGCCGATGCTGGCCCCCAGGGCGGCCCGCTGCCGGTTCAGCTCGTAGTGAGCGAAACGCTCAGCAGCAGCTGGCGCCAGCCGGTAGGTCTGCCGTGGCAGCCGGTACACAGCCCCGCAGGCATTGGCCAGGGTGGCGGCGGCGGCTTCCACCTCGGCCACCTCGGCGGCGCTGGTGGCCAGCGGCAGGGGAACAGCCCGCTCAGGCAGTGGCACAAACAGGAATCGAGCCCACAGGCCGGAGGCGTCACCATCGGCCACCAGCTGCCGGAGCACGTCGGGTTGGGTGCTGCCCCAGATGCTCAGCTGGCTGCGGCTGTAGTGGCGATCTCCCACGATCCGCAGGCTGCTGAGCCCGCTGCCGTCAAACAGCTCCAGCAGCTGCTGTTCATCGGCACCCCTGCCGCCTCGGTAGGCGTTCAGCGATCCGAACAGCCCGCTCAGTTCATCGCGGTGCACCAGCAGCCCCAGGCCGGCCGCCTCTTGTGTCTGCAACTGTGCGGCCAGTGCCTCTCCTGTGAAGTCGGAAACGCTCAACCGCTTGGGGTGTGGCGCTGGTGGCTTGGCATCCCCTTTCTTCAGGTCGCGGCACTGTTCTTCCCATGCCTCGCGCTCGCGTTGGTTGGCGCGGGCCATCTCAGCCCGCAGATCAGCGGTCGGCGCCTCCACCAGCAGCCGGCCGATGGGTGATTTCTTCGCCCCAGAACGGCCCACCAGGCAGGCAAACAGGTTCACCGGCACGCGGTAGCCAGCAACGGCGCTGCCTTCAACCTCGCTGCCGAGCTTCACCAGCCCGGCCACGGTCGCCAGGAACGGCAACACAGCCGAGGGGCCATCACACGGCAGGTAGCGGGCGCGGGTTTCGATCGCGGCGGCGATGCTGGCGGGCAGCAGGTAGTGAGCGCTGAGCAGCTGGCCGATCTCCTGCCGGTCACGCTCGGCGGCGATCTGCTGCGCCTCAGCCGCAACGGCCACGGCTTGTAGCTGTTCGGCGCGGATGGCATCGGCCAACCGCTGAACGCTGATCGAGCCCTGTTCAGATGCTGCGGCCAGCTCGGCCACCATGGCGGCCAGATCAGCGCCGCCCATTCCCTCGCTGATCGCCTCGCGGAGGCGGTCGCCAACCTCAGCCATGGTGAGCGGCCGGCGCTGCTGTTGCGCTGCTGGTGTTTCGGGCTCGGGGTGGGGTTGTGCTGCTGCTGGAGCAGCAGCGGCCCGCTGTTGCTGCTGGTGGCGGTCCACTGCTGCAGGGATCGCAGCCAGCAGAGCAGCGGCCCGCTCGGCAGCGGTGCCCGGTGCATCGTCGATCGAACCCCCGACGGGCAGCCCTGGCCACACCTCGGCAGCAGGCAGCACCAGCAGCGGCAGCCCGACGGCAGCAGCAGCGGCGGCGCATTTCTTCGCCTTGCTCTCTCCGGTCGGGTCGTTGTCGGCCAGGTACAGCACCCCGGCCAGGCCAGCCTCCAGCAGCAGCCGGTAACGGCGCTCGATGCTGGCGGGGGTGTGATCGCAGCCCGGCTGGCTCACGGCAACCAGGCCAGCAGCACGCAGCCACTGAGCGCATTTCTCGCCCTCGGCTTCAGCGATCCAGCGGCCCGGCCCATGCTCCAGCGCCTCGGCCTCGCGCCACAGCGGCCACGGATCCGGCCCCTTCCTGTTGATCTCCCGGCCGTCGCTATCGGTGTGCCAAGGCTTGTGTGTCTTGTCGCCGTTCGGCTCGCGTTCAACCCTTACCCATTGGCGCGAGCTGTAGGGGAGTCGCATCCCGTCGGGCAGGTGGGCTGGTGGTTCATTGGCGGGGCGCTGCAGGCGGGCCAGCTCGATCTGTCCGGCGATCGGTGCCGGCGCGGGCTTGTGGCTGGTGGCTCGCGGCCGTAGCTGCACCACGCGGGCGGGCTGGTGGCGCGGCTTGTCCAGGGTGAAGGTCGAGCCCCTGCCGTCGGTGGTTTCTCCGGTGAAGGCCCACCGCTGCCCATCGCGGCCCTCGATCACTTCGCCCGGCCGGAGCCCCTCGGGCGGATGGTGGCTGCTGCCGTGATGGCAGATCGCCAGCCCCTCAGCAGTGCGGCAGTCGCCGTCAGCGGTGCGGCCGCAGATCGGGCAGGGGTTGCGTTTGCTGCTGGGCTCCAGGGCAGAGCACGGCGCGGCTGTCATCGCCCACCCCCGGCCTGCTCGGCATCGCTGGCCACCAGCTCAACAGCAACCGGCCGGCCCATTGCTCGGCTCGCGGCCCGCTCCAGCAGCTCGCGGCGCTCTACCAGCACCGGCAGCCAGCAGCTCGGCGCGGCGATCGTCAGGCCGTCGGGCTCCAGTGCCTCCAGGCGGCAATGGATGGCCAGCACGCTACGGAAGCAGCCCAACTGCAGCTGCTGGAGCAGTCGGCCCCAAACAGCCTCGGTAGAATCAGGGTTGGGCAGAGATGCCCTCCCCACCCCAGTGGGTTTTTCCATGATCTGTAGGTCGTGGGATTTGGGGAGCCCGTCAGTCGCCAAACGGAACGGGTCACCCAGGAGAGCCCCCGGAGCAATCCGGGGGTTTTCTGTTGCTTGTGGGTAGCGGGGAGGGGAACGAACCAGGAACGCCCCCCCGCCTCGGCACCGACCGGCCACCCAACCAGCCACGGACCGGCCACCAGCGGCGGCCGGGGTGCCGTTTCTCAGGGTCAGCTGCCGGCGATGGTGAGCCGCACGATGGGGCGGTGATCCACCACAGCGCAGCCGAACGCGTGTTCGGACTTGACGCGGTAGTTGCCGGTGCTGAAGTCGGTTTCAGACTCCAGAACAGGCGCGGGGCTCAGGCGGCCCAGCTCCAGCGGCCGGCGGCTGCCGGCAGGCATGAGGTAGACGTACTGGCTGCCGATGTGCGGATCCACCGCAACCTCCAGGTTGCGCCAGGGGTTGACGTTGGCGGGCTCAGCAGCCTGCAGGGTGTCGCTCAGCAGCTGGCGAACAGTCAGCTCCACACCAGGGGCGCAGAGCACGGCGCCGGGCTCCTGATACAGGAACCGGCCGCCAACGGTGGTTTGCTGCCGGAGCTTCGCCACGGCTGCCCCCAGCGAGGCAATGCCGAGCGGCCCGGCAACGGTGTTGTTGTGGCTGGCGTGGAAAAGCCGCTGGCCATCGGGTGCCAGAGCCCCCAGGGCGTTCCCCTCCAGCAGATCGGCCAGCGCCACCGCCTCGGCCTCCAGCATCGCGGCGCCAAGCTCCCCGATGGCACGATCCAGGCCGGCCAGATCGTCATTCGCCAAGCTCTCGGGGGTGAAGCTCAGCCCCAGGCCGTGACGGGTCGGCCGGTAGGTCGCGGCTTGCTCAGAGGCGCTGCCGAACCTGATTTCGCCCCCTTCCTTGATCGGCTGCGCCTTGCCCACCAGGCCCACATCCAGGGTGGAGGCGTCGCGGTAGTCGGCCAGCTGGCGCAGAGTCGCGGCAACGCGCACTCCCTGAGGGGCGGCGGCGAACTGAGCCAGCAGCTGCCGGTTTCCGCTGCCGGTGAGCGCCAGCGGCAGATCCGAGGTGCTCATGGCACCCCGGAGCACCTCAACGGCATTGCCGCCGCTGTGCCCCATGGCCCGCAGGGTGAGCCAGAGGGGCTCAGCAGACTTGCCCTCCCAGGCACGCTGCACCGCCTCGGCCACAGCCGAGGGGCCGGCGCTGGCGGGGTTGGCCCAGATGCTGCGGCCCCGGTTCTCCAGGTTGCGAGCCACGGAAGCGGCAGCCTCCAGGCTCGGATCCCAGGTGCGTGAAACGCCGCTCGGCGCGGCTTGCTGCTCTGCGAACTGGGCATCAATCACAGCAGCACGCGCAGCCACCAGCCCCCCGGTTTCGGCGGCGCTGCGGATCACGTCGGCGGCGCTGGCTGGAGCAATCGCCACCAGCTTCTCCACCTCGCGGGTGAGATTTCGCGCGGTGCGGATCTCAGCGGCGGAAGGGGTGGCCTCGGCGGCCTCGGGTTGTTTGGTCTGTTCGGTCATGGTTTGGCCCTCCAGGGCGGTTGTTTGAATTGATTCGGCGGCCCGTGTGGTTGCCAACGGATCGGCGCCCACGGGCACCAGCGACACCTCCCGGAGTCGCCAACGCGTCACCACATCGGGCTCCCCGGCGCGGCCCGGCTCGATCGCCTCCGGGTCGTAGGTGGCGCCAACAGACACAGCGCAGCCAGCACGGGCAAGCAGCCAGCCCGCTTCAGCGGCGGGGGCGTCTGTGAACTGGGCAGTCACGATCAGCTGCCCTTGCTCAAACCGAAACCCCAGCAGCCGGCCCGCCATTTCGGCGGTGTTGTTGCTGTGGTTCAGCAGCATCGGCACAACGGCCGGGCCGGCCTCCACTGCGCCAGCACGGCAGCGCAGCACCAGCCCCGCCACGGGTGTCTCCGTAGCGGCCCGCATCTCAACAGTGCGGGCGGCTTCATCGGCGCTTGATGGAGCACCGGGCAGCGGCTGCAGGCGCAGCACCTCGCGGCGCTTGATGGTGTTATTCGCCATGGGTCCGGCTCCATGCGAGCGCCGTTTCTTCCCGGCTCGGGGTGCGGCGCAGCACCGCCTCCAGGTGCTGCCGCTGGCCGATCGCGTCAGCCACCAGCCGCCCCTGCAGAGCGAACAGCTCAGAGCAGAGCGCCGTGAGCTGCAGGCTGTGGATGCACAGCACCGCATCGCCAATCCGAATACGGGCCAGGCCGTCATCCGGGTGGCAGCCCCAGACCGTTACCCGCAGGCGTGGATGCTGCCCGGCAGGCGCAGAGCTGGGGCCATCGCCCGTAGCTGCTGCCGATGCAGTCCGCCCCAGGATCCCGGCCACCAGCTGAGCCAGGGCAGCTACGGCAGGGCACAGCTCGCCCAGCTTGCGGCTCTCGGTTGTGTTGCCAGCAGTGATGCCGATTTCACCGGCTGTCGAGTCGAGCGCGAAACAGCCCTCCTCGCCCTCAGGCGTCAGCCCGAACAGCAGCAGCCCGGTTTGGGTTGTGAATAGCGCGGCGCCGGTTTCGGAGCGCAGCTGGTGAATCTTGGCGGCCGTCAGCTCCCTGGCCATCACCGCCCCGGAGGGTGCAACGGCAACAGCGGCGGCCTCCTCATCCAGCTCAGCAGCGATCGCCCGCAGACGGTCGGCACGGCTGGCGGCAGCCAGCCCGACGGCCTGGCTGTATCGCTGCCAACCCAGCTCCAGCAGCACGCGGGCGCCGGCCACCTCGCCACGGCCAGCCCCGGCAGCAACGCAACGGTCCAGGGTCTCGGGATCGCATCGGATCCCTATTTGTTTTGTGTATCCAGGGGGGCGAGACATAGGCTCTCCGTTGTCTTCAGCATTAAGGTAGCACTGATACCAAGTGTGGCGACGGTCCGCCACTGGCCCCTCCCAGTTATCACTCACTCTTTGAAAATGCAGCGGGAACTATCGGTAACCAGCGGGAAGCAACCGGGGCCGGAATGGGCTCCAGCTGTGCGGGTTGTGCTCCGGCTCGGCTGGCAGCCGCTGCCGATCTGCCCGACGCAGCAGCCCGACGACGATCGGCCCGGCGCCCCCCAGGGGCCGGGTTGAATGGGGCTCGATCCCTCCGGGGTCGATCAGCTGCAGGCGGCCACCTCCAGCGCGGCCAGTAGATCAGCGCGGCGGCCAGATCGGCTCAGCTGGCGCGGCAGCCCAGAATGGCGGGCCAGCTGGCGCAGCTCGCGGACGGGCACGGCGCCCGCTTTATCCGCCTCGGCGGTGCTGTTCGCTTTCCCCTCTCGGAGGTGCTCCGGGTTGAGCTGCATGGCCAGCCCACCACAGCGCCGAAACGCTGAGCCCTCAGCCGCTGAGCTTCACGCTCACAACGTGGCCCCCTGATACCTCGATCCGCCCCACGGCCCGCAGAACCTGCCGCCGAACAGCCGGGGTTGTGAACAGGTCTGGCCCGATGCTCGGCAGCACAGCGGCCAGCTGAGCTGCGGCGGCGGCTTGGCCCTCCAGCTGTGCCACATCGGCAGCAGCCTCAGCCTCAGCAGCGGCCACGCGGCTCTCCAGCCCCAGCACCAGCGCCCGAGCTTCAGGCAGTCCTGTTGCCGCCAGCAGCCCCCGAGCCTGCTGCAGTTGCTCCAGCAGCTCAGCCGGTGCGGCCCCGTCACCACCAGCGGCGCGAGCCGCCTCCCTACTGCCGAGCATCAGGCCGGCCACTCGCTCGGCCTCAGCCACCAGCAGCGGCAGCAGCTCGTAGCAGAGGCGTCGCTCTGAAATGCCCGGTTGATCGCACAGGCCAACAGCACGGCGGGCACCAGCACAGCGCAGGGTCCGATGGGCGGGTTCGCTGGCTTTCTTGCCTGCTCGGGTGGACTGCTGCCGCAGGCGCCGGCCGCAGCTGCAGAACGCCACAGCCGTGAACGATGGCATCCGCTCGGGGTCGCTGCTGCGCCGTCTGGCGATCGCTCGGCCCTTCTCGGCGTTCTCCGCCAGCAACCTCAGCACGCGCCGGCCGGTGGCGGCATCCACCAACGCGGGGTGAGTGTCGCGGGTGAGCTGCCACGCGTCCCAGGGCAGCCGCTTGTAACGCGCCTTGCCGCTGCCGCTCTCCGGCTCGATCCGCTCATACCTGTTTGCTGTGGTGTGGCCGCCCAGCTCGGCAGCGCACAGCTCCAGCCACCCCCTCGCGCTTTCGTGATTCAGCGCAAGGCAGCGTTTCAGCATCGGCTCCAGCACCCCCTCAGGTGTTTTGCCGGCTGCCTCCCGTAGTTCTGACTTCCAGGTCGCTACGGCAGTCCAGATCGAGCCAGCCTTCAGGTACAGCTCCACAAGGCGCCGGGCGGCGTCGGCAACCGTCAGCCCGGCCACCAGGGGCCGATCATCCAGCACATAACGGCGCCCATCTCCGCTCCCCTCCAGTCGCAGCCCGAGGGGTGAGCGCCTTGCCCTTGGCAGCCCCTGCTGGGCAGCGTGGGCGTAATGCCGCCTGAGGCGTGAGCCGATCCGGCGGCTCTCCATCTCCGCATCAAAAGCGGCACGCTGCCTCAGCTCCTCAGCCTCGGGGGCGTCGCTGTTCAGCCATGGCTCACTCCAGAACCGCCAGGCGGTGCCACTGCGGGCGCATAGAGCAAAGAACGCTCGGGTCTCGAACAGATCACGCGCCAGACGGTCGGAACGATCCGCCCAGACCGTGCTCACCACTCCAGCCCGCACCAGCTCCAGCAGCCGCTGCCACTGGGGCCGGTCAGAGCTGCGGCCGCTCTCCTGCTCCAGCAGCAGATCATCAGGCGAAACCCAAACCCTCAGGGCTGCGGCGCGCTGCTGCTCCAGGCTGGCCTGCTGTGCCGGTTCTTCAGTGCTGACCCTCGCATAGGCGACTGGGCGCCGCTCAGATCTTGATTGGTGCGTTGTCGCCTCGGAGGATGCAGTGGCTGATCCGCCAGTCGTAGTGATCCCAGACGGCTGCAGGGAGCTTGTAAGACGCGCCGGGGAACTCTCCAAGCGGAACTCCTGTGGGCTGTGCCGAACAGTAGGGCCGGCTGCCTTCTCTTGCTAAGTACTGCTGGTGATAAGGCTCTGCAAACCAGAAGGTCTGCTGGCTCCGCAGCTCGGTGGTGATTGCTCCGAAGCCGGCGCTGCTCAGGAGGGCCTGGTAGGCGTCGCGGCTGGCCTCGGCCTGCGCCATCAGGGCTGGATCATTGACGTAAACCACCGACCGGTACTGACTGCCGCGATCGTTGCCCTGGCGATCTCCCTGGGTGGGGTCGTGGCATTCCCAGAAGAGCTTCAGCAGGTCGCTGAAATCAACCTGGGTGGTGTCCCACACCACCCGCACCACCTCGCTGTGGCCCGTACGCCCGGAGCACACCTGGTCGTAGCTGGGTTGCTGGATCGTTCCTCCCGCGTAGCCGACCGCCGTGGTCACCACCCCAGGAAGGCGCCAGAAGCCCTTTTCAGCGCCCCAGAAACAACCGCAGCCGAACACGGCTTCGTTCTGTCCCGGCTGGGGATCCGCATCGATCGGGGTGCCCAGCACCACATGGGGGGATTGGGTCTGGGGAGCGGTCTGAAACAGCCCTAACACGCTCGATCGTGCAATGGGATCTGAGCCTAGGCAGCCCCTTTCGAGCCTGCGTCGGCCTCCAGGGCGATGTGGTTGAGCAGGGTGGTGGTGAAGGCGAACAGCAGAAAGGGCAGCGACAGCACCAGGATCAATCCCACCCCCACCAGGGCGAAGATCGGTTTGCTGGCCCCCATCAGCGCCAGACCCGCCGCCAGGCTGACGAAAATCACCAGCATCCAGATCAGGATCTGGCCGTAGATGTCGCCGAAGGTCAGGGTGCAGCGCAGCCGGTACGACAGGCCGGTCAGTCGGGCGGCGGACGACGTTGCGGGCTCCATGACGCGGGACGCGAGAGGCGATCTTCTCCAGGTAAGCCCCGGCGGGCCGGGTTGTCTGGTCTGGGCAACAAGTGTTGAAGTCAGCCCGCAGCCTTCAGCTGCAACGGTCAGCCCGCAGCCTTCAGCTGCTCGGTCAGCCCGCAGCCTTCAGCTGCTCGGTGGCCTGTTCCCGATCCCACAGGCGTCGGTAGGTGCCGCCCTGGGCGAGCAGCGCGCTGTGGTGACCCTGCTGAACCAGGCGCCCCTCCTCCAGCACCAGCACCCGGTCACAGGCGGCGGCGGCCGAAAGCTGGTGGCTGATCATCAGGATCGTGCGGGCCTGTTGCTGGCGCGACTGCTCCTGGCGAATGCTGCGCAGGATCTCGGCGGCGGTGGTGTTGTCGACGCTGGCCAGGGCGTCATCCAGCACCAGCAAAGGGGTTTGAACCAACAGGGCCCGGCCCAGAGCCGTGCGCTGACGCTGGCCACCGCTGAGGGTGATCCCCCGTTCCCCCACCAGGGTGTTGTATCCATCGGGGAAGCCCTTGATATCGCCCTCGAGTCGCGCCTGGCGGGCGGCGGCCTGCACGCGCTCCAGGGGCGCTTCGGGCTCGCCATAGCGGAGGTTGTCGGCCAGGCTGGCTGTGAACAGGTAACCCTCCTGGGGTACGAGGCCCACCTGGGCGCGCAGGGCCTCGAGATCGAGGGCAGTGATATCGACCCCATCGAGCCAGAGCTGGCCGGGCTCCACCTCCACCATGCGTCCCAGGGCGCGGGCCAGGGTGGTTTTGCCGCAGCCGACCGGTCCCACCACGGCCACCAGTTCGCCGGGATGGAGCGCAAAGCTGACGTCCACGAGAGCCGGACGGGGGGCGCCGGGGTAACGCACCGTCAGACCGCGGGCTTCGACCGCACCCCGGCTGGGTTGGGCTGGCGGCTGGGGGGACGGGGGCGACACGATCAGGGGTCGGCGGCGCAACAGTTCCTCGACCCGCTCGAGGCTCACCTGGCCCGTCTGGAAGGTGTTCAGAGTGAAGCCCAGCAGCGCCGTGGGGAACACCAGCCGCTCCACAAACAGGATCAGGGCGACGAGGTCGCCGATCGTCAACCGGCCACTTTCGAGCTGACCGCTGCCCAGGGCCAGCAGCAGCAGCAGGCTGATCGAGGAGATGCCCTCCAACAGCGGAAAGAGGGTGCTGCGGGTGCGTGCCAGTCCAAGCGCTGCATCCCGGTACATCCGATTGCGTCCGGCGAAGGCGGCCTGTTCAGTGCTCTCCTGGCCGTAGATCTTGATGGCGCTGATGCCCGAGAGGTCCTCCTGGATCAGATCGCTCAGAGAGGCCAGCGCTTCCTGTTGGCGCCGTTGTTGGCGCATCATCCGCCCACCGAACAGGCGCACCACCATCAGCATCAGCGGGTAGAGCCCGACGGCCGCCAGGCTCAGCCAGGGGTCAATGGCGAGCATGGCCGGCAAGGTGAGCGCATAGGCCAACACCGTGTTGGTGAGGCTGAGCACGGCGAAGCCCAGCAGGCGCCTTACGTTTTCCACGTCGCTGGTGGCCCGGCTGATCACCTCACCGCTGCCGGTGGTTTGCACCCAGCCGGGCTCCTGCCGCAGCAGGTGATCAAAGATCTGCTGCTTGAGATCGGCCTCCACCTGGCGGCCCACGCCAAACACCAACATCCGCGAGTAGAGCCGCACCGCCCCCATCACCGTCGCCAGGGCGACGATCAGGGCCGCTTGAGCCAGCACGTCCTGGAGGGCAAAGCCGTCCTGCAGGTCGTCGATCACCCGCCGCACCAACAGCGGTATCGACACGCTCAGCAGGTTCACCACCACCAGGGCGGCCATGCCCTGGAGCACCACCTTGCGGTGGGGCCTCAGGTAGCGGCCAATCAGATCCAGCCGGATGGCTCCCATCGGGGCCGGGTGCACAGGTGGCACCAACCTAGAGATGTCCTTTTCCGGCAGGCTGGTTGGCGAATTGGGTGAGCGCCATGGCGTCCGGTAACCATCCTTCCTGTAATCCGGCTTCGGGTAACCCGGCCTCGGGTAACAACGACCAGAGCCATCCTCTGTATGCCACCGACCGCGACGTGGTGGACCGCTTGCTGGCGGCTGAAGTGCCGGCCGATGACCACCTGGTGGATGCGGCCCGTTTGTTGATGCGCTACGAGGGTTTTCCTGGCGCCCACGACCTCAGCGCCGACCTGGCCAAGACGCTGCGACTCTGGGGCCTGAGCCGCGAGGCCCTGCACAGCCGCACCCGCGCAATCTGGGAAGCGGGCTTCCGCCCGGCGCCGGCGACCCGTGAAGCGGTCGGATCCAGCTTTGATACTGCCGACCAGGAGCAGGGCTGAACAACCGTGGCCGGGGGCATCGCCAATTTCCCCTTCTTCGGGTGATAGTGGAGAAGTCCCCATCACCCGGCCCGGCGTGCTTTGCACCCGGGCTTTTTTCTGGCTCCAATCCCGGTTCAATCCCGGCTCCAACGGGTCATTCCCTTCCCCATCCCCATGGTCCAAGCCCATCCCTGGCCCGCCCTTCTCGAGCAACTGCTGCAGGGGGACTCGCTGTCGACGGAGCAGGCCACGGCGCTCATGCACGGCTGGCTGGCTCAGCAGATCGACCCCGTGCTCACCGGCGGCTTGCTGGTGGCTCTGCGGGCCAAGGGGGTGACGGGCGGCGAGTTGGCGGCGATGGCCGCGGTGCTGCGGCAGGCCTGTCCCATGCCTGCCGCCCGCCCGTCCTTCGATCTGGTGGACACCTGCGGCACTGGGGGTGACGGTGCCGACAGCTTCAACATTTCCACGGCTGTGGCCTTTGTGGCGGCTGCCTGCGGTGCGCCCGTGGCGAAGCACGGCAACCGCAGTGCCAGTGGCCGGGTCGGTTCGGCCGACGTTTTGGAAGCCCTGGGCCTCCATCTGCAGGCACCAGCGGAGCAGGTGATCGGCGCCCTGGGCGATGCGGGGCTCACGTTTCTGTTTGCCCCGGGCTGGCATCCGGCTCTCGTCGGCCTGGCCCCTCTGCGCCGCACCCTGGGGGTCCGCACCGTGTTCAACCTGCTGGGTCCGCTGGTCAATCCCCTGCGCCCCGAAGCCCAGGTTTTAGGGGTGGCCAGGCCGGAGTTGCTTGATCCCATGGCCGAGGCACTGGCCCAGCTCGGCCTGCGGCGAGCGGTGGTGGTGCACGGCCACGGTGGCCTGGATGAGGCGTCCTTGGGCGGCATCAATGCCCTGCGGCTGGTGGACAACGGAGCGGTCCAAGCCGATCAGCTGGACCCCGAGCAGCTGGGTCTGGGTCGGGCTCCGCTCGCAGCCCTGGCCGGCGGCGACCTCGACACCAACCGCGCCATCCTCGAAGCGGTGCTCCAGGGCCGGGGCACTCAGCCGCAACAGGATGTGGTGGCCTTGAACGCGGCCCTGGTTCTCTGGGCCGCTGGCCGGGCCGACAGCGTGGCGGAGGGACTCCAGCAGGCCCAGCAGGCCCTGGAGGCGGGCAGCGGCTGGCTGGCCCTGGAGCGGCTGCGCGCCGCCCTCCCTGCCCCCGCTGCGGGATGATCAACCCAACTGCGTCAAACCCGTGAGCGAGCCTGCTGCCACTGCCCTGCTGGTGCTGGCCGATGGCACGGTCCTCCGGGGTGAGGCGTTTGGCGCCCGCGGCACGGCCATCGGTGAAGTGGTCTTCAACACCGGCATGACCGGGTATCAGGAGGTGATGACGGACCCGAGTTACTCCGGGCAGCTGGTCACCTTCACCTATCCCGAGCTGGGCAACACCGGCATCAACGCCGACGATCAGGAGGCCGACCGGCCCCATGTGCGCGGTGTCATCGCCCGCCAGCTGGCGCCACGTGCCAGCAATTGGCGCTCCGAAGGCGATCTGGAGGCATGGCTGAGCCACCACGGCGTGGTGGGTATCCGCGCCGTCGACACCCGCGCCCTGGTGCGCCACCTGCGTGAAGGAGGCGCCATCAACGGCGCCATCAGCACTGATGGCACCGCCCCGGGGGCCCTGCTGGAACAGGTGCGATCAGCGCCCTCGATGCAGGGGCTCAACCTGGCGGCCCAGGTGTCGACCCGCGAGCCCTATCAGTGGGATCGTCCCTGTGGTGCCGCCTTTGATACCCGTGTACAGCAGCGCCCCGAGCGCCCTTACCGCGTGGTGGCCGTTGATTTCGGCATCAAACGGGCCATTCTCGAGCGCTTGGTCGCCCATGGCTGTGAAGTCACCGTGTTGCCCGCCGCCGCCACCCTCGATCAGGTGCTCAGTCACCATCCGGAGGGTGTGTTCCTCTCCAATGGGCCTGGCGATCCGGCTGCCGTCGCCAGTGGCATCGAGCTGGCCAAGGGGCTGATCGCCCAGCCCGACCTACCCCTGTTCGGCATCTGTCTGGGGCACCAGATCCTGGGGCTGGCGCTGGGCGGCAGCACCTTCAAGCTCGGTTACGGCCACCGTGGTCTCAACCATCCCTGCGGCAGCACCGGCCAGGTGGAGATCACCAGCCAGAACCACGGCTTTGCTCTGGACGCCGACTCCCTGCCCGTCGAGCGGGTGCGGGTGACCCATCACAACCTCAACGACCAGACGGTGGCGGCTCTGGAAATGCGCTCGGCGCCGGTGTTCGGCGTTCAGTACCACCCCGAAGCCAGTCCTGGTCCCCATGATGCCGACCACCACTTCGCCCGGTTTGCGGCCCTGATGGCCGCGCGCCGCTGAAGCCTGTCGCAGTTTTGTTGCGACTGCTGCAGCGGCAAATTTGCTCTCTACACTTCGCCGCAGAACGGATCGAGGGCTGGAGCCATCAACGACCTGCAGCGATTGACGGTCTCCCTGCGAGGGGGCTTCGAGCAGCAGGCCCACTGCCAGCTGTTCCGCTTCACAGGCCAGCTGGATGCCTACTCCGACAAGCAGTTCGGTGAGTTTGTGGCCACTCACCGTGGCACGGGCCAGCCCCTCGTGATCGATCTGAGCCACATCGACTTCATCGACTCCTCCGGACTCGGGGCGCTGGTGCAGCTCGCCAAGCAATGCAACACCGACCAGCAGCAGTTTCTGGTGGTGGGCAACGCCCGCGTGGTGCAGACCGTGAAGTTGGTTCGCCTGGAAGAGTTTCTGCATCTGCAGCCCGATCTCGATACCGCCCTTGGCAACCTCGCGGCCTGAGCAGGGCGGCCCCGGTGCTTCAGACAGCACCGGTTGGTTGGTGGGGCTGCCCCCCCAGCCCCCCGGCGCCGAACTCGGCCCCCTGCAGCTGGCCTGGCTGGGGGATGCGGTATGGGAGTTGCACCATCGCCTGCAGCGCTGCAGGCGTCCGGCCCGCTCCCAGACCCTGCATCAGCAGGTGGTGCAGGTGGTGCGAGCCGATGCCCAGGCCAAGGCCCTGGAATGTCTCGATTCCCTGCTCAGCGAGGCCGAGCGCGATCTGGTGCGGCGGGGCCGCAACCGTGCCGGTCGGGGGCCTCGGCGGGGGGATGCGGCTGTCTACGGACAAGCCACGGGTTTTGAGACGCTGCTGGGCTGGCTCTTTCTTCACAACCCTCCCCGGTTGGTCGAACTGCTAGATCACTTGAAGGAGAACGATCCATAACCTGCGGAAGACGCCATGAGCCCAAGATTTGATCGCCGTCCCGAGAAGCGGACGGGGGCCGGCGGCCGCGGGGCTGGACGCCCGCCCCGTTTCAGCGGTCCCAAGCCGGAATGGCGCCGGGACGGAGCTGGTGAGGGCCGAGAGGGATCGCGTGATGCGCGGCGTGAGCCTGGGGCGCCGGCACCCCGTGGCGCGGCGCGCTTTCAGCCCCGGCGCGACAGCGGCGTCGAGCGCCCAGGCAGCCGGGGTGAGCGCCGTCCCTTCGAGCGTCGCGGCGACAGCGACCGTCCCTATGGGGACCGTCGGCCGGATCGTTTCTCAGCCGATCGCGGTGCTGCCGACAGCAAGCCCTATGACCGCCGGCCTGGCGGGCGCTTTGAAGGTCGCCCCCAGGGTCGCCGCCCCGAGCTGGGGCGGTCCGATGGCCGCCGTTTTGAAGGCGCTCGGCCAGAGGGTGATCGTTTTGATGCGCGCCGTTCCGAGGGTGGCCGCTTCGAGGGACGTCGTTCTGACGGGGCACGGTTTGAAGGTGCACGGTCGGAAGGCGCCCGGTCTGATGGCAGACCGTCCTATGGCAGACCGTCTTTTGGCAGACCATCTGATGGCAGACGCTCTGAAGCAGGCAGATTTGACAGGGGACGATTCGAGGCTGGTCGTCCTTCGACGGGGCGCTTCTCGCCCAAGCCCCTGATTGTCGATGCCGATAGCCTCACCCCCAGTGGCGACGCTGAGCGCCACAGCGTCGACCCCAGCACCGACCTGATCTGGGGTCGCCATCCCGCCCAGGCGGCCCTCGAAAGTGGCCGCCCCATCCACCGCGTCTGGTGCACGCCGGAGATGCGGTTCAGTCCGAAGTTTCTCCAGTTGTTGCGTGAGGCGAAGTCCTCCGGAGTGCTGGTGGAGGAGGTCACCTGGGCGCGTCTGGGTCAGATCACCGGTGGCGCCGTGCACCAGGGCATCGCCCTCCAGACCGCTGCTGCGGAAACCCTGGATCTGCCGACCTTGCTCGAGGGGTGCGCCGCCATCGGCGAGCCGGCGCTGCTGATGGCGGTGGACGGCCTCACGGATCCCCAGAATCTGGGGGCGATCGTGCGCAGCGCCGAGGCCCTTGGGGCCCATGGCCTGGTCCTGCCCCAGCGCCGCAGTGCCGGCCTCACCGGTTCGGTGGCCAAGGTGGCGGCCGGGGCCCTGGAGCACCTGCCCGTGGCTCGGGTCGTCAATCTCAACCGCGCCCTTGACACCCTGAAGCAGGAGGGCTATCGCGTGGTGGGCCTGGCTGCTGAGGGCACCGTCAGCCTGGAGGAGGCCGATCTGGAGGGTCCCCTCGTGATCGTCACCGGCTCGGAGGGCGATGGTCTTTCGATGCTCACCCGGCGCAACTGCGACCAGCTGGTGCGTATCCCGCTGCGCGGGGCCACCCCCAGCCTCAATGCCTCCGTGGCCACCGCACTGCTGCTCTATGAGGTGGCACGTCGCGGCTGGATGAAGGGGCTCCGTGGCTCCCAACCCGCACCGCGCCTGGTTCGCCCCCAGCTCCCTGCTCCAGCGGCGGCAGTCCCTGAGCCGGCCACCGAGGATGAGGGCTCCCTGGTCCTGGAGGAAGCTTCCATCCCAACAGAGGTGGTTGCTGCTGAAGAGCCCCCCGTTGCGGCCTGGATGCCTCCTGTGGATACGGCTCCCGATGACGAGGAGGCGCCCGTGGCGGATGCCGAGCCGGCGTTCACGGAGGCGCCAGTGGTGGCAGATGCCGCAATCAATGGGACCGCCGCCGCAGATGCTCCCGCAGAGCTCAACGACAGCACCGCGCCCGTTGAGCCCCTTGCCAGCGAATCCACCCTTGACCTGGGCCTGACCCCGGCAACTCCTGCCGGCTTCCATGGGGACATCCAGCTGTGATCCGCCTCGTACCTGCCGGCCCCGACGGCGGGCAGAATGGGCGTAATCCTGCCCCTGCTCCATGAATCCCTTGCTGTGGCCCGTGCGCAGCTGCGCCAATGGTCTGGGCCTGGCTTGGTGGGCTCGGGTGGAAACCCGTTCACCCGATGCGGTCTATTGGTTCGGGCCGTTTGTGCGTCGCCGCACCCTCGAGGCCCATTTGCCGGCGTTCCTCGCCGACCTGCAGGCTGAATCGCCCGGATCCCTCGAGCATCAGCTCCTGCGCACCCGTCGGGGCGAGCCCCTCACCGAAGCCGGTTGATCGGGGTCGGCTGATAGCGTCCAGACCAGCTGGCTAGCAGGTGAATGGGGATCGCCGAATCACGGGAACAGGGGATCGCAGCATGGCGTGAACAACTGTGCAAGGGCGACATCTCGGCCCGGGAGCTCACCGATCACCATCTGGCCCGGATCGCAGCGGTCGACTCCACCGTTCACGCCTATCTCGAGGTCACCGCCGAGCGGGCTCGGGCCGATGCCGATCGCATTGATGCCCTGCGGGCTGCCGGCGAAGAGCTGCCCCCTCTAGCGGGGATTCCCCTGGCCATCAAGGACAACCTCTGCACCAAAGGGGTGACCACCACCTGCTCCAGCCGGATGCTGGAGCACTTTGTGCCCCCCTATGAGAGCACCGTCACCGAGCGCCTCTGGCAGGCCGGTGGTGTGCTGCTTGGCAAAACCAACCTCGACGAGTTCGCCATGGGCAGCTCGACCGAGACCTCAGCCTTTGGTCCCAGCCGCAACCCCTGGAATCCGCAGAAAGTGCCCGGCGGCAGCTCCGGGGGCAGTGCGGCGGCGGTGGCTGCTGGTGAGTGCATGGTCTCCCTCGGCTCCGACACCGGTGGTTCGATCCGCCAGCCGGCCGCCTTTTGCGGCGTCGTCGGCCTCAAGCCCACCTACGGCCGCGTCAGCCGATACGGGTTGGTGGCCTTCGCCAGCTCCCTCGACCAGGTGGGCCCCTTCACCACCAGCGTGGCCGATGCGGCCGAATTGCTGCAGGTGATCGCCGGCGCCGACCCCCGCGATGCCACCTGTCTCCAGGCCCCCGTGCCCGATTACGTGGGAGCCCTCCAGCAGCCGGTGGCCGGCCTGAGGGTGGGCCTGGTGCGGGAGTGCTTCGAAGCTGAGGGCCTTGATCCACAGGTGAAGGCCTCCGTGCTGGCTGCTGCTGCGCAGCTGGAGGCCCTGGGCTGCGAGCTGGTCGACGTGAGCTGCCCCCGCTTCAACGACGGCATCGCAACCTATTACGTGATTGCGCCGTCGGAGGCCTCGGCCAATCTGGCCCGCTACGACGGCGTCAAATACGGCTACCGCGCGGCCGATGCGGCCAGCCTGGCGGAGATGACCGCCCGCAGCCGGGCTGAGGGCTTCGGTGATGAGGTGCAGCGCCGCATCCTGATCGGCACGTATGCCCTCTCGGCGGGGTACGTGGACGCCTACTACAAGAAGGCCCAGCAGGTGCGCACCTTGATCCGTCACGATTTCGACCGGGCCTTTGCGTCGGTGGATGTGTTGCTGACCCCCACTTCCCCCACCACGGCCTTCGGCTTCGGCGCCCACAGCGACGATCCTCTGGCGATGTACCTGGCTGACCTGCTCACCATCCCCGCCAACATGGCCGGCCTACCGGCGATCAATGTTCCCTGTGGCTTCGATCTCCAGGGCTTGCCGATCGGCTTGCAACTGATCACCGGCGTGCTCGAAGAGCCGCGTCTGTTGCAGGTGGCCCACCACTACGAGCAGGCCGCCCGGGTGATGCAGAACCGTCCCGCGGCCGATCTGGTGCCCTAGCCGCCCTCCAGATTGGCTGCCCCAGGCGCACGCCAGATCTGGTGCCCATGGCCTGGGCAGGCCGAAGTTTCACGCTGGATCTTGCGTAGTCGCCTAACTTGGGTTTGCACCTGGTGCCCGCCGGCCGCTTCTGCCCTTGGCTTTCGTTCCGCTCCACAACCACAGCGACTACAGCCTCCTGGACGGGGCCAGTCAGCTGCCGGCCATGGTGGAGCGGGCAGTGGAGCTCGGCATGCCCGCCCTTGCTCTCACCGACCACGGTGTCATGTATGGCGCCATCGAGCTGCTGAAGCTCTGCACCAAGGCGGGGATCAAGCCGATCATCGGCAACGAGATGTACGTCATCAATGGCTCGATTGATGATCCCCAGCAGAAAAAGGAGAAGCGCTACCACCTGGTGGTGCTTGCCAAAAATGCGGTCGGCTATCGCAACCTGGTGAAGCTCACCAGCATCAGCCACCTGCGCGGCATGCGCGGCCGGGGCATTTTTGCCCGCGCCTGCATCGACAAGCAGCTGCTGGCGCAGTACAGCGAAGGTCTGATCGTGGCCACCGCCTGCCTGGGCGGCGAGATTCCCCAGGCGATTCTGCGCGGCCGCCCCGAGGTGGCCCGGGACGTGGCCCGCTGGTACCAGCAGACCTTCGGCGACGACTTCTACCTGGAGATCCAGGACCATGGCGGCATCGAAGACCGCATCGTCAACTCCGAGATTGCCCGTATCGGCGACGAGCTGGGCATTGAGCTGATTGCCACCAACGACGCCCACTACCTCAGTGCCAACGACGTGGAGGCCCACGACGCCCTGTTGTGCGTGCTCACCGGCAAGCTGATCAGCGACGAAAAGCGTCTGCGCTACACGGGCACCGAATACATCAAGGGCGAAGCCGAGATGCTCGCCCTGTTCGGCGATCACCTGCCGCCAGCTGTTGTGGAGCGGGCTGTCGCCAACACCGTCAAGGTGGCTGAGAAGGTGGAGGCCTACGACATCCTGGGCCGCTACCAGATGCCGCGGTTCCCGATTCCCGAGGGCCATACGCCGGTGAGTTATCTCACCACGGTGGCCGAGCAGGGTCTACGGGATCGCTTGCACCTGGAGAGCGATGCGGCGTTTGAGCCGGAGTATGGCGAGCGGTTGGCCTTCGAGCTGCAGGTGATGGAGCAGATGGGCTTCCCCACCTACTTCCTGGTGGTGTGGGACTACATCCGCTTCGCCCGGGACAACGGCATCCCGGTGGGGCCGGGCCGGGGCTCGGCGGCCGGCTCCCTGGTGGCCTATGCCCTGGGCATCACGAATATCGATCCGGTCACCAACGGTCTGCTGTTCGAGCGCTTTCTCAATCCGGAGCGTAAGTCGATGCCGGATATTGACACCGACTTCTGCATCGAACGCCGCGGTGAGGTGATCGATTACGTCACCCAGCGCTATGGCGAAGCGAAGGTGGCCCAGATCATCACCTTCAACCGCATGACATCCAAGGCCGTGCTCAAGGATGTGGCGCGGGTGCTCGACATTCCCTATGGGGATGCCGACAGGCTGGCCAAGCTGATTCCGGTGGTGCGGGGCAAGCCCGCCAAGCTCAAGGAGATGATCGGCGAGGAGTCCCCGGCTCCAGAGTTTCGCGAGAAGTATCAGAAGGACCCCCAGGTGAAGCGCTGGGTGGACATGGCCATGCGCATCGAGGGCACCAACAAGACCTTCGGGGTGCACGCGGCCGGCGTGGTGATTGCGGCTGATCCGCTCGATGAGCTGGTGCCGCTGCAGCGCAACAACGATGGCCAGGTGATCACCCAATACTTCATGGAGGACGTGGAGTCGATGGGTCTGTTGAAGATGGACTTCCTCGGGCTCAAAAACCTCACCATGATCGACAAGACCGTCGATCTGGTCGAGCAGAGCAGTGGCATCAAGGTGGATCCCGACGAGCTGCCCCTCAACGATGAAGGCACCTATGCCCTGCTGGCTCGGGGCGATCTTGAAGGCATCTTCCAGCTTGAATCGAGTGGCATGCGCCAGATCGTGCGCGATCTCAAGCCCTCCTCCCTGGAAGACATCTCCTCGATCCTGGCGCTCTATCGACCGGGCCCGCTGGATGCCGGACTGATCCCCAAGTTCATCAACCGCAAACACGGTCGCGAAGCGATCGATGTGGCCCATGAAAAGCTCCAGCCGATCCTGAAGGAGACCTACGGGATCATGGTCTACCAGGAGCAGATCATGAAGATCGCCCAGGATCTCGCCGGCTATTCCCTGGGGGAGGCGGATCTATTGCGGCGAGCGATGGGCAAGAAGAAGAAGAGTGAAATGGAGAAACACCAGAGCATCTTCGTGAGCGGCGCCACCGAGCGTGGTGTCGACCCGAAGATCGCGGAGGGTTTGTTCGAACAGATGGTGCTGTTCGCCGAATACTGCTTCAACAAGAGCCATTCCACGGCCTACGGCGCCGTCACCTACCAAACCGCCTATCTCAAGGCCCACTATCCGGTCGCCTACATGGCGGCGCTGCTCACCGTCAACGCCGGTGACTCGGCCAAGGTGCAGCGCTACATCGCCAACTGCAATGCCATGGGCATTGAGGTGATGCCGCCGGATGTGAATGCCTCCGGCATCGACTTCACACCCGTGGGCGACCGCATCCTGTTCGGACTCTCCGCCGTACGCAATCTGGGCGATGGTGCGATCCGTCAGTTGATCGAGTGCCGGGGCAACGATGGCCCCTATGCATCTCTGGCTGAGCTCTGCGATCGGATCCCCGGTCAGCAGCTCAATCGCCGAGCCCTGGAGGCCCTGATCCACTCGGGTGCCCTCGATGCCCTTGAGCCCAAGGCCAACCGGGCCCAGCTCATGGCGAATCTTGAACTGGTGATCGACTGGGCCAGCTCCCGCGCCAAGGATCGGGCCAGTGGTCAGGGCAATCTGTTTGACCTCTTCGGGGCCGCCGCTGGGGCCGACTCCGCTGCGGCTGGCGCGGCTGACCTCAGCACGGCCCCCAAGGCCGCCCCGGTGTCTGATTACCCCCCCACCGAGAAACTGCGGCTGGAGAAGGAACTGGTCGGTTTCTACCTCTCGGATCACCCCCTCAAGCAGCTGGCCCACCAGGTGAAGCTGCTCTCACCGATTGCCCTCGGCAGCCTGGAGGAGACGGCCGATAAGGCCAAGGTGAGTGCCGTGGTGATGGTTTCGGAGTTGCGCCAGGTGACCACTCGCAAGGGCGATCGCATGGCCGTGCTGCTCCTGGAGGATCTCACCGGCAGCTGCGAAGCCGTCGTGTTTCCCAAGAGCTATGCCCGCCTGGCTGATCACCTGATGGTGGATGCCCGTCTACTGGTGTGGGCTTCGGTCGACCGCCGCGATGACCGGGTGCAACTGATCGTCGACGACTGCCGCTCGATCGACGATCTCCAGCTGCTGATGGTGGATCTGCCGGCCGATCAGGCTGCCGACATCGCCATTCAGCACCGCCTGCGGGAATGCCTGCACCGTCACAAGCCACCCCTGGAGGAGGCTGGGTTGCGGGTGCCGGTGGTGGCTCTGGTTCGCCAGGCCGATCAGACCCGGTTCGTGCGGCTCGGGCCTCAGTTTTGTGTCGGCGATGTGGCAGCTGCCCTCGACACGCTCACCGCAGCCGACTTCCGCGCCCGTATCAGCTCACCGATTCTGGTTGCCTGAGCTGGGCGGTTGCTGGGCATTGCTGCCGGCGCGCATGCTCCGAATCGAGCTGCGCAGCCGGCTGATGTTCACGCCGATCTGCTCTGTACCCAACAAGCTGCCGGGTTGGTCTTCCCAGCTGGCTGAGAGCACGCCGAAGCTGAGACCGAGCAGGCCCAGAAAAAAACAGGCCCCCGATGCCGCCAAGGTGGCACCGGAGGGAATGTCGGCGATCTCACGGCTCACCAGCAGGTAACTGCCGACAAACACCCCCATGCCCATCAGGGTGGGAATGCCGGTGCCGATGGCGATGCGTCGGGCCATGCGGTTGGCCACCGCATCCGGAATCACCTGCTGCCCCCTGGTGGCCGGACGGCCCTGCTTGCCGGAGGGTTGTCCAGCGGGCTGACGCGAGCGTTTGCCGGCTGGAACTCGGCCCTGAATTCCCTTGCCGGCCATGAACGCGCTCCGTTTAGCCGCGGATGCCGAGCTTGGCGATCAGGGCGCTGTAGCGCTCCTTGCTGATGCCGTTGAGGTAGCTGAGCAGCCGCTTGCGGCGACCGATCATCTTCAACAAACCCTGGCGCGAAGAAAAGTCGTGCTTGTTCTTCTGGAGATGGCCGGTCAGCTGGCTGATCCGCTCACTGAGCATGGCCACCTGAACTTCGACCGAACCGGTGTCGGTGCCATGGGTCTGGTGACCGTTGATCAGTTCCTGCTTTTTGGTGGTGGTGAGCGGCATGGGCTGGGGAGTAAAGCGCAGGCTGGGCCCGGGCTGGGGACCTACGTTGCAAGTACCCACCATACCGCCCAGGGGTCTGGGCAGCCGCTGCCTCAGGCCACCTGGCGAGATAGCCAGCGCAGGCATTCGCGGATCCAATCGTCTGCCCCAGCGTCTTCCCCCAGGCCGCCAGTGGCCACGGCCCGCAGGGCCCGGTGAATTTCCAGGGCCTCATAGCCCAGGGCCGCCAGGGTCAGCTGCACCTCATCCCGGCCTGCCGCAGGCAGCAGGGGGCCATCCCCCAGGAGGTCAGTGTCGTCCTGCCCGTCCAGTTGCCCCAGGAAGCGCTGTTGCAGCCGGGTGCGCAGTTCCACCGCCAGTCGCTCCGCGGTGCGTTTGCCCACGCCCGGAGCCTGGCAAAGCCTGCGTAGATCGGCCTGAACGATCGCCTGCACCAACGCGCCCGGATCCATCACGCCGAGCAACCCCAGCCCCATCTGGGGTCCCACGCCACTGACGGCGACCAGTTCCCGGAACAGATCCCGCTCATGGCGTTCACCGAAGCCGTAGAGGATCCAGGCGTCGTCGCGGATGGCGTGGTGGATATGCAGGCTCACGGCGTTGCCCTCCGCAGGCAGCTGCTGCCATTGGCGTTGGCTCACCTGAACGTCGTAGCCCACGCCCTGGCAGACCAGCATCAGGCCGAAGCGTTTGTCCTGCTGCCAGGGATGGGTGAGTTGCCCTTGCAGCCAGCCGATCATGGGAGCAGTGAAAGGTTCCCCATCGTGCCCGCCCTGCCCAGCCGTGCCCAGGCCTCACCGCCCGGAATTCTGCTGCCCGTGATTCCGTCCTGGTGGCAGTCCCGCCGACTGCTCGCTTGGTTGCTGCCGCTGGTGCTGGTGGTCTGCACCGCGCTGACCGGTTGCGGTGGTGTCGCTCAGCCACCGCGCTCGGTATTGCTGCAGGCCCTTGCGTTGCAGATCCAGCTCACCCAGGGAGCTATCGCTGAGGCCCTCGCTCTGGAGGCCGGGGGTACCCCGGAGGTGAGTCGGGTGCGGGTGGCGGAGCAGGAGGCGGTGCGGATCGGCGATGCCAAGGGCCTGCGGGTGCTTGGTCAGTTCGACTGGCGCCTGGACGGTGATCCGATTCGGGTCGACAGCCCCTTTGAGCTTTACCTCCAGCGGGGGGAACGGGGCCAGAGCTGGCGCCTGGCCAGGCCCAGCGGCCTGGCCGCCGATGGCGTCTCAGGCGACGATGCCAGCGTGCAGGCCTGGATCACCGACCCTCTGCCGCTCAAGGGCTGAGCACGCATCAGGCTCTTTTCCTTCGTCACCCGCCCATCTTTGTCACCCGCCAGCATGGATACCCCCGCACCGCCCTGGTTGCCTGAGGCCGTTGCCCGCACCTACCCCGGCTGGGTGCAGCGCAAGGCCGTCACCCTCTGCAAGCGGGACCAGAAGCGCGGAGGAAACGGCAATGTGCAGGACTACCGCCTGGCCATTCACCAGGCCGTCCTGGCCTCAGCAGGCCTGGACCACTGGACCGGTGAGCCGCTCGACTGGCACTTGATCGGCACCTACGACAACAGGGAGGCAGCAACCGGCAAGGGCGAACACAAGAAGCAGTACGCCCTGCTGCCCACGCCTAGCCAACCCTCGGGCAGCCCGGAGCCCGCTTTTGTCATCTGCGCGTGGCGCACCAACGACGCCAAGCACGACATGACGCCGGAGGAGCTCCTGACGTTCTGCCGCCGGGTGGTGGCTCACGCTGAGCGGATCAGCGCGCCCGCTGGCGGTGACTGAGGCTGACCAGTGTTGCGGCCAGCACCAGGGCCGCCCCGGCGATGGTCCAGGTGTCGATCGCTTCGCCGAACAGCAGCCAGCCCCAGCCCCCCGCAAACACCACCTGCACGTAGCTGATCGCCGTCGCCCGCGCCGCCGGAAGCGCCATCAGGCTGCGGGTCAGGTACACCTGGCCCAGCTGGGTGAACAGCCCCACGCCGATCAGCCAGAGCAGCTCCATCGGCGTGGGCAGCACCGGATGGAGCGCCACCAGCGGCAGGCTCAGGGGCAGTGCCACCAGGGGGAAGTAGAAGACGATCACCAGCGGGTGCTCGCTCTGCCCCAGGGAGCGGACACTGACATACGCCAGGGCCGTGAACAGGGCACCCGCAACGGCGATCAGCACCGGTTGCCAGGCCAGGGCCATGCTGCCGCCGGGCTGTGCCACCAGCAGCACCCCCAGCCAGCCCAGGGCCATGGCGGCCACCACCCGCTTGCCGATGCGCTCGCCCAGCATCAGCCAGGCCAGCAGAGCTGTGAACGGCGGGTAGAGGTACTGCAGCACCGTGGCTGAGGCCAGCGGCAGGGCTGCGAGGGCCGCATAGACGCAGAGCAGGGCGGCGGTGCCGATCACCCCGCGCCAGATCAGCAACCATCGGCGCCGGCCCCAGGGGGGAATGCCGGCCCGGCGCAGCATCCACCAGCTCAGGGCCACACTCACAATGGCCCGGGCCAGCACCACCTCGGCGGCGGGAATCCTGCCCCCCACCTGTTTCACGCACACACCCATCAGCGAAAAACTCAGGGCGCTGGCCACCATTCCGAGCATGGCCCGCCGGCCCCGGTCAGAATCGTTCATCGCTTCAGCGCCCACCGCCGCCCCCCATCGCCTTGAGCCTGCCGCGCCTCCACCCCCGCACGATCGAGGCCGTCAAGGAACGGGCCGACATCGTTGATGTGGTGGGCGAGCACGTGGTGCTCAAGAAGAAGGGGCGGGAATACGTCGGCATCTGTCCCTTCCACGACGACACCTCGCCGTCGATGACGGTGTCCCCGGCCAAGCAGTTCTACTACTGCTTCTCCTGCGGAGCCGGGGGCAATGCCATCAAGTTTCTGATGGAGCATCAGCGCCAGAGCTTCAGCGATGTGGTGCTGGAGCTGGCGCGCAAATACCAGCTGCCGATCGAAACCCTCGATGGCCCCCAGCAGGAGCGCCTGCGCAAGCAGCTCTCCCGCCGCGAGCAGCTGCACCGGGTGCTCACCCTGGCGGCGGGTTGGTTTCGCAGCCAGCTGCGCGCTCCCGAGGGAGCGGCGGCCCTGGCCTACCTGCGCGACAGCCGCGGCCTCAGCGAAGCCACCCTGGAGGCCTTTGAGCTCGGCTACGCCCCCGACCGCTGGGACGGCCTGCTCAGCCACCTGCAGCAGGTGGAGGGGCTGGGTCCGGAGCTGCTGGAGGCCGCCGGCCTGGTGGTGCCCCGCAAGGCGGGAGAGGGTTTTTACGACCGCTTCCGCCACCGGGTGATGGTGCCGATCAAGGACCGCCAGGGGCGGGTGATCGGCTTCGGTGGCAGGAGCCTCGACGGTGGCGAGCCGAAATATCTCAACTCCCCGGAGACGGAGGTGTTCGAGAAGGGCAAGCACCTGTTTGGCCTTGACAAGGCCAGCAATGCCATCCGCAAGGACGACCGGGCGGTGGTGGTGGAGGGCTATTTCGATGTGATCGCTCTGCATGCCGCCGGTATCACCAACGCCGTGGCGGCCCTCGGCACGGCCCTGAGCAGCCAGCAGATCACCCAGCTGTGCCGCTGCTGCGAGAGCCGCCGGCTGATCCTCAATTTCGACAGCGACGGTGCTGGTGTGCGGGCCGCCCAGCGGGCCATCGGCGAGGTGGAGCAGCTGGCCCTGCAGGGCCAGCTGGAGCTGCGGGTGCTGCACCTGCCCGCCGGCAAGGATCCCGACGAATTCCTCAAGGGCCAGGGAGCTGGCGAGTACCGCTCCCTGCTGGATCAGGCCCCCCTCTGGCTCGACTGGCAGATCGAGCAGGTGCTGGAGGGGCGCGATCTGACCAAGGCTGATCAGTTTCAGCAGGCGGTGAGTGCCCTGGTGGCGCTGCTCGGCAAGCTGCCCCAGAGCGCCGTGCGCAGCCATTACCTGCAGCGGGTGGCCGAGCGGCTCAGCGGCGGTCAGGCGCGCCTGGCGATTCAGCTGGAAGACGACCTGCGCCAGCAGGTGAAGGGCCAGCGTTGGCATGGCCGCTCCCAGAAGTGGGAAGAGCCGGGCGAGGCCGGCCTGCGGGAGCGGGCCGAAGCCGAGCTGCTGCGGCTCTATCTGCACTGCCCCAGCCACCGCGCCGCCATCCGGGTGGAGCTGCGCCAGCGGGAGCTCGACGATTTCGCCCTGCAGCACCACCGCCTGCTGTGGGCCGCGATCAGCGCCCTTGAGGAAGACAACCTGGGGGTCGGCCGACTGGAGGCGATCAACCGCGGCAGCGATCCCGGCCACGATCTCGGCGATCTCGATCTGCCCCGACTGCTGGGTGATCAGTTGGTGGTGGAGCAGAGCGCCCTGCTCAGCCGGTTGACGCCGCTGCTGGAGCCCAATGAGTTGCAGCGCATGGCCCTCAGCCAGCCGATGCTGCAGCTGCGGGGCGCTACGGCATCCCTGGAGCGCCAGAAGAGCGTCAAGCGCTGCCGGCACCTGCTCGATGCCTGGAGCAGCCAGCGCCTCGAAACCCTGGAGCGCTGCATCGCCCGGCTGCTGGACGAGGAACGCCAGGAGGCGCGGGCCACCGCTTCAGGCCTGGCACCGGTGAGCGATATGGAGGCGCGGATCGAAGCTCTGTTCACCGATCTCAATGGCGATGCCCTGCGCTTCCAGGAGCTCTATTACAACGAGCGCAAACACCTGGAGCACCTCGATTCCCAGCGCTGCGCCGGCTACGGGGAGGTGATGGCCCAACCTGCGGCCTGATTGCCCGCCTGATCCTCCATCCGCAGCATTGTTCTGATGTCCACTTTTCCATTGCCGTCCCGCGCCACCGTTGTCGGCGGGATCGGCCTGCTGGGCCTCGCCACCACCGCTCTCTCACTGTCATCGTTCCAGCCTGTCCGGGCCCAGACCCAGATCCCGGCCCAGAGCCAGGCCTGCCCCTGCAGCTGTGATCAGCCCAGCGTGGGCCTGATCGGGTCGGATGGTCTGTGTCAGTGCCCCTGCGGGGTGGTGCCGATTCCCGGCATCAATGCCGAAACCCTGTCAGGGCCCCCCAAGCCGCCCAAGGCCGGTGGACCGGCACCCATTTGGACCGTCGAACCCGGCTTTGAGGATGGCTTCGGTGGACCGTTCTGGGATGACTGGTGGTGAGCTCCGCAGCTCCTCCCGGGGCCGCTCACCAGAGACGCAGCAGGTGTGGCAGCACGTCGACGTCGCGGAACCCCTCGATCAATTCGATGATCGCGGCAATCCACACAAACCAGATGTCGCTGAGAATGTGGCGCCGGAACAGGCGTGGGTTGCTGCTCCAGCTGGCTGGTTCGCTGTAGAGCTCCAGCCGTGGCCAGAAGCGCGGCACCCGCTGTCTGTACTGCCGGTAGGCCTCGCCGAACAGCTCCTCGAGGCGTCGCTCCTCGCGCGCCATGATGCCTGGGTAGTACAGCCCGAAGATCGCCAGAAACAGCACCGGGTAGGTGAGGGTTTCGGTGGTGAGTCCGACCCCCACCAGGCCGATGCAGCTGAACACGTACAGCGGATTGCGGCTGATCGAGTAGGGGCCTTCGGTCACCAGTTGGCCGTCCTTGCGGCCGGAGATGAAGAACGAGCACCAGATTCGTCCCACGGCTCCGATGGCGGCCAGGGCGAGGCCTGCGCTGTACAGAAAGGTGGCCACATCTCCATGGTGCAGCTCCCAGCGGCTCTGGGTGAGGGCCACCACCACAAAGGCCAGGCCAGCCACCAGCTTGGACAGGCCGGTGCGCTGCCGTTCCCACCAGGTCTTGCCCGCCGGCTTCGGATTGGTCGTCATGGCTGGTTTCCAGTCCCCTTGGGTTTACTCCCCCACCCAGCGGGCCTCGATACGCTGGAGACCTGTGCATCGTCAGCACCTGGTGCTATGGGGTTTTTCGAGGTGTTCTGGCAGGGCGAGGCCATCGGGGATGGTGGGGATCTTGAGGAAGCCCTCACCGCCTATCTCGCCGTGCAGCCCGAGGAGGGCAGCTGGACCGACACCTGCGCCGCAGCGGCGGTGCAACCCTGCATCCGGCGCTATGCCTCCTTCGAGGCCTATCTCGACAACGCCGACGAACTCGAGACGATTCCGGTGACCGCCGCCATGATCGAGGCCGCGCTGTTGCCGCCTGCCTGAGCCGGCCTGTTCAGGCGTGGACCACCGGGATGGCGGCCAGCCGGGTGGTGACCGCACCGGAGAGCCGCGAGCGCCGCATCTGCCAGGGCGTCTGCAGGCCGGCAGCGGCCCATTGCACGGTGCCGCTGCCGTAGTGGCGGTTGAGGCGATCGATGGTGGCCAGCAGGGTCGAGCGGCGGCGCTGCTGCTCCAGAGGGAGTGGCACCAGCAGGTGGTGCTGCAGGGTCTCCTCGCTCTGCAAGTCCTGCAGAAGGACGCCAGCCTTCTGCAGAGGTTTGTGGAGCTTGAACAGCCGCTCCACCAGCGGCAGAGCCGCCTGCAGCAGCACGGTCGTGTCGTTGCTGGCCAGCGGCAGGGTCACCGTGGCGCTGTTGCTGTAAAAGCTGGTGCCATTGAAGGGGCTGCTGCGCACAAACACCGTGATGGTCCCGGCCCGTTGCCGTTGGCGCCGCACTTTCTCCGCCGCCCGGCTCAGGTAGGTGGCGATCGCCTCCTTCAGCTGGGCCTGGGTGGTGATGGGTTGGCTGAAGCTGCGGCTGACGCAGGTTTCCCGCTTGGCGGCCGGCAGCGTCTCCAGCGGCAGACAGGCGTGGCCGCGCAGCTCCTGCTGCAGGCGCAGGCCCACCACACCGCAGCGGCGTCGCAGTTCGCCGCTGGGCATGTCGCGCAGGGCCCGGGCATGGGCGATGCCGCGCAGGCGGCACCAGCGGGAGAGCTGGCGGCCGATGCCCCACACGTCTTCGATGGCGATTGCTTCGAGGTGGGGATCGGGATCACCGATGCTGCCGAAGTCCCAGACGCCGTCGCTCCCGGGTGTCGTCTTGGCGAGGCGGTTGGCGAGCTTGGCCAGCACCTTGCTGGGGGCGATGCCCACCGCCACCGGCAGGCCCAGCTGGCAGAGCACGTGGTGGCGCAGTCGCCGGCCCCAGTCGCGCAGATCGCCATGGCCGGCGGGCCGGTTCAGCTGGCCGAAGGCTTCATCGATCGAATAGATCTCCAGCTGCTCAACCCACGGCTCCACGGTGGCCATCAGCCGCTGGCTCATGTCGGCGTAGAGGGCGTAGTTGGAGCTGCGCACCACCACACCCTGGCGGTCCAGCTCGCGCCGCACCTGGAAGTAGGGCTGGCCCATGCGGATCCCGAGGGCCCGCGCCTCGGCACTGCGCGCCACGATGCAGCCGTCGTTGTTGGACAGCACCACCAGCGGCCGGCCCAGCAACGCGGGATCCATCACCGCTTCGCAGGAGGCGTAGAAGTTGTTGCCGTCGATCAGCACGATCGCAGGCCGGCCGGTGGCCCGAGAGCGATAGGTCATGGCGCTTCAGCGATCGCCCGGACCGGGCTCCAGAGTGCGGATGACGTGCACGGCCACCCCCCAGAGGTGGGGCTCGGCACCAGGATCCAGCTCCAGGGGGGGATAGGCGGGATGGGCCGCCTCCAGCCGCAGCCGGCCCCGATGACAGACCAGCCGTTTGAGGGTGAAACCACCATCAAGCCAGGCCACCACGATCTGGCCTGGCCGGGGCTCCAGGCCCCGATCCACGATCAGCAGGTCGCCGTGGGCGATGCCGGCACCTCGCATCGACTCGCCACTCACCCGCAGCAACACCGTGCTGGCGCGACAGCGGATCAGCTGTTCCTCGAGGCTTGCGAGGGGAGCGGGGGGTGCCAACGGCGCGCCGCAAACCCGATCACGCTAGTTCATGTGTACTGGCGTGGAGGGGATTGGGCTTGGGTCTGGTGGTGCCGGCCTAGTCCTGCGGACCGGCATCCCCCGAGCCGGTGAAGCGCCGATAGAGCCAAAGGCCACCGCCGCCCCACAGCAGGGTCCACAGCACAAAAGTGGTGAGGGTGCCGAGTTGGCCCGTCTCGAGGGAATAGACGCCGGCCTGAATCAGCCCGGCGTCGATCAGGGACCCACCGATGCCCCAGCCCAGCACCCAGCTGAGCAAAAAACCGATCGCCTGCAGATTGCCGGTCATGCCGGCGAGGTTAGGCGTTGGCTGAAGCGGCGGACGAACTGCGCCAGGGGCATCGGCCCGCAGCGGCGCTGCCAGCCCAGTCCTTCCGGGTAGCGGCGCCAGCAGGACAGCCGGTTGCCGCGGCGGTCGAGACAGATCAGGTAGCGGTAGGTGGCAGCGGCGGTGGTTGACGGGGGCTCCGCGATGGGAAGCGGCCGCAGGGGCTCAAACACGGCAGCAAGCTCCCGCCAGTTGCGGGGCGGCAGCCCGCTGGCCCGCAGCGGCGCGCCGAGCAGGCTGGCGAGTTGCTGGGGAAAGCCGGCATCGGGAAGCCACCAGTGGCACTGACGGGACCGATGGGTATCAAGCAGGGAGATCACGGCGCCGCAGGCCATGGGCAGGGAAGGGAAGGTCCCTTCACCAGTGCCCGGCCTGTCCCACCCTCGCCTTCAGCTGCCGGATTGCAGCCAGTGCTGCTCCACCCGGTCGGCGAGGGCCAGGCAGCGATCCATCTCTTCCCAGAGGAGATCGCGCCGGCTGCTGTGCACCGCGAAGGAGCGGTGGTGCAGCTCCCGGGCCTGGTAGCGAAGGGCATCGCGGATGCGCTGCCAATCGTCGCGGTGGAGCGTGTCGCTCAAGTCGGATGCCGCGTCAACCAATGGTGGCCATGTGGCGCATCAGGTCGATGCACTTGCAGCTGTAGCCCCACTCGTTGTCGTACCAGGCCACCAGCTTCACGAAGGTGTCGGTGAGGGCGATGCCGGCACCGGCATCAAACACCGAAGTGCAGCTCTCGCCCAGGAAATCGGTGCTCACCACCTCATCCTCGGTGTAGCCGAGGATGCCGGCCATCGGCCCCTCGCTGGCGGCCTTCATCGCCGCCTTGATCTGGTGGTAGCTGGCGGGCGTGGCCAGGTTCACGGTGAGATCCACCACCGACACATCGGGGGTGGGCACGCGGAAGGCCATGCCGGTGAGCTTGCCGTTGAGTTCGGGGATCACCCGGCCCACGGCCTTGGCGGCACCGGTGGAGCTGGGGATGATGTTCTGGCCGGCACCGCGGCCACCGCGCCAGTCCTTCACCGAAGGGCCATCCACCGTTTTCTGGGTGGCGGTGGTGGCATGCACTGTGGTCATCAGGCCGTTGACGATGCCGAAGTTGTCGTGGATCACCTTGGCGATCGGCGCCAGGCAGTTGGTGGTGCAGCTGGCGTTGGACACCACGTCCTGACCGGCGTAGTTGGTGTGGTTGACGCCCATCACGAAGATCGGCGTGTCGTCCTTGGACGGGGCGCTCATCACCACGCGCCTGGCACCGGCGTTGATGTGGGCGCGGGCGGCCACATCGGTGAGAAAGAAGCCCGTGCTCTCGAGCACGTAGTCGGCACCCACGGCGCCCCAGTTGAGGTTGTTCGGGTCCCGCTCGGCGGTGATGCGGATCGTCTGGCCGTTCACCACCAGCTGGCCGTTCTCCACGCGCACCTCGCCCTGGAAGCGGCCGTGGGTGGAGTCGTAGCGGAGCATGTAGGCCAGGTACTCCACATCAATCAGGTCGTTGATGCCCACAACCTCCACATCCGGCAGGGCCATGGCACGGCGGAAGGCCAGACGGCCGATGCGGCCAAACCCGTTGATGCCGATGCGGATGGTCATCGCGGCGCTCCTGAGACCCTGAGTAGATGTACTGAAGCCACCTTACGGGGCGCTGTTCAAGCTTCTTGCTGTCAGCCCAGGGCCTGCTGGAGCGCCGCCAGACCGAACACCAGGAAGAGGCCACCACTGAGCCGATACAGGAGGCGCTCATTGACGCGCTGGCCGATCCACTTCCCAGCCCCCACCGCCAGCCAGGTGACCAGAGCGTGACCCAGCAGCGTGCCGGCCAGCAGGCCGGTGAAGCTGAACACCTGGGCCGGCGCCGTGGCCATGAAGATCGTGGTGAATTGGGTGCGGTCACCCAGCTCGGCGACAAACACCAGCGCGAAGGCCTCCCAGATCACCGCCCAGGCGGTGTTGAGAGTGCGGCTGGTTTCGGCGGCATTGATCGCCACCTCGGCCTCTTCCGCTTCCTCGGTGGCCGCATCCGCCGCCAAGCCCTGGGCATCGCTCAGCAGCTTGAGGCCGAAGCCGAGGAACAGGGCGGCGGCCAGCCAGGGCACCACCGTTGGCGGGAGCAGCTCCCGCAGGCCGTAGCCCAGGGCCAGGGAGATCAGGGTGACCGCCGTGAGGGCGGCAAAGGCCCCGAGAAACACCCAGCGGCCCCGGTGGCGCACAGCCAGGATCAGCGCCATGAAAAACGTTTTGTCGCCCAGCTCGGCCAGGGTGATGGCGGTGAGGCTGGAGCCGAAGGCCGCCAGGCTGGGGTCGCTCGAGAGAGGGATGCTCATGCTCCATCCCTACCCCAGCGGTGCCCAAAAAGGCGTGAACGGGGCGACGCCAGAAGCAATCCATGGCCAACTCGCACCGGACCGGGTCCGCGTCGGCGAGCTCAGGGACCCTCATCGTCTTCCAGCAGCAATTGCTGAAAGGCGGTGTAAAGGTCGCCATGGTCAGCAGCCGTGCGGGGGTCGGCCCGACCCACGGTGTTGGCCCCAGTGGGCCTGCCGCGGCCGGGGGATTGGGTGGGGATGGTGCGCCCTTGTTGCGGGGTTGGGCCTTGCCGGCGGGCCTCCAACTCACGCAACCGCTCCATCAGGTGGGGCGGCACCGTGCCATCCGGGCTGACCTGCATCAGTTCGCGAAACAGGGCCTCCGGGTTCTCCTCAACTTCGACGCGGTGGCGTTTGTCGGTGGCTTTGGGCGTGGCCTGCTGAGACGGCGGCGGTGGCAGTGGTTTGGGCAGGTTGCGGCCGAGGGCCTCGAGGCGTTCGCGGCTGCGGGCGTCGAAACTCATGGATCGAGGGGTCAGCCGCAGCCGAGGGTGGAACGGGTGTCGCGGCCGGTGACAGGGTTGGTGCCGCTGGCCACGCCGCAGAGGGTCTTGAGGGCATCGCCCCGCAGGGGCACGTTGGTGAAGTCGGCCCCGTCAATCACCACGTTGGTGAATTTGGTGTTGAAGGCAAAGGCGTCTTCCAACACCGCATTGGTGAGGTTGGTGCCATCGAAGATCGCCGAATCCAGGGTGGCCTCGCGCAGGTTGGTGTTGCTCAGATCAGCGTCCTGAAGCTTGGCGCCGAACAGGCTGGCTCCCTGCAGATCGGAGCCGGCGAAGGTGGCGTCCCGCAGGTTGGTGAGGTTGAAGGTGGCGCCCCGCAGATCCTGGTTGTGGAAATCGGCACCGATCAGCACCTGCTTGGCCACATCCATCGCGGCCTGGGCGGGGGCGGGGGCCAGCCACGCGGCGCCAAGGGACAGCAGCAGAGCCAGCAGCCAGCTGGCGAGGCGGCGGGGGCCGCGTCTGGGCGAAATCGGTGGAAGCATGGCAACCCGGCAGCTCAGTCCAGCCTAAGGAGGACCATTCCGCCGGGACAGCTCGCCCGCGGTGGGAACCCTGAGGCCACGCCGGAGATGGCCATGCCACGCACCGCCGCACGCCGCCAGGGCGACTGGGCTGAGCAGCGCGCCTTGCGCCTGTTGCAGCAGCGGGGCTGGCGGCTGCTGGCCCGGCAGTGGGTCTGCCGCTGGGGCGAGCTGGACCTGGTGCTGGAAAAGCAGGGGCGTCTGCTGCTGGTGGAGGTGAAGGGCAGGCGCCGGCGTGGCCCGGATGGCTGGGGAGTCGGGTCCCTGCGGCGCGGCAAGCGCATGCGGCTGGAGCGGGCCTGGCATTGCTGGCTGGAGAGCCATCCAACCTGGGCCGAGCGCCCCGTGGAGTTGGTCTACGCCCTGGTGCCCCTGGCCCCGGCGGCCGGCCCGGTGCGCTGGATACGCCAAGACCGCTGATGTCAGGAGGGCCTGCCGTCAGGGGGATGGCGTCGGTGTGGTGGCAGGCGTGGGGACGGCTGGGGCGGGGCTGAACTCCACCGTGCAGAGATAGCGGATGTTGCCGATCCCCACCTCCACCTCCTGGCAGTGTTCGCCGGTGATGACGGCACCTGGGGGGAGCTGCTGCCGCGCCCGGGCGAGGGCGTTGGTTTTGTTCCAGATCGAGGAGGCGGTGGCGCTGCCGGCACGGGCGGCGGGGATCAGCACCGCTACGCCGGCCACGAGCGACCCAGCCAGGATCAGACGGGCCAGCGCGGGGACGGGCCGCTGGGTGAGGCGGTGAGGGGGGACAGGCAATGTGGAGCGACTGCAGCGTCATCCATGAGTTTTGCTGCCCACCGCGCCCGCAAGCGTTTCGGCCAGCACTGGTTGGTGGATCAGGGGGTGCTCGACCGCATCGTGGCGGCCGCAGAGCTCGAGGCCAGCGATCAAGTGCTGGAGGTGGGGCCGGGTCGGGGGGCACTCACCGAGCGCCTGTTGGCTTCGCCGGCGGCGGCGGTGGCGGCGGTGGAGCTCGATCGCGATCTGGTGCAGGGCCTGCAGGAGCGCTTTGGCGACGAGACGCGGTTCAGCCTCACCCCAGGCGATGTGCTGGCGGTCGAGCTGCCGGCGGCCAACAAGGTGGTGGCCAACATTCCCTACAACATCACCGGGCCGCTGCTCGAGCGCCTGGTGGGCCGCCTCGACCGCCCCGTTGCCAGGCCCTTCCAACGCCTGGTGCTGCTAGTGCAGCGGGAGGTGGGGGAGCGCATCCGCTGCCAGCCGGGGTCCAGCGCCTACTCGGCGTTGAGTGTGCGGATGCAGCTGATGGCCCACTGCAGCAGCGTCTGCGTCGTGCCCCCGCGCTGTTTTCAGCCGCCGCCGCGGGTGCACTCCGAGGTGATTCTGCTGGAGCCGCTGCCTGCTGAGCAGCAGCTGGAGCCCCGGCTGGCCCGCACCGTGGAGATGCTGCTGAAGCGCTGCTTTGCCGCCCGGCGCAAGATGCTGCGCAACACCCTGGCCGGCCTGCTGCCTGAAGTCCAACTGGCTGCGCTGATGGCAGCGGCGGGCATGGGTCTGCAGCAACGGCCCCAGGAGATCGCCCCGTCGGCCTGGGTGGCGTTGGCGGGCGGCTTGAATCAGGCCATCACCGCCACCGAGCCCCCTCTCACCCATGGCTGACCTGTGTGTGCGGGCCCCCGCCAAAATCAACCTGCACCTGGAGGTGCTGGGACTGCGGCCCGACGGCTTCCACGAGCTGGCGATGGTGATGCAGTCGATCGACCTGGCGGACACCCTGCGGCTGCGGCCCACCGCCGATGCCCGGATCAGCCTGCGTTGCGACCGAGCCGACCTGCCCACCGATGGCAGCAACCTGATCGTGCGGGCCGGCGAGCTGTTGCGGTCCCGTTCGGGGTTCCCCGAGCTGGGGGCCGAGATCGTGCTCGAGAAACGCATTCCCATCGGCGCCGGGTTGGCCGGTGGCTCCAGCAACGGGGCGGCGGCCCTGGTGGGCCTCAATGCCCTGTGGGGTCTGGGCTTTGACGCCGAGACCCTGCAGGCCATGGCCGCCGAGCTCGGGTCCGACATGCCGTTCTGCCTCGATGGCGGCACCCAGCTGTGCTTCGGCCGTGGGGAGCGGCTGGAGCCGGTGGAGCTGGCGGAGCCCCTGCGCCTGGCGGTGCTGTTGATCAAGCACCCCGAGGTCAGTGTCAGCACCCCCTGGGCCTACGGCCGCTGCAGGGCGATGCGGGGCGACTTCTACCTCCAGGGGGAGGACGACTTCGCGCAACGCCGCCAGGCGTTGCGCCAGGGGCCGCTGCTGCAGGCCCTGCATCGGGGCGCTGCCCTGCCCGCGCTGCGCAATGACCTGCAGGCCGTGGTGGAACCCGAGGTGGAGACAGTGCGGCAGGGCCTGGCTCTGCTGCGCCAGGCTGAAGGCCCGCTGGCGGTGGCCATGAGTGGATCGGGTCCGAGCCTGTTTGCCCTCTTCGCCAGCCTCGCCGCGGCGGAAGCGGCCCACGCCGGCCTGGCGTCCCAGCTGGAGCAGGCGGGTTTGGAGGCCTGGTGTTGTGGCTTCAGCAACCGAGGTGTCAGCCTGGAACCGTGACCGACCCCGATTCCCAGATTCAGCCCGATGCGGCGCCCCGCAAGGGTCCCCTGAGCTTCCTGTCCGGCTCGCTCACCGCCGGGCTTCTGGCCTGGTTGGCCCTGGGCCTGAGCCGGCGGATGGTGACCTACTACGCCCTGCACCCGCCCAGTTACAGCTCGACCATCGCCCAGAGCATTGCCACCGCCCTCAAGACCCTGATCGTGGGCATGGCCTTTCTGGCCACTTTCAGCTTTGCCTTCATTGCCCTGGGGTTGGCCCTGGTGTTTGTACGCAGCCTGGTGTCCGGATCCGGATCAGCCCCTGCCGAGGCGGGTAAAACGCCCTAACCTCCAGCCACTGGCGCCATCCCATGACCCCCCACGACCTCGGTCTGCTGGTGACGCTCCTGCTGCCTGGGATGCTGCTGTCGGTCCTGCTGCTGTCCACCTTCGCCGCCGGGGGCTGAGGTCAGATTCGCCGCTGGCGGCTGAGATAAGTTGGCGTCATCACCGGTCATGTGCCGGAATCGCCTTCCCGCCGTGGCAGAGACGCTTCTCTTCAACGCCCTGCGCGAGGCCATCGATGAAGAGATGGCCCGCGATCCCCACGTCTGCGTGATGGGCGAAGACGTCGGTCAGTACGGCGGCTCCTACAAGGTCACCAAGGACCTTTACGAGAAATACGGCGAGCTGCGGGTACTGGACACTCCGATCGCCGAAAACGCTTTCACCGGCATGGCCGTGGGCGCTGCCATGACGGGCCTGCGCCCGATCGTGGAAGGCATGAACATGGGCTTCCTGCTGCTCGCCTTCAACCAGATCTCCAACAACATGGGGATGTTGCGCTACACCAGCGGCGGCAACTACACCATTCCCACCGTGGTGCGGGGCCCCGGCGGTGTCGGTCGGCAGCTGGGGGCGGAGCACAGCCAGCGGCTGGAGGCCTACTTCCACGCCGTGCCCGGCATCAAGATCGTGGCGGTGAGCACCCCCACCAACGCCAAGGGTCTGATGAAGGCAGCCATCCGCGACAACAACCCCGTGCTCTTTTTTGAGCATGTGCTGCTGTACAACCTCTCGGAAGACATCCCCGAGGGCGACTACATCTGCGCCCTGGATCAGGCGGAAGTGGTGCGCCAGGGCAGCGATGTGACGATCCTCACCTACTCACGCATGCGCCACCACTGCCTCAAGGCTGTGGAGCAGCTGGAGAAGGATGGGGTGAGCGTGGAGCTGATTGATCTGATCAGCCTCAAGCCCTTCGACATGGACACCATCACCCGCTCGATCCGCAAAACCCACAAGGTGATCGTGGTTGAGGAGTGCATGAAGACCGGCGGCATCGGCGCTGAGCTGATTGCCCTGATCACTGAGCATTGCTTTGACGAGCTCGATGCCCGTCCGATCCGTCTGTCGTCCCAGGACATCCCCACGCCCTACAACGGCGCCCTGGAAAACCTGACGATCATCCAGCCCCACCAGATCGTCGACGCGGCCCGGCAACTGCTCGCGGGCCAGATCTGAGATGGCCCGCCAACAGGGGTGGTTTGCCCTGATCCTTGCCCTGGCGATCGCCTCCGGGGCCATGCTTTACAGCTGGAACACCCCATCCACGCCGCTGGGTCAGCGGCTCGGTCTGGATCTCCGCGGTGGCAGCCAGCTGACCCTGCAGGTTCAGCCCGCTGGAGCCATCACCACCGTCCGCAAAGAGCAGCTTGATGCCGTTAAGGATGTGCTCGATCGCCGTATCAATGGTCTGGGCGTAGCCGAGTCCACTCTGCAATCCGTCGGTGAGGACCAGCTGGTGCTGCAGCTGCCTGGCGAGCAGGATCCGACCCGGGCTGCCACCGTGCTCGGCACCACGGCCCTGCTGGAGTTTCGTGCCCAGAAACCGGAAACAGAGCAGCGGATGCAGGAGCTGCTCACCCTCAAGCGCCAGGCCACGGCCCTGCTCGCGCGCCTCGGCCAGCCCAGCCAGGACAACGCCCTCCCCACCACCGAGCCCGAACAGGCTGATCCCAGGCAGGCAGACCGTGAGCAATTGGAGGCCGATCTCCAACGCATCAACGCTGACATCGTGGCCCTCTATGAGCCGGCCAGTCTCAGCGGCAAGGATCTCGTCACGGCCGGCCGCCAGCAGCAGCAGAGCGGCCCCGGCTGGGATGTGACCCTCAGTTTCAACAAGGAGGGGGGCGATAAGTTTGCTCAGCTCACCCAGTCGATTGCCGGTACACGGCGTCTGCTGGGGATCGTGCTGGATGGGCGCTCGATCAGCGAGGCCAGTGTGGGGCCTGAGTTCAAGGCGGCCGGTATCACCGGCGGCTCCGCCAGCATCACCGGTAATTTCAGCGCTGAAGAAGCCCGTGATCTGGAGGTCCAGTTGCGCGGCGGCTCCCTGCCCCTGCCGGTGAAAATTCTCGAGGTGCGCACGATCGGCCCCTCCCTCGGCGCTGAAAACATCCGCACCAGCCTGCTGGCCGCCCTCACTGGCCTGCTGCTGGTGGCGGTATTCATGGTGCTGGTCTACCGCCTGGCCGGTGTTGTGGCGGTGATCGCCCTCTCTCTCTACGGCCTGTTCAATCTGGCCGCCTACGCCCTGATCCCCGTCACCTTGACCCTGCCGGGCATTGCGGGATTCATCCTGTCGCTGGGCATGGCGGTTGACGCCAATGTGTTGATTTTTGAGCGCATCAAGGAAGAGTTGCGGGACGGCAACACCCTGATTCGGTCGATTGATACGGGTTTTTCCCTCGCCTTTTCATCCATCCTCGATGGACAGGTCACCACCCTGATCAGCTGCATCGCCCTCTTCGCGCTGGGCACCGGTTTTGTCAAAGGCTTTGCGGTCACCCTCGGCATCGGTGTGCTGCTCAGCCTGTTCAGTGCCCTCACCTGCACCCGCACCCTGTTGCGGGTGTTGATGAGTTATCCAGCCCTGCGCCGGATTGAATACTTCCTTCCCCTGACCCAGCGGTCTGAGGGAGTGGCCTGAGCTGACCATGCCCCCCATCACTGCCCCTCCCTCCACCAGCCGGCCGATGTTCGCCTTCCGCGTCAACCGTCATCGCCGCCGTCTCTGGCTTCTGTCCTTGGTCGCCCTGCTGTTGAGCATCCTCGGGATGGCCCTCAGCTGGAGCTCGCCATCGATCCGGGCCCCACTGCGGCCGGGTCTTGATTTCACCGGTGGCACCCAGATCCAGATCGAGCGCCGCTGCGGGACCGCCTGCCCCCCCCTGACGGTTTCTGCCCTGCAGCGGTTGCTCGTAGCCGTGAAGCTGCCTGCCGATGGCGCCAATCCAGCCCCTGCGTTGGCCGGAGCATCGGTACAGCTCCTCGATGGCGGTCGTTCCCTTGTGGCGCGCACCCCCAGCCTCAGCCCGGATCAGGCCCAGGTGGTCTTGCAGGCACTCCAGGCTCAGGTGGGTGAGACGGTCCCCGGTGGTCTGTCCATCGACACAATCGGCCCCACCCTCGGATCCCAGTTGCTTCAGGCCAGCTTGGTGTCGCTGCTGGTGAGCTTTGTCGGGATTTCTATCTACATCAGCTTTCGCTACGACCGCATCTATGCCGCTCTGGCTCTGTTGTGCCTGGCTCACGATGTGCTGATCACCTGCGGCTTGTTTGCCTGGCTGGGACTGCTGGCCGGCGTGGAAGTCAACAGCTTGTTTGCTGTGGCACTGCTGACCATTGCCGGCTATTCCGTCAACGACACGGTGGTGATCTTTGACCGGATCCGTGAGAAGCGAAATCAGCTCAAGGACGTTTCCCTGGCTGATCAGGCCGATGAAGCCGTGATCAGCACGCTGACCCGCTCGGTCTACACCTCCCTTACCACCCTGCTGCCATTGATCGCCTTGATCTTCTTTGGTGGCAGCACCCTGTTCTGGTTCTCGGTTGCGCTGAGCTTCGGCATTCTCGTGGGCGCTTGGTCCAGCATCGGTGTTGCCCCCACCCTGCTGCCGGTGTTGTCCCGTCGCTGATCCTTCACCCACTCCCGGCTCTGCCGGCCCTCGCCGGAAGCAGCGCAGCCGTGGCTGGGCAACGGTTCCCGTGCTGTTGGCTCTACTGGCTCTGTTCGATGTGCGCGTTGAGCTGCAATTGCTGGCCGATCACTTCACGCTGGCAGGGTTAGGGGCGGCGATCCGCAGCCATCCATTGGCCGTGGCGGTGCTGCTTCTGCTGCCATCGCTCCTCCAGCGTTACCGAGCCCGCCACGACTGACACATCGATGCTGGAGCCATGGGGGCATAACGCGGGGATCTAGGTCCAGCGGTCCATCACCTCCTTCACCACCACCTCTTCACAGAGCACCTGCAGCACCACTACCAGGGGCAGGGCCAGCAACACCCCGGGCAATCCGAGCAGGGCCCCAAGGCACAGCTGGGCTGTGAGTGCCACGGTGGGCAGAAGATTCACCGTGCGACGCAGCAGCACCGGTGTGAGCAGAAAGGCTTCGGTGTTCTGGAGCACCAGCCGCAACACCAGCACCTGAACCATCTTGGCCGGCGAGACGAGCAGGGCCAGAGCCAGGGGCAGCAGGGTGGCGGCGGTGGGGCCGATGGTGGGCACGAAGGTGAGCAGTCCGCAGATCAGGGCGCTCAGCAGGGCCAGGGGTACCTTAAGCAGCGCCAGCCCTGCCCAGGTGAGCAGAAAAACACTCACCGCGGAGAGGGTCATGCCGGCCAGCCAGCCCCCCAGGGCTTCTCTGGATTCGGCGAGCAGGTGACCCATCTGGGGGCGCCAGAAGCTCGGCGTCAGGGCCACCACCACCTTCTGGTGACTGCGCGGATCGAGCGCCAGCAAGATGGCCAGCAGGGCCATCAGCAGCAATTGGATTGTCGTGTTGGCGGCTCCGCCTGCAAATCCCAGCAGCTGGCCACCGAGGGGTTGCAGGCGGTCCCAGGTTCCCAGCTCCATCAGCTGGCGCTCCAGATCGGGCAGCCAGCGCACCTGGCGTGCCAGGTCGGCCAAGCGTTGAGCCAGGGCCGGCAACAGCTCCGACAATTGGCTGATCTGCTGCAGCAGTTCAGGCAGCAGCAGTTGGCCAAGCAGCCCACCCACCAGCACCAGGCCCACCAGCACCGCCACTAGGGCGGGGGGACGGTTCAGTGGCAGCAGGCGTCGCAAAACGGTGATGGGCACATCGAGGGCCACCGCCAGCACCACGGCGCCGAACAGAACCAGCAGCACCCAGCGCAATTCCCAGGTCAGCAACCCCAGCACGATCAGGGCCAGAGCCCCCAGCACCGTGCGGCCGTTCATGGGGTCAGGGTGCCAGCCGTTGGCGTTTCCATGGATCCAGGATGTCGTGGATCAGCAGGTCGCGCACGATCACCTGCAGACACACCGCCAGAGGCAGGGCCAGCAGCAGGCCCAGGGGGCCGAACACCACCGTGAACAGCAGCTGGGCTGTGAGCGTGAGACCGGGCAGCAGCCGCAGCTGGTGATGCATGACCGATGGAGTGATCAGATAACTCTCGAGGTTTTGCACGGCGATGTAAAGCACCAGCACCGCAGCGGCTTTCCACGGGGCGTCCAGCAGGGCCACCGACATCGGAAAGACGGTGCTCAGGGTCGGCCCCACGTTGGGAATGATGTTGAGCAACCCCGCCAGCAGCGCATTGGCGGCCACCAATTTCACGCCCAGCAGGCTCAGGCCGATGGCGGCAAGGGTGCCCACACAGAGCGAGCTGATCAGCACCCCCACCATCCAGGCGCTCAGGGCTTCACCGCACTGCACCAGCACCTGGCGGAACCGGCGCCGGTAAAACGACGGCACCAGCAACACCGCCACCTCGCGATAGGCGGTGGGCTGCGCCGTCACCATGAGGGCCACCGCAAACACAAAGAGGGTTTGCAGCAAGCCGGTACCCAAACCACCGGCCAGCCCCACAAGCCGCAGGGCCCCCGTTCCCAGGCTGCCGCCCAGCCCGGCCGGCAGGCCGCTGGGGGGTGCGCCGCCGCCGATCAGGCCATTGCGCAGCCAGGACAATCCGCCCTCACTGGTGCCGTACAACATCAGGCTCACCCGAGCCAGGCCATCACGCAGCAGCTCCAGCAGGGTTTCGGCCGCCGCCGGCAATTTGCTCAACAACTGGTCGAACTGGTCGACGAACGGGGGGATTACCGCCGTGGCCACCACCGCCAGCACCAGGGTCACCGTGCCCAGGCTGAGCAACAGGGCCACGGGACGGGAACAGCGCAGGCGGGTCTGGATCGCACCCACCAGGGTGCAGAGCGCCATCGCCAGCACCACGGCGGCAAACAGATGCATCAGGCTCTGGCGCAGGCTCCAGAGCAGCACCAGGGCTGCCACCAGCGCCAACAACCCCAGCCATTGGCCGAATTTCAAGGGATCAGGCCTCGTCCTGCTCCCCCTGATCTTCGCCCTGGTTGTTGGAGAAGCCCAGATCGTGACTGTCGGCGTAACGCTGGGCAAAGCGCATGAAGCGCTCGAAGTCGTCGGTGGTCTTCCAGGTGTAGGTGCACTCGAGGGCGCTGGCCTTGCCATTGACAAAGCGGGCCTTGACCTCACGGCTCACCAGCTCGCCCTCCTCATCCACCAGGAACATGCCGGTGATGTCACCCATGGTCTCGGGGGCGAGGGCGTCTGGTTCTTCAAAGACGAAGAGGGCCTGGCCGGTGCGGCCATCGCGGGAGCGGGTCAGGCGGATATCGGGCACGACCGGCTCATCCACCCCACGGAAGAACTGAATGGCGGCGCCCATGGCAAGCGGGGACAAAAATCAATCCTAGGAGCCAGCCCCGGAGTGGTCTGCTCAGGAGAGATCGCGTCTGGCAGCCTCCCGCAGCAGCTGGACGGCAGCGGCATCGGCTGTGATCCCGACCAGGTCGATGCTGGCCAGCACCGGGGTGTCGCGTCGGCTCAGCTCATGGTCGTAGCAGCGGTCGTAGTACTCGAGCATCTGCAGACAAGCCCCCGCCCAGTCGCAACCGTCGATCGCCTCCAGGGCGGCGGTGGTGCGCTGGGGCCCCAGCCGCCGGGCGATGCGCTCGGTGGCCTGTCGCAGGGCTTCCTGCCCATGGCTCCCGTACACCGCTACGAGCTGCTCCACCCGCTCCGTCAGCGGGCGCTGAATCTCGATCGCTGGCGCCTCCCCCATCTGTCGCCAGAGGCCGGCGGGGATCCGGCAGCGACCCACCTGGGCGCTTTCCGCCTCGATCCAGATCGGCCCCTGGCCCTTGTGGCCCTGCAGGCTGGCCGCCAGACGATTTTCGTAGTGCTCGCTGCTGGGTTGGGCCGGCAGGCCCAAACCACCAAAGCTGCTGCCACGGTGGTGAGCCAGGCCCTCCAGATCGACCACGGCCGCTCCCTGACGCTGCAGGGCCAGCAGCAGATCGGTCTTGCCGGTGCCGGTGCGTCCGCCCAGCACGAGCAGCGGCCAGGGCCGCTCGAAGGTCTCCAGCACCCAGCGGCGATAGGCCTTGTAGCCACCCTCGAGCAGCTGCACCGGCACCTCCAGGGTGTTGGCCAGCCAGGCGATGCTGCCGGAGCGCATGCCTCCACGCCAGCAGTGGAGCCGCAGGGGGGTGTTGTGCTGGCCCAGGCGACGCAGCTCCTGGCCCAGCGCCGCCAACCTGGGCCCCACCAGCTCCAGTCCCAGCTGGATCGCGGCGGGCCGGCCCTGGTGTTTGTAGCAGGTTCCGACCTGGGCCCTTTCGTCATCGCTGAACAGGGGCAGGTTGTGGGCCCCGGGGATGTGGCCCTGGGCGAATTCCTGGGGACTGCGCACGTCGACGATGGGCCCATCAGCCGCCAGGAACGCGGCCACGGGGAGGGGGGGGCTGGCGCCCGGCATCGCTGTTGTGGATCTCTGCTGACATAGTGGGCCCACGCTGGCTCCGCTTCAGGCTCCGACCCCATCCATGCTTTCCGGCCCCCCGGTCACCGCCACCGCCACCGCCAGCCCTGAGGCTCTGCTTGAGCGCTTTCAGAGCGGTACCCTTCGCCAGCGCCGCTCTCTGCTGGCCACCCTGCAGGAGCGGCGGCAGGCGCTGCGCCCCCTGATCACGGACCATCTGGCGTCCCTCGACGCCACCGGTGACGACTGGGCCGCCGGCTTTCTGATCCAGTTGTTGCTCGATGAGAGCGACGCCCTGCGGGATGCGTTCCTGGCCCGTTATCCCGAGGGCTGGCTGGCCACGGTTTCGGCGCGGGGACTCGACTATGCGCCACTGCAGCGGGCCCTGATGGCCCAGCAGTTTGAGGAGGCTGATCGGATCACCAGTGCTCTGCTGCGGGAGTTGGCGGGGCCGAATGCGGTGCGCCGGGGCTACGTGTATTACAGCGAGGTGCCGCCGATGCCATCGGCCGATCTCGACAGTCTGGATCGGCTCTGGGTGTGCTTCTCACGTGGGCGCTTCGGCTTTTCGGTGCAGGGCCGACTGTTGCGCAGCTGCAACGACCGCTGGGAACTGCTCTGGCCCAAGTTGGCCTGGAAGGATGGGGGGCAGTGGACCCGTTATCCGGGCTCCTTCCAGTGGTCCATCGATGCGCCCGAGGGGCACATGCCCCTGGTGAACCAGCTGCGGGGAGTGCGGCTGATGGATGCCCTGCTCAACCATCCCGCTCTGCAACAGCGCATCCATCCCTGAGCAAGGGTGCCGGTAGCGGCGTAGGGTCGAAACGGCTCCTGCGGATTCCAGCCGGATGGTGCTGCGCTGGTCAGATTTCATCACCCCTTCCACCCTGCAGCTGGCTCCGCTGCTTGAACTGCTGATTGAGCCGATCCGCTGCCTGCAGCTCCAGGGGCAGGTGCAGCTGGGCCTCCAGGAGGCGCTGGTCAATGCGGTGCGCCACGGCAACGGCTGCGATCCGGGCAAGTGCCTGCGGGTGCGCCGGATTGAAACCCCGCGCTGGCTGGTGTGGCAGGTGCAGGACGAAGGGCCCGGGCTGCCGCCCGACGCCCGAACCACGGCCCTGCCGGAGCAGCTCGACGCCGCCGGCGGTCGAGGTCTGTTCCTGATCCACCACTGCTTTGATGACGTGCGCTGGAGCAGCCGGGGCAACCGCCTGCAGCTTGCCGTCAATCGCCAGCGGGCTGGGGTGCTGTCGCCGGCCGGTGGCTGGGGCAACCGGGGTCGCTGAGCTCCCCCCGCAACCAGCCCAGGCCGTGCTCCACCAGCTCGATGGCCTGCTGGCGGGAGACACTGGTCTGGGGCGCGCCAGGGTCATCCCCGCCGAGCAGGAGCACCAGCGCGGCCGCCAGCTGCTCGGCCCCACGCCGGGGTCGCTGGGCCTTGAGGGCGTGCCAGTCGCGATCGCCGATCGCCAGTTGGCGCTGAAGCACCACGGCCTGCTCCAGGGCGCCCTCGGGCCAGCAGCGGGTTGGCTTGGGCGACGGGATTGCCACTGGACGTTTGATCACAGCAGGCCCCATCCTGATGCCACTGCTGCAACGCTGTGAGCTGGCCATGCCGAGCCGACCCCTGGGCCACCAAGTCGTCGTGCGCCAGCCGATCCGGCTGCTGCACCTCCTGGACGGTCTGTTCACCCAGGCCTCGCTGACGCGACACAGCTCCGGGGTGACCCTGAGGCGTCAACGCCAGCGACTGGCCCTCACCCAGCGCCTGCTCGATCCGCTGCCGGAGACCCTGGCGCCACCGCACCGGGTGGAGGTGATGTTCTGGCGCGGGTTGCGCTGGGCGACCGCAGGATTGCTGCTGGCCTGGTTGCTGAGGGGCTAGCGCGGTTTCCGCGCCGTCCAGACCCGGGTCATGAAGTGGGATTCGGCGGCGATGGCCTCAAAGCCAGCTTGGCGCAGACGGCCATCGATGTTGTCACTGATGTAGTCGCGGTAGTAGGGCTCGTGGAACACGCGCCGGAAGTTTTCCATGGCAGCGCTGAATTGGGGGGAATCGGCCAGCTGCACCGAGTCGGCCAGCACCACCACGCCGCCGGGCTCAAGCACCCGATAGGCCTCATTGATCACGGCCTGACGGGCCTCTCCGGGCAGCTCATGAAACAGGAACACGCAGGTCAGGCCATGGAATGTGCCCTCTGCGAAAGGCATGTCTTCGCCATTGCCCTGTACGAGCTGGGGCAGCTCGCCGGGCAACTGGCTGAGCCATTTGTTGGCCTGGCGCAGGTAGGCCGTGGAGAGATCCAGGCCCACCAGTTGGGCCTGGGGCAGGGCGGCTCGGATCTGGCGCAGGGTGCGGCCGGTTCCCGTGGCCACGTCGAGCACCCGCAGCTGGCCGGCTGGGCGATCGGCGAAGGCTCTGATCCCCCGCAGCAGTGGCGCAAGCAACCGACGCCGCATGGGATCGGCGGTGCCGTTGAACAGGATTTCCACCTGCAGGTCGTAGAGGGCGGCGGAGTGGTCGCTCAGGTAGCCGTCGGTCTGGTGATGAAAGTTCTGGAGGTAGTAGTCGGGGTAGGCGGCCGGATCCACATCGCGGGGCAGATCGCGCACATTGCGCTCGCTGCGCCGGGTCCAGGTGCTGGGCATGTCCAACCACACCAGGGGGTAGCGGCTGGCCCAGTCGAGCCAGGGAGCATCGAACAGCAACGACGCCGGATACAGCCCCTGTTCCGCCTCATGCCAATCCCGCTCGTGCAGGGCATCCATGGATTGCTTGAGCCGGCCCATCAATTCCGGGGGCACCGGCACGGTTTTCGGGGTGCCATCCGGTGCGAGCAACCCCATCAGCCGGGTGCTCATCTCCTTGTGGGTCAGGCCCAGCAAAGCCTTGCCCTGCTGCATGGTTTGGTAGGCCAGCTTGGTGAGCTGATCGGGCATGGCTAGGCAATCGCGTACGGCCATTCCAGCCGATCGCTCCGGCGAGCGCGAGCGGCGAAGACCTGTGAAGCTCCTGGTATTTCGTAGCAACAGCTACAGAAAGCCATCCACAGTGGAGGAACAGATCCAGGAGTACCCCATGTTCCATGGCCCCCTTCAGCCGGGTCAGCCCATGCAGGCCGACCCCGCCTTCCAGACCTGGAGCCTCCAGCGCGCCCGCGACAACCGTCGGCACGCGGCCGAACTGGCCCAGATCACCCAGCACCACGATCTCAATCCCGGCGGCGATGCGGTGCACCAGCTGCAGGCCTGGGCGCTGAGGCAGGCGCGGGAGAAGCACCTGCACGACAGCGCTATCGCCCAGATGCGCCACGTCTGAGCGGGGCGACCTGAGCGTGCAGGCCTGACCCCACCAACAAAAAAGCCCCAGCTGAAGCCAGGGCTGAAAACAGAACCGATGCGAGGTCGGTTGGCTCCTCGATCAGGCGCGTTGGATCACACGCGTTGGATCAGACGCATTCGATCAGGCGTCGTAGTACATCACAAACTCGTGGGGGTGGGGCCGCTGGCGCAGCTGCTGCACCTCTTCGTATTTGAGGGCGATCCAGTTGTTGATGAAATCTTCGGTGAAGACGCCACCGGCTAGCAGGTAGTCCTTGTCGGCATCGAGGGCTTCCAGGGCACCGTTGAGGGAGGCGGGCACGGTGGAGATCTTGGCCAGCTCCTCCGCCGAGAGTTCGAACAGATCGACGTCGGTGCCGTCGCCTGGATCGATCTGGTTCTTGATGCCGTCGATGCCGGCCATCAGCATCGCCGCGAAGCCGAGGTAGGGGTTGGAGAGGGCATCACCGGAGCGGAATTCCAGCCGCTTGGCCTTGGGGCTTGGGCCGGTGAGCGGGATGCGCACGGCGGCTGAGCGGTTGCCCTGGGAGTACACCAGATTCACCGGTGCCTCGAAGCCCGGTACCAGACGCTTGTAGCTGTTGGTGGTTGGGTTGGTGAAGGCCAGGAAGCTGGGGGCGTGCTTGAGCAGGCCACCGATATACCAGCGGGCGGTCTGCGAGAGGTTGGCGTAGGTGCCTTCGCCGAAGAACAGGGGATTTCCGCCTTTCCACAGGCTCTGGTGCACGTGCATGCCGCTGCCGTTGTCAGCGAACACCGGCTTGGGCATGAATGTGGCCGTCTTGCCGTACTTCCTGGCGACGTTGCGCACCACGTACTTGTAGATCATCACGTTGTCGGCCGCGCTGATCAGCTCGGCAAACTTGATCCCCAGCTCGTGCTGCGCCGTTGCCACCTCGTGGTGCTGCTTCTCGATCGGCACGCCGAGGCTGCCCATGGTGAGCAACATCTCAGTGCGCATGTCCTGGAGGGTGTCGTTGGGCGACACCGGGAAGTAGCCCTCCTTCAGTTGGATCTTGTAGGCCAGGTTGCCGCCCTCTTCAAGGCGAGCGGTATTCCAGGGGGCTTCGATCGAATCAACGCTGTAGAAGCTGCTGCCGCTACCAGAGGTGTAGCGCACATCATCAAAGATGAAGAATTCGGGTTCCGGACCGAAGTAGGCCGTATCGGCGATGCCGGTCGAGCCGAGGTAACTGAGGGCCTTCTGAGCCAGGGCGCGGGGGCAGCGGGCGTAGGGCTGGCCGCTGCGGGGCTCCTGAATCGAGCAGATCAGGCTAAGAGTTTTGTGGCTGTAGAAGGGGTCGATCCAGGCGGTGTTCGGATCGGGCACCATCGCCATGTCCGATTCATTGATGGCTTTCCAGCCGCGGATCGACGAGCCGTCGAAGGCCACACCATCGCTGAAGGCGGCCTCGTCGATCAGGTCGTGGCAGACGGTGAGGTGCTGCCACTTGCCGTGCAGGTCGACAAATTTGAGGTCGATCAGCTCGATGCCCTCGTCTTTGATCTGACGCAGGACGTCTTGGGCTGTTTTGGCCATGACGAACAAAAGTGTGGGTGCCGCCCTGGGCGCGGCGTGGCGGGACCGTACGGATCGCCCCGGTGCAGCTTTGTAGCGCTTGTAACCAAATCGCGGGCAGCGCTTGCGTAACCGTTTCTGTCAACTTCCCCAGAACGCACCCCAGGCCTGGGATTTGGCCAAATGTGAGTGCTACGTTCCGATGCAGGTGCGTCGATTCGATCCCGCCATGCGCGATGCCATCACTGGTCTGATTGGCCGTTACGACCAGCTCGGCCGCTATCTGGACCGGGACGCGATTGACCGGATCTCGGCGTACTACTCCGAGTCGGGGGTACGGCTCGCGGCGGTTGAGCTGATCAACCGGGAAGCGGCGACGATCGTGCGCGAGGCGGCCCAGCGCCTTTGGTTGGCGGATCCAGAGTTGATCCTGCCGGGCGGAAATGCCTACACCACCCGCCGCCTCTCGGCCTGCCTGCGCGACATGGATTACTTCCTGCGTTACGCGAGCTACGCCCTGATCGCCGACGACGCCTCCATTCTCAATGAGCGCGTGCTCAACGGCCTCGATGACACCTACAAGAGCCTGGGGGTGCCCACCGGTCCCACGGTCCGCAGCATCGCCCTGATGGCCGATGTGGTGTGCGAGATGTTGCTCGACGCCGGCGTGGCCTCCACGGCCGTGGTCCGGGCGCCGTTTGAGCACCTGTGCCGTGGTCTTGGTGCCACCAATGTGCGCGCTCGCTAGGCCGTTCGCTGCTGCTTAGGCTCGACCCATCTGTTCATTCGGTCTTGGTTTCCCTTCCCGTGCTGCCCCCCGTCAACTCCGCCCACCGCCGCACGCTGGGTCCCATTGCCACTCCCGACCGCCTGCTGCTTGGTCCTGGGCCGTCCAATGCCCATCCCACGGTGCTCCAGGCCCTGGCACGGACCCCGATCGGTCACCTCGATCCGCTCTACGTCGAGCTGATGGGTGAGGTGCAGGAACTGCTGCGTTATGCCTGGCAGACCGACAACCGCCTCACCATTCCGATGAGCGGCACCGGCAGTGCTGCCATGGAGGCCACCCTGGCCAACACGATCGAGCCGGGCGACACCGTTCTTGTGGCGGTGAAGGGCTATTTCGGTCTGCGTCTGGCCGACATGGCCGGCCGCTACAGGGCCAATGTCGTCACGCTGGAAAAGCCCTGGGGAGAAGCCTTCACCCTGGCTGAGCTCGAAGTGGCGGTGGCCACCCACAAGCCCAAGATCCTGGCGATCGTCCATGCCGAAACCTCCACCGGCATCTGCCAGCCCATGGAAGGGATCGGTGATCTCTGCAATCAACACGACTGCCTGCTGCTGCTCGACACGGTCACCTCGCTGGGGGCCGTTCCCCTCTACCTCGATGCCTGGAAGGTCGATCTGGCCTACAGCTGCAGCCAGAAGGGTCTGAGTTGCCCGCCGGGTCTCGGCCCCTTCACCATGGGGCCAAGGGCCGAGGCCAAGATGATGGCGCGCCAGGGGAAAGTGCCCAACTGGTACCTCGATGTCACCCTGCTCAACCAGTATTGGGGCAGCGATCGGGTGTACCACCACACGGCTCCGGTGAACATGAATTTCGGCATGCGCGAAGCCCTGCGCTTGCTGGCCGAGGAGGGACTGGAAGCGGCCTGGGCCCGGCATCGCAGCAATGCCGAGCGCCTCTGGGCCGGCCTGGAGCGCTTGGGCCTGGAGCTCCATGCCCCTGAGCAACTGCGCCTCCCGACCCTCACCACCGTGCGAATACCGTACGGTGTCGATGGCAAGGCCTTCAGCCTTCACCTGCTCAACAAGCACGGCATTGAGGTGGGTGGCGGCCTGGGTGCCTTGGCGGGCCAGGTGTGGCGCATCGGCCTGATGGGCTACAACAGTCAACCCGAAAACGTTGATCGGCTCCTCAATCTGTTCGAAACCGAGCTGCCGGCCTTCCGTCCCGCCGCGACCCCTGCCGCCGTCGCTGTCTGAACCACGCAGCCAGCTGGAGTCCGGCCGGTTCCCCCAACAGCCCGCCGATCACCCGCATGTGGTGATGGGCGCTGGCGTTGGTGGCGAGGTTGAGGCAGCTGCCCAGGGCTCCGCGCTTGGGATCCAGCGCTCCAAAGACAACGGTGCCCATGCGTGCTTGCACCAGGGCACCGGCGCACATCGGGCAGGGCTCCAGGCTGACCAGCAGGGTGCAGCCGTTGAAGCGCCAGTCGCCCCGAAGGCGTGCCGCCTGTGCCAGGGCCACCAATTCGGCATGGCCGAGAGGATCGGCCTGGGCCTCGCGTCGGTTGCTGCCCCAGCCGATGCAGCGTCCCACTTCATCCAGCACCACAGCCGCCACCGGAATCTCTCCGCTGGCGCCCGCCCGCTGGCCGTGGCGCAGCAGGCGCAGCATCCACTGCTCATAGAGCCACAACGGCTCCTGGTGGTTCTCGTGGCGCTGCAGGGGCTCGGGCTGGGGGGCTGGGGATCGGCTGGACTCCAACGCCTGGACAGCGGCGACCTCTCCCTTGTAGCCCACCCCCGCAGGTGAGAATGGGATGATTCGAGCGTCCCCCGTTGGCAAGCGCGCCACCTGCCCCGCGGGCGAGCCAGCCCCTGCCATTTGCCAGTCCGGAGCAGCTGGACCCCAAACTGCAGGACTTTCTGGAGCAGGCATCCCGCCAGCTCTGCACCTGGCTGGGGACGGCTGCCCAGCGTTCGCCGCTACCTGGTCTGAGCGTGTTGCCGGGGGTGGAGCCAGCCCGGGAGGGTCTGGAGGCTGCCGCGCTGTTGGCCGACCTCCAGCTGGTGATGGACGGCGCCTACAACCCCAACCATCCCGGTGCCCTGGCCCACCTCGATCCGCCGCCGGTGGGGGCATCCGTGGCGGCCGACCTGATCTGCGCCGGGCTTAACAACAACCTGCTGGCTGAAGAGCTCTCCCCCAGCCTGACGCGCCTGGAGCGCAGTCTCACGGCCTGGGTGGCCGAGCAGCTGGGCCTGCCGGCCGGCAGCGGCGGTGTGGCGGCCAGTGGCGGCACCCTTTCCAACCTGATGGCCCTGGTCACGGCCCGGCGCTGCCGAGGCCTGGCGACCCAGGCCGATGCCGTGGTGCTGGCCAGCGCTGATGCCCACGTCTCGCTGGCGAAGGCCTTGGCGGTCATGGGCCTGCCTGCCGATGCCCTGTGCGCGATCCCGGTCGACGGTGAGGGACGCCTGGATCCGGGGGCTCTGGAGCTGGAACTCGATCAGCTGGCGCGAGCTGGGACACCGGTGATCGCCGTGGTTGCCACCGCGGGCACCACTGTGCGGGGAGCCGTCGATCCGCTGCATCCCATGGCCGAGATCTGCCGGCAACGCGGACTGTGGCTGCACGTCGATGGGGCGATCGGCGCTGTGTTCGGCCTGGTGGCCGGCCATCGTTTCCGGGTGGCGGGGCTGGAGCGGGCGGATTCGATCACGATCAACCCCCAGAAGCTGCTGGGCATCACCAAGACCTCTTCACTGTTGTTGCTCGCCAGACCGCAGGCCCTGGCCGAGGCCTTCCACACCGGCCTTCCCTACATGGAGCCGAGTTGGGGCGGTGGTCACGGTGGGGAGACGGGCTTGCAGGGAACCCGACCCGCCGAGATTCTCAAACTCTGGCTTGGGCTGCGCCAGCTGGGTTTGGTGGGAATTGAGGCCGTGCTGGATGGGGCCATTCAGCGGCGCCGCCAGCTCGCAGCCCTGCTGCAGGCCAGTGGCCGTCTGCAGCTGTGCGGGGGATCCTTCCACCTGCTGGCCTTCACACCCCGGGGCTTGGATCGCCCTGCTGCCGAGCGCTGGAGTCAGCACACCCGCCAACGGCTGTTGGAGGAGCACCTGATGCTCTCGCGCCCCCTCTATGCCGGCCGGCACCACCTCAAGGCCGTGCTCGGCAATCCCCATACCCGCAGCAGCCATCTGGACACCCTGGCCAGGCTGGTGCATCTCAGCCTGGAGCAGCTCCCATGACCGATCCCTCTGCTGAATCACCGATTGCTTCCGGCTCTGTCTCCGCATCCGGCCGTGGCCGTTGGGTGGCGATCCTCACCGGCGCCATTTCGATTCTGATCGGCGTGCTCTACCTGGCCATGATTGTGGTGCTCGACAGCCGGGGGCCCCTGCAGCCGCCGCCGCCGGAGGCGCTCGTCGACAGCGCCATCAGTCGGCCGGAGGCCGGGGCGGCAGGCTCGGTTGCTTCGCCTGCAGCGGATTCACCACCCGCCTGAATGCCGCCTCGAGAAAGCGGTTCAGGGCCCCCTCTCGGCGGCTCAGGTCGTACTGCTGCTGCACGACCTCCTGCACACCACCATCGCCCCAGTCCTGGTCGCGCTCGAAGTAGGTGACGAAACTGAGGCCCGCCACCCGGGTGAGCCAGGCCGCACTGATCGCCTGAATCGCCCGGCTCACCACCAGGGCGGGCAGATTCAGGCTCAGGGCCGCACTCAGGAGGCTGACACCCCCTTTCACCAGTCCCAGGCCGGCCATGGTGCGCCCCACCGACAGGGCCAGGTCCTGGGCGTTCTGGCGGCTGAGGCTGATGCCGTAGACCCGGCCGATCTCCACCACCATCTGGGCATTGACGGCCGCTGCTCCCAGCAGGTCGAGCCCCGGCAGGGGCGTGACGGCCAGCACCCCGGCCCCGATCCACATGTAGCGATCCACGATGGCTTCGCCGTCGCTGCGCCGCTGACGCGCCAGCAGGGAGCGACTGGCTTCGCTGAGCTGGCGGCACTGCAGCAGCAGGTTGTCGGCGATCAGCTCCTCCCCATCGGCATGGAGCACCGCCGCGATCCGGCGTAACAGCGGCTCGATTTCCGCTGGGGGTTGAAGTGGTCTGCCGCCGGGCATCGGCACGCTCTGGGGAGATGCGCTAGCCGGCAGCACATCCTCGGCGGCGATGCGGCCGCGGGTTCGCTGGCGCAGCAGCTGCAGCAGCCGTGCCTCCTCCTGCTCGCCCCGCAGGTCGCACTTGTTCAACACCAGCATCAGGCGCTTGCCCAGGCTGGCCAGGGCTTCAAACACCTCCAGTTCAGCGGCGCGCAGATCGCCGTCCACCACCAACAGCAGCAGGTCGGCTTTGCCGGCCTGCTCCCGGGCGAGCCGTTCCCGTTCCAACCCCTCCGCTCCGGCTTCGAGAATCCCCGGGGTGTCCACCAGCCATACGGCCCGCGGCAAGCCGCGCAGGCGCAGGCGGTAGCGCTGGCTGCCCGTGGTGGAGCCCATAGCGGCACCAACCTCACCGACAAGCTCCTGCAGCAGGGCTCGGATCAGTGAGGTCTTGCCGGAGGAGCCGATGCCGAACAGCACGATCACCAGGTCGCCCCGTTCCAGTTCGGCGGCCATGCGCTGGCGCTCCTGGCGCAGGGCTTCCCGCTCCACCGCATCCCGCACCCGGTCGAGGGTTTGATCGATGGCGGCCAGGTTCTGGGCGGCGGCCTCGCGGCGGTTGCCGGGAGGTGGCAGCTGTGACGCAACGCCAGGGCCTGCCTTACGCCCCAGAGCTGCCCGCAGCCACGGCCAGGCCAGCTGCACCAGCAGCAGCACCAGGCCGGCGAAGACCAGAAAAAACACCGGCTGGACGATCCAGTACGGGAGATACCAGCTCAATTGCAGGTAGAGCGTGTTGATGGCCTGCAGCACAACGCCCACGGCGATCAGGACCAGCAGGGCCAGGCCTGCGATCAACCACAGGCGGGTGCGGGGTTTCATCCGTCAAACCCAGGCATCAGGAACGGGAGGCCCGCAGGATCTCGCCCCACAGACTGGCGGCCAGGGCGCTGCTGGCCCGGGTCGGGCGGTTGTCGTCGTTGCCCAACCAGACGCCCACCACCCAGCGGCGCTTAGGTTCATAGCCCACGAACAGCAGATCGCGGCTCTCATTGGTGGTGCCGGTCTTGCCGCCCTCCTGACCCCCGAGGCTGGCCGTCTGGCCGGTGCCACGTTGCACCACGGCCCGCAACAGCTGTTGCATCGCCTTGGCCGTGGCCGGGCTGGTGACGCGTCGACCCGGCTGGGCAGGTGCCTCGCCAGCTGCTGAATTCTCGTTGACAGCACCGGTCTGACGGCATTGACTCGACGATTGGCCGCTGCAGGCCTCCGCATCCGTGAGGCGTCGGATCGTGGTGGGGGCATGCCAGATGCCGTCGTTGGCGATGGCGGCGTAGGCGGCGGTGAGCTCCAGCAGAGTCACCTCGCTCTGGCCGAGGGCCAGCCCCGGCACGGCCGCCAGCGGGCTGGTGATGCCCAGGTCGCGGGCCTTCTGCACCAGCGCATCGAGACCCACCCGCTGGGCCAACCGCAGGGCTGCGGTGTTGCTGCTGATCGCGAAGGCTGACACCAAACTCAGGGAACCGCCACAGCCACTGGCGAAGCTCTGACCACGCCAGCGCAGCGGCGCACAGCTGATCCCATCCCCGGGGCGCAGGCCCCGCTCCAGAGCCACCAGATAGGGGATCAGCTTGAAGGTGCTGCCCGGTTGCCGCAGGGCCATGGAGGCCCGATTGAATTGGCTCTGGCGGTAATCGCGGCCCCCGGCAATCGCCAGGATGCCGCCGCTGCGAGCATCCATAACCACGACGGCGCCCTCGCTCACCCCCAGACCGGAACTGGCCTGAAGCCTCTGGCGCAACAGCCGCTCAACCTGCTCCTGCAGGGAACGATCCAGGTGGGTGTCAATCAGAAAGTTGCCCTCGGCGGCTACCTCACCCCCCACCAGCTGATCGAGATCACGGCGCACCTGATCGGAGTAGAAGGGCACGCCCCGCTGAGCCGGGCTGCTCCGGCAGGCCTGGCGCGACAGACGGATGGGACTGCGGCGGCCTCTGCGCGCCTGGTCGGCGGAGAGGCGCCCGGTTTCGCCCATCTTGCTGAGCACGGCGTTGCGCGCGTCCAGGGCCGCCTGGGGATCAAAACAGGGGTCGTAGCCGTTGGGGGAGGGCAACAGCCCGACCAGCAAAGCTGCTTCCTCCAGGCGCAGAGCGGAGGCGGGCTTGCCGAAGTAGTGGCGGGAGGCGTCCTCGAAGCCCCAGCCGACGCCGAGATACACGCGGTTGAGATAGCTGAGCAGCAAGTCCCTCTTGCTGAAGCGGGCTTCCAGCTGCAGAGCCACCAGCAGTTCCCGCCACTTGCGGCCGAGGGTCTCGCCCTGGCCCACCTGATCGGGATACAGGCTGCGGGCCAGTTGCTGAGTGAGGGTGCTGCCTCCCTCCAACACCCTGCCGCCGAGCACGTTGGTCACCAGGGCCCGCGCCGTGCCCACCGGGTCGACGCCTGGATGCCACCAGAAGCGGCTGTCCTCACTGGCCAGCAGCGCATCGATCAGCACCGCCGGATAGTCGCGTAGGGCCTGGCGCTCCCGATGTTCGAGGGCATCGGCCGTGGTGATGGGCTTGCCCTGGCGGTCGTAGAGGACCAGCGGACCACGCACCGTGGCCAGGCTGCCGCGGATCGGTGTTTGCACCGCGGAGAGGGCCAGCAGGCCGAGCCCGCCAACGGCCACGGCTGCCAGCACCAGGCTGGCGCCCCGCAGCAACCGCTGCAGCTGGGGCAGTGGTCGGATCTGAAAGTCCAGTTCCGGCAGGCCCGCCTCCTGGGTGGGGCCGAAGCGGAGGCTGTCGCCGTCGCGCAGCAACAGCTGCTGCACGCGCCGGCCTTGCCACCAGAGGCCGTTGGTGGAATTCTGGTCGCTCAGCAGCCAGTGCTGGCCGCGCCGTTCGAGCAGGGCATGGCGCCGGCTGACCGCCTGATGGTCGATGCAGATCTGACAGTCGTTGTCGCGGCCGATGCGGTAGGCACCCGGATGGAGGGGCAACAGGCGTGAGGGCTGGCCGGGCTGGTGAATGCGCAGCTGGGCCTGGCCCGGTTGGTTGAACCGCTCCCAGCGGTGGCGCAGGGCCTCAAGGGCGGGGTTGGCCATGGCTCCCCAGCAGGTCGATGGCGAAGCAGAGCACCGCCAGGTTGATCGCCACATCGGCGAGATTGAACACGGGGAAGGAGACCGGCACCAGGGCCAGGAAATCGACGACGTAGCCCAGCCGCCAGCGATCCAACCCGTTGCCGATGGCGCCGCCCAGCACCAGCCCCACCCCCAACCAGCGGGCCGGAACCAGGGCACCCTGCCGCTGAATCCAAACGACCACCCCCAGGGCCACCAGCAGGCTGACCAGACCGAGCAGCTCCGGGTGGCCGGTGAACAGGCTGAAGGCGGCGCCGGTGTTACGGGTGAGGTGCAGATCCAGCAGGCCCGGCCACAGCGAACTGGTGCCAAACCGGGGCAGCTTGGCCACGGCCCAGGCCTTGCTGAGTTGGTCCACCAGCACCACCAGGCCGGCCGTGGCGTAGGCCAGGGAGCGGGACCGTCTCATGGTTCCACCAACAGCAGCCGGCGCAACAGCAGGGCGACCACGGCGACTCCGCAGCACAGCAGCAGCTGGGGCAGCAGGGGGGCAACGCTGTAGTTGATCAACAGCACGCCGAGGTTGGGCCCCCAGCGGCCCGCCAGAGCGCCCAGCAGCAGGTTGGCGATCCCGCACAGTTGCAGCACACCCAGGCCCACCACCGCTGCCCCAAGCAGGCTGAGCAGATCGTCCATGCCCGGTTGGCGAGCCAGCTTGCCGGTGAGCCAGGCGGCGGGAATGAAGCCGGCCAGGTAGCCGAAACCGGGGTCGAGCAGGTAGGCGGCGCCGCCGCCGCCATGGAACACCGGCAGCTGGAACAGCCCCAGGCTGAGGTAGGCGACCGCTGCCAACATGGCGCTGCGGGGTCCGCAGACCAGGGCGGTGAGCAGCAACGCCGGCACCTGCAGAGTGATCGGCAGGGTGGCCAGGCTCCAGGCGCCGTTGGCCGCAGGCAGGGGTGCGGCGGCCTGGATCAGTCCCCCCACCAGGATCAGCAACAGGCCGGCGATGGCGCCGCTCCAGGTGGCTAGGGCCCGCAACTGATCCCGTCGTGTCTGCGACCATTTTGGGGGGTCGTGCCACCAGGGCCGCTCCCTTCTCCCCCCCCACCAGCCGGTATGGACCAAGCCACAAGCCCGGAGCCTCTTGCGCCCCAGTCCTTTGTGGTGGGCGACACCGTGCAGCTGAAGGGGCGGCTGCAGTACCTCAAAACCGCCGATCCGATGCCGATGCTGCGCCCCCCCGATCTGGTGGATCCGGAGGAGCTGGGCGAGGTGCTTGGGCTCAAAGCGCGCAACCAGCTGGCGGTCCGCTTTCGCCGGGGGACCTTTCTGATCGAGGCCGATCAGCTCCAGCCCCATCAGCCCCACAAAGCCGACTGATCAGCGGATCATCAGCGGCTGAGAGCATGGCCCTGCCAGGCCTGCTCGGCGGCAGCCAGGGCCTGCGGCGGTCCGCAGAGGCTCAAGGCCGGCTGGGTCAGTCGCCGTTGGGCGGCCGCCAACAGGGCCGGGGCGTCGAGCTGCTGGGCCCGTTCGAGGGTGTCCTGCACATAGGTCATGCCCAGGCCATGGCCGAGCACCAGGGCCTGGCGATCGGCGATCTGGCCGCAGGTCTGCCGCCCCATGGCGTCCTGACCGCGGTACTTGGCTTTGGCCAGGGCCAGCTCGTCGTCGCTCAGCGGCTGCTCCAGCAGGCGACCCCATTCGTCGAGCAGGGCCGCGGTGGCTTCGGCCGCCCGTTCCGCCGAGGTGGACAGGTGCCAGATGAAGGGGGTTGCCCCGCGCCGCGCCGGCATGTGAACGCCCACGTCATAGGCCAGGCCGCGGTCCTCCCGCATCGTCACAAACAATCGGCTGGACATGCCCATACCGAGGTGGGCCTGCAGCAGCCGCAGGGCCAGCCCATCGGGATCCCCCAGGGGCACGGTGGCCGCCCCCAGCATCAACACCAATTGCTCGGTGTCCTGCTCCAGGCTGGTGAAGCGCTGGCTGCAGCCTGGCGCCTGCGGGCCTGGCCCCGGCAGGGGCGCGGCGGTGGACCAGGGGCTGCGCCCCAGCCAGGGGTTGAGCAGATCCGGCAGCCCAACGCCCAGATCGCCGCAGGCCACCAGCAGCGCACCGTCGTGACCGAGGACCGGCACCAGCTGGCTGATCTGGTCGCGGCCGATCGCGGCCAACTCCTCTTCCACCCCCAGGGGATCGTGACCGTAGGGACCCTGGCCGTAGAGCTGGTGGCGCAGCTGGTCGTGGGCCAATTGGAAGGGATCCTCCCGCTGGCGCTGCAGGCTCTGGAGGTTGAGACCACGCTCAAGGTCGAGTTGATCGCGGCTCAGCCAGGGCTCCCGCGCCATGGCCAGCAACAGGGGCAGTAGCTCGGGGGCATCACTGCTGGCGCATTTGAGGCTCAGCACCAGGCTGTCCTCCGAGGCTTCACAGCGCAGGGCCGCACCCCGGCCTTCCACAAGGTCGGCCAGGGCTTCGGCGTTGTAGTCACCACAGCCGCGTGTGAGGAGACCGGCGAGCAGCTGGGCAGCGCCCCGCTCGCCTGGGCGATCGCCACTGCTGCCGCCGCGGATCCAGAGGCGACAGGCCACGATCGCCGGCCCCGGTCGACGCTGCCACACCAGGGGCAGACCCCCCTCCAGGGTCGTGTTCTGCCAGGTGCCTGACGGGCATAGGGATTGCGTCATGCCGGCACCGCCTCGAGGACGCAGGCCGCCGCTGGATCCAGCAGAGGAACCACGCGCTGCACCAGCTGCTCCCGATCCCAGCGATCGATGTCCTCCAGGGGCTGGCTCAACCCATGCCGCCGCCCCCAGAGCCGGTTGTTGCCGATCAGACCGGCCACGCCGCCGGCGGCCTCCAGACCGAAGCGATAGCCGTTGGCCACCAGCCGCTGAGCGCGCTGCCATTCGGCCTCCGGCAGCCCGTCCTGCTGCAGCTGCGCCCACACCTCAGCGATGGCCTGACGGACCGCCGGCAGCTCGTCGGTTTCGCAGATCGCCTCCAACAGGGCAAAACTGCCGCTCTCCATCACATGCAGATCCAGATCGACACTCTCCACAATGCGCAGCTGCTCCCGCAAGCGCTCCACCAGGCGGCTGCGGCGTCCTTCGGCCAGGACAGTGGTGAGGAGGTCGGCGCCCATCACCCCGTGCAGATCGGCTGCCGGCGGGACCCCCCAGAGCATCAGCAACCGGGCTGATTCCAGCCGGGGTACCACCAGGCGGTGTTCACCGGGCTGTATGGCCAGGGGAGTCCGGGCCGAGGGCTCCGGCACCGCCGGCAGGCCGGCCAGAGCGCTGCGCTCCAGGCGATCGCCCAGGGCGGCGGGCTCCACGGCACCGCTGAGGGCCAGCACGCAGCGGTTGGCACCGTAGAGACGCTGATGGAAGCCGGCCATGGCTTCGGGCGTCTGGTCCAGAAGCAGCTGCCGTTGGCCCAGAATCGGTTCGCCGTAGGCGTGGCCAGGGCAGCCCAGCCGCAACAGCTGCTGCAGGGCAATTTCATCCGGCTGGTCCTCGCTCTGGGCCAGCTCTTCGAGCACCACCTGGCGCTCCATCGCAAAGGCATCGCTCTCCAGCCGCGGGTGCAGCACGAGATCCAGCAGCAGATCCAGGGCGTCGGCAGCGGCCTCCGGCGGAATCAGCACGTGGTAGTGGACATCGTCAAAGCCGGTGGCGGCGTTGCTGTTGCCGCCCATCGCCTCGATCCGCAGGTCGAATTCCCCCGGTCCCAGACGCTCGCTGCCCTTGAACACCATGTGCTCGAGGAAGTGGGCCATGCCGCTCTCCCCGGGCCCCTCGAACACACTGCCGGCCCGGCACCAGAAGTCGAGGCACACGAGGGGGGAGTCGGCCAGGGGCAGGTGGACCACGGTGGCGCCGTTGGCCAGCCTGTGATCACGGGGAGAGGCCAGACCTGGCAACAGGGGCTCGGACGGGGCCAGGGTCAAGGCTCAGATGCGTGGCAGGATCTGCATTCTGCTGGCTGCACCCCCTGCCGTGAGTTCCGCCCCCGCTTCCTCCCAGGCTTCCGGCATCCATCCGCTGGTCGACGCCCTGGCGGAGCGGATTCGCCAGTCGTGGCAAACCCTGCCCGAGCTAGCCCCCCTGGCGGTCGATCCGGAGCTGGAGGCCATCAGCGGCAGTCTTGATGGCGAGGCCCTGTTCATCAGAAACGAACTGCGCCAGTGCCGAGGGTTACGCAAACTGCATCTGGAGACAGCGCGCCTCGGAGCAGGGCTGCAGATCCTGCATTGCGTGCTGTTTCCCGACCCGCGCTTCGATCTGCCGGTGTTCGGCGCCGATATCGTGGCTGGCCCAGCAGGGGTGTCGGCCGCCATCGTTGACCTCTCGCCGGTGCTGGGGGAGCTGCCAGCGGGCATTGCCACCGCCCTTGCGGCCCGGCCTCGTACCACCTACAGCCAGGAGCGGGAGCTGCCCGGCTGGGGATCGATCTTTTCCCCCTTTGTGCGCTTTGTACGACCCACCAGCCCAGAGGAGGAGAAGGCTTTTGTGGATGAGGTGAGCAGCGTTCTGGATGTGTTGGCGGATGCCATCGCCGCCGCCGAGCCTCAGGCCCCGGATCATCCGGCTACGGTTGAACGCTGGGAAGGGCAGCTCCGGTATTGCAAGCATCAGAAACAAAACGACAAGACGCGTCGGGTGCTGGAGAAGGCCTTCAACCCCGCATGGGCCGACCGCTACATCGAGGAACTGCTGTTCGACGATCCGCCGGCTCTGTGAAAGCGGCCCTGCAGAACGTGCCGAGGCTGTGGTGGCTTGCAGGTGGCGCTGTGATGGTGGTCCTGAGCGCTCTGATGGTCAGTCGGCAGCAGCGTCCAGCCCCTGTCCCCGCCGCACCTGTCAGCCAGGTGCCCCGCCCGTCGGAGGCCGTCGCCGCCCTGGGCCGGCTTGAACCAGCCGGAGACGTGCGCTTGCTGGCTGCCCCGATCAGTGGCATCGGTGGCAGCCCCCGCATCACCCAACTGCTGGTGGAGGAGGGCGACACCGTGCGGAGCGGCCAGCTCCTGGCCCGTTTTGACACGGCGCCCAGCCTGCTTGCCCAGCAGCGCCTGCTCGATGCCCGCATCCGCAACTTCGACACCCGGCTGCAGGTGCAGACCCGCGACATCCGTCGCTATCGCCAGCTCAGCCGCTCCGGTGCCATTCCCAGTGGTGAGCTCGACACCCGCGAAACCGCCCTGCTCGAGCTGCAGGGTGAACGCACCGAAGCCTGGGCTGAGCGGGAGAAGGTCAAAGCGGAGTTGCTGCTCACCGAACTGCGGGCGCCGATCGCCGGCACGGTGTTGAAGCTCCATGCCCGGGTGGGCGAACGACCAGCCGACAAGGGCGTGCTCGAGTTGGGGGCCAGTGATCGGATGCAGGCGCTGGTGGAGGTCTATGAGAGCGACATTGACCGGGTGCGCCTGGGCCAGGCCGTTTCCCTGATCAGCGAGAACGGTGGCTTTCAGGGCAAGTTGAGCGGCGAAGTGATTCGGATCAGCCCCCAGGTGCGGCAGCGCTCGGTGCTCTCCACCGATCCCACCGGCGATGCCGATGCCCGCGTGGTGGAGGTGCGGGTGGCCCTCACGTCTGCCGATAGTCAGCGGGTGCGGGATCTCACCGGGCTCAAGGTGATCGCCCGGCTGGGTCGCTGATGCTGGGGCGTTTCTGGCGGAGCCGGCGCATTCCGCTGGCGTGGCTGCTGCTGACCCGGCAGCCGGTGCGCTTGCTGGTGGCCCTGGCCGGGATCGCTTTCGCCGGCATTCTGATGTTCATGCAGCTGGGCTTCCGCGACGGGCTGTTTGACGCCAGCGTCACGATCCACCGGCTCTTTGACACCGACCTGGTGCTGATCAGCCCGCGCTCCAGCAGCTCGGTGAGCATGGCCGGATTTCCCAGTCGCCGGCTCGTGCAGGCCATGGCCGATCCCGCCGTGGAGGGCATCACGCCAGTGCACTGGAACCTGCTGCTCTGGCGCAATCCGGACACCCGCGCCACCCGCTCGATCCTCACCCTGGGGTTTGAGCCGAGTGATCCCCTGTTCACCGATCCCTCGCTGGCCCCCAAGGCCAAGCTGCTCAAAGACCGGGGTCGGGTGCTCTTCGACGAGCGCTCCAGGCCCGAATTCGGCCCGGTGGCGGAGTGGTTTCGCAGCGGCCGCACGGTGGAGAGCGAAATCGGCGGTCAGCGGGTCCGGGTGGCCGGGCTTGTAGGCCTGGGCACCTCGTTCGGGGCCGACGGCAACCTGCTCACCAGCCACGAGACCTATCTGCAGCTCCTACCGAACACACCACCGGGGAGTATCGAAGTGGGGCTGATCCGGCTAAATCCTGGCTCCGATGTGACGGCAGTGGTGGAGAGGCTGAAAGGGCGTCTGCCCGCCGATGTCACCGTGCTCACCAAGGAAGGCTTCATCGCCTTCGAGCAGAACTACTGGCGCACCAGCACTTCAATCGGCTTCATTTTCACCTTGGGCGCCGCCATGGGATTCGTGGTGGGTTGCGTGATCGTGTATCAGATCCTGTATTCCGACGTGAGTGATCACCTGCCGGAATACGCCACGTTGATGGCGATGGGCTATCGCCTGCCCAGCCTGCTCGGGGTTGTGGCCCGAGAGGGCCTGCTGTTGGCCACCTTCGGCTACCTGCCGGCCTACGCGGCCGTCCAGGGCCTCTACTGGCTGGTGCGCAACGCCACCCAGCTGCCGGTGGCCATGAACCCGACCCGGGCCCTGACCGTGTTCACCATGATCCTGGTGATGTGCATGGCGTCGGCAGCCCTGGCGATGCGCCGGCTCGCCGATGCCGATCCGGCGGAGATCTTTTGATGGATCGGGATCGTCTCGAAGGTGGGTCTGCTGCGTCCGGCGCGGTGGTGCAGGTGGCCGGGTTGAGCCACTGGTATGGGTCCGGTTCCATGCAACGGCAGGTGCTGCAGTCGGTTGATCTGGCCATTGCCCCCGGCGAGGTGGTGCTGCTCACCGGCCCCTCCGGGTGCGGCAAGACCACCCTGCTCACCCTGGTGGGAGCCCTGCGCCAGGTGCAGGCGGGATCGGTGCAGGTGTTCGGTGAAGAGCTGCACGGCGCGGGTCGGACCTCCCGCCAGCAACTCAGGCGCCGCATCGGCATGATCTTTCAGGGTCACAACCTGCTGCGCTGCCTGAGTGCCGAGCAGAACGTGCAGATGGGCGCTGACCTGCTGCCGGGACTGGGGTATCGGGCCCGTCGGGATCGCGCCCGGGAATGGTTGCGGGCGGTGGGTTTGGGGGATCACCTGGGCAAATTGCCCCACGATCTCTCCGGCGGCCAGAAGCAGCGGGTGGCGATTGCTCGGGCCTTGGCCGCCCGGCCCCAGTTGCTGCTGGCCGACGAACCCACCGCGGCCCTCGATTCCCGCAGCGGCCGCGAGGTGGTGGATCTGCTCAAAGGGCTGGCACGGGAGCAGGGCTGTGGCGTGTTGATGGTGACCCACGATCCCCGCATCCTCGATGTGGCCGACCGGCTGGTGCAGATGGAGGATGGCCAGCTCAGCCAGGGGACAACGTCCATTGAGTAGGGTGAGAACTCGCATCTCTCTCTTTCGCCGTACGCATGTCCAAGCGCAGGAATCTCAAGAAGGAAAAACAGGAGCGCAACCGCGCCTACGCGCGCAAGTTCAAGAAGCGCAAGCTGCGCAACGACGGCCGTGGTGAAGGAGCCGGCAACGGTGTGACCGGTACAGCCAACAACGGCGGCGCAGCCGACTGAGCCGGGCGCTCCAGGCTCCGCGTCAGGGGATCCTGCGGGGTCCCCTTTTTGCTGTTCCGCTTTGCTGTTTCGTTCGTCTCGGCGGCGACCCCCACCTTTCAGGCGCCCACGATGTTCCTCAGCGTCGTCATCCCCACCTACAACCGCCTGCCAATCCTGCAGAAGTGCCTCCGGTCCCTGGAAGCGCAGGAGCTGGCTGCACCGATCTCGGGTTATGAGGTGGTGCTGGTCGACGACGGCTCCACCGATGACACTGTGGCCTGGCTCGGCGAGCATGCGGCAGACCTGCCCCATGTCCGGCTGATCCAGCAGCAACACGGTGGTCCAGCCGAAGGGCGCAATCGGGGGGTGCAGCAGGCGCGCGGCGACGTGATCGTCTTCATCGACAGCGATCTGGTGGTCACGCCCAGCTTTCTGCGCTGCCACGCCCGAGCCCTGGAGCAGCACTGGGAGCGCCGGGGCGACCGCCGCTGTTTCACCTACGGCGCGGTGATCAACACCGCCAACTTCGAGGCTCCCACCAGCGAGCCTCACAAGCTCCAGGACCTGTCGTTCGCCTATTTCGCCACTGGGAATGTGGCGATTGACCGAGAGCTGCTGGAGCAGGCAGGCCTGTTCGACACGCGCTTCCGCTTGTATGGATGGGAGGATCTGGAGCTGGGGGAACGCCTGCGGCGCCTGGGCGTTGTGCTGGTGCGCTGCCCTGACGCGGTGGGCTACCACTGGCACCCGGCCCTGCGGCTGGAGCAGATTCCCGACCTGATCCGGGTTGAGCGGGAGCGGGCCAAAATGGGCCTGGTGTTCTATCTGAAGCACCCCACCCGGCGGGTGCGGTTCATCGTTCAGTACACCTGGCTGCACCGGCTGCTCTGGGAGCTGCTCACCCTGGGGGGCCTGCTCAACGAGCGCAGCCTGCGGCCCCTGTTGGCCTGGTTGATCCGCCGCGGCCAGCCTGGCCTGGCGATGGAGTTGTTGCGACTGCCCCTGAACCGGCTGGGGGTGCGGGCCCTGTATGCCGAAGCCCGGGCCCATTCGGCGACAAGCCAGGCCTCCAGCGCTGTTTGATAAGGTTCAGACGTTCCATTCACTCCGCACACCTGCGTGTTTCGGGTGATCTGAGCGGTTCACCCCACTGGCCCCTCTGGCTGGCGGGGAGGCTTCAGATCCCTGGCAGGTGGAGGCAAACCCGAAACCCCGTACCAAACTATGGCTGTTGTCACTCTCGCCGAAATGATGGAGGCGGGTGCCCACTTCGGGCACCAAACGCGCCGCTGGAATCCCAAGATGTCGCGCTACATCTATTGCGCTCGCAACGGGGTTCACATCATCGACCTTGTGCAGACCGCCGTCTGCATGAATAATGCCTACAAATGGACACGCAGTGCCGCGCGCAGCGGCAAGCGCTTCCTGTTTGTGGGCACCAAGAAACAGGCGTCTGAGGTGATCGCCCAGGAGGCCACCCGCTGTGGCGCCTCTTACGTGAACCAGCGCTGGCTGGGCGGCATGCTCACCAACTGGACGACGATGCGTGCCCGCATCGACCGCCTCAAGGATCTGGAGCGCATGGAGAGCTCCGGTGCCATCGCCATGCGTCCCAAGAAGGAAGCAGCGGTCTTGCGTCGAGAGCTCGAGCGTCTCCAAAAGTATCTTGGTGGCCTCAAGAACATGCGCCGTCTGCCCGATGTGGTGGTGCTGGTCGACCAGCGACGCGAAACCAACGCCGTACTCGAGGCTCGCAAGCTCGATATCCCTCTGGTGTCGATGCTCGACACCAATTGCGATCCCGACCTCTGCGACGTGCCCATCCCCTGCAACGACGACGCTGTGCGCTCGGTGCAACTGGTGCTCGGCCGCCTGGCGGACGCCATCAATGAAGGCCGCCATGGTGCCCAGGACCAGGGCCGTGATGACGAGGGCTGATTTCGCCCCTGCCTGTTCCCTTTTGATTTCCGTACTCCATACCCCCCATGGCTGAGATTTCGGCAAAACTGGTTAAAGAACTGCGCGACAAGACCGGCGCAGGCATGATGGATTGCAAGAAGGCGCTGTCGGAGTGCGACGGCGACGCCACCAAGGCGACCGAGTGGTTGCGTCAGAAGGGCATCGCCACTGCCGAAAAGAAGGCAGGCCGCACCGCCGCTGAAGGAGCCATCGGCAGCTACATCCACACGGGGGCCCGGGTGGGAGTCCTGGTGGAGGTCAACTGCGAAACCGACTTCGTCGCCCGTGGCGAGGGTTTCCAGGAGCTGCTGCGCAACGTTGCTATGCAGATCGCCGCCTGCCCTGGCGTTGAGTACGTCAGCGTGGATCAGATCCCTGCCGAGGTGGCAGAGCGTGAGAAGTCCATCGAGATGGGTCGTGACGACCTGGCCGGCAAGCCCGACCAGATGAAGGTCAAGATCGTGGAAGGCCGCATCGGCAAACGCCTCAAGGAGCTGGCCCTGCTGGACCAGCCCTTCATCAAGGACAGCTCTGTCACCGTGGCTGAGATGGTCAAGCAGGTGGCCGGCAAGGTGGGCGAAAACATCCAGGTGCGTCGGTTCACCCGCTTCACCCTGGGTGAAGGCATTGAGGTTGAGAAGACCGACTTCGCCGCCGAAGTCGCGGCCATGACCCAGGCGGCCTGAGCAGCATCCCTGTGACGGTGCTGGAGGCTGCCCGCCAGCAGCTCACGGATCTGGAAACCCAGCTGTCGGTCACCAACCCGCAGCTCTATCGGCACCTGGCGCTCTACCTCCAGGTGCTCCGCGATGGCCTGCTGAATACGGTTCAGCAGGCCTGTTTTCACTTGGCGACCCAGGTCTACCCCGATCGTTACTGCGAGCTGGATGCGTCCCAGCGTCAGGTGTTGCATCGGCGTCTCCGCAGCCTGGTGCAGCGGGCCTCAAGCTTGCTCACGGTGGAGCAGGTGGCTCATCTGGCCTCTCAGATGGCGCGGGAACAACATCGTCAGCGCCACCGGCAGCACAGTCGTCTGCTTGAGGCCCTTGAGCAGGGCACGACGGACGAACCCTTGGCAGCCGAGGAGGAATCCCCTCAGCCGCCGCGCGGTTCAGTCCACCTCGGATTGGCTCTGCCGATCGGTGTCGATTTCCTCCATCCCTCCAGTTTTGCTGTGTCGACTTCAGCCGAGGCGCCTGTGACCGGGCCTGCCGGGCCTGAACAGGAGACCAGGGAGGAGGCCGAGCAGGAGTCGGCCATCCAGGCGTCGGCCATGCAGGCCATGGCTGACGCCTTCAGTGAATGGCTCGAGCATGCCCCTCCCCCAACCCCTACCCCATGGGATGGGGGGGCATTGCCGAGTGATCCGGCCCTGCTGATGGCCTGGATGGCTGGATTTGAGCTGGCCCTCAGCCGCCGGCTGCGCAACCTCTCCCACGCCCTCAACGTCGAGCTGTTGCGGCTTGGGGTCAGCCGCACCCTGCTACCGGTGAGCCTGCTGGATGCGGTGCTGGCTGGCCAGCTGGACACCCAGGAGGCTCCAGCCAACCTGCTGCGGCTGCCGTTACCTTTTGGAGCCGATTCAGGGTCGGAGCGCCTGGAGGCAATGGCTGTGCTGCTGCGCCCGGACGACCTGGAGCTGGCGCTTCCCAAGCTGCGCACCTGCCGCACCCGGATTCAGCAACACCGCCAGGAGGTGCGCAGAATGGCCCAGCACTATCGCCGCATCCAGCGGCGCGTTCAGGCACTTGAGGCGGAACAGCTGTGGCTGCAGGACATCAACCCAGCCCAGACCCCCCCGCTGCCCCGGACGTAGAGGCCTGGCTGCGCACCCTGCAACAGGCGCTACAGGTTGAGGCGGATCGGGGCTTCAGCGATCTCAAGGGCCGCCATTGCCGTTTCAGTGCCTTTGTGATTCAGCAGCTGGAGCTCCGGCCCAGCGCTCTGCAGGATGAGCCGCTGCAACGGATCCTTGAGCTGCGGGCAGGCTTCGACTCCTACAGCGATCTGTCGCTGGCCCGTCGCCAGTCGCTGGTGCGCCAGTGCCGCGAGCGGCTCCATGCCTTGCGCCAGGCCCATCGCCCGGGGTTGGCGGTAGCTCCACCACGGCTGCGCCTGTTGCCCATCGGCACCACAACCACGACCAGTGCCACCAGCGCCGGGGTGGCGAGCTTCACGGCCGACACCCCCCTTTCAGAGGTCCGCGGTGTCGGCCCCAAGACCGCGGCCCGCCTGGCCCAGCTGGGGCTCTGGGTCGTGCGCGACCTGGTGCATTACTACCCGCGCGACTACCTCGACTACGCCAACCTCGTACGGATCAGCGGCCTGGAGCCCGGCCGCACGGCCACCATCGTCGCCACGGTGCGCCGCAGCCACGCCTTCGCCAGCCCGCGCAACCCCAATCTCTCGATCCTGGAATTGCACCTGGTCGACTGCACCGGTCGGATCCGGGTCAGCCGGTTCTTTGCTGGCCAGCGCTTCTCCAGTCCAGGCTGGCTGAAATCCCAGCAACGCCTGTTTCCGGTGGGGGCCACGGTGGCGGTGAGTGGCCTGGTCAAGGAAACCCCCTACGGCCCTGCGTTCCAGGACCCGCTGATGGAGGTGCTGGAATCGCCCCAGGCTCCCGTGCGCTCGGAAACGATCGGTCGCCTGTTGCCGGTGTACGGGCTGACCGAGGGCCTGGGAGCCGACCGCTTGCGCCAGGTGGTCGAGGCGGTGCTGCCGGTGCTGCGCCGCTGGCCCGATCCCCTGCCCGAAGGTCTGCGCCGCAGCCATGGGCTGATCACCCGCTCCGAGGCACTGACCCAGATCCACGCTCCAGCCAGCCAGGATCAGCTCCAGGCCAGCCGCCGCCGGCTGGTGTTCGATGAGTTTCTGCTGTTGCAACTGGGTCTGGCCCAGCGGCGACGCCAGCTCAGCCAGCGGCCCGCACCGCCCCTGGCCCTGCCCGCCGGTGGTGAGGGCCTGGTGCAACGCTTCCTGGCGATCCTGCCGTTTGCGCTCACCGGCGCCCAGGAGCGGGTGCTGGCCGAGATCCGCGCCGATCTGGCCCGCCCGCAGCCGATGGCCCGGCTGGTGCAGGGTGATGTCGGCAGCGGCAAAACCGTGGTGGCCCTGGCCTCCCTGCTCACCGCCATCGAAGCCGGCTGCCAGGGGGCGTTGATGGCGCCTACCGAGGTGTTGGCGGAGCAGCATGTCCGCAAGCTGGCCGAATGGCTGCCGCAGCTGCACGTCACTTCGGCGCTGCTGACTGGCTCCACCCCGGCCCCCCGGCGCCGGCAGTTGCTGCAAGACCTCGTCAACGGCCAGCTGCAGTTGCTGGTGGGCACCCACGCCCTGCTCGAAGACCCGGTGCAGTTCGATCGCCTGGGCCTGGTGGTGGTGGATGAGCAGCACCGCTTCGGGGTGCGCCAGCGCAATCGCCTGCTGGCCAAGGGCCTCCAGCCCCATCTGCTGACGATGACGGCTACTCCGATCCCCCGCACCCTGGCCCTCTCACTCCATGGGGATCTGGATGTCAGCCAGATCGATGCCCTGCCACCGGGACGCCAGCCCATTCGCACCCACCTGCTGAAGGGCAGCCAGCGCCAACAGGCCTACGGGCTGATCCGGGAGCAGGTTGCCCTGGGTCAGCGGGCCTATGTGGTGCTGCCACTGGTGGAGGAGTCGGAGAAACTCGAGCTGCGCTCGGCCGTGGAGGTACACCGCCAACTCAGTGAGGAGGAATTTCCCGAGCTGAATGTCGGACTGCTGCATGGACGCCTCAGCAGCGCCGAAAAGCAGGCCGCCATCGGCGCCTTTGCCCGTGGCGCGTGTCAGGTGCTGGTGAGCACCACAGTGGTGGAGGTGGGTGTGGATGTGCCGGAGGCGAGCGTGATGGTGATCGAACACGCCGAGCGCTTTGGGCTGGCCCAGCTGCATCAATTGCGCGGCCGGGTGGGCCGGGGAGCGGCTGCATCCCATTGCCTGTTGATCAATGACAGCAGCAACGTGCTGGCCCGCCAACGGCTGGAGGTGCTGGTGCGCTCCAGTGATGGTTTTGAGATCGCCGAGATGGACCTGCGGCTGCGGGGGCCGGGGCAGGTGCTCGGCACCCGGCAGAGTGGCCTGCCCGATCTGGCCTTGGCCAGCCTCACCGAAGACGGTGCGGTGCTCGAGGAGGCCCGCGACCTGGCCAGGCGGATCACGGAGACCGACCCCGACCTGCAGCAGCATCCTGGGCTGGCCCAGGCCCTGGCTGAGCAGCGCCGGCGCCAGATGGACCAGGCGGCTCGACTCAACTGATCACACCCTCCTTTCCCTCCCCTCATGGCCCTGCGACCCTGGAGTCCCATTCCGATCATGGAGGTCGGGGAGCCACTGGTGGCGCTGCCGCCCGGGCTGTGGCGGCTGCAGCCCCATCCCTACGTCAGCCTCGGAGCGCCCTATGGCGCCGACGGAGATCCCTTCCGGTTACGCAGCGGCGTGGTGGAGCGGCTGGTGCAGGTCGAGGAGGACCTGCGGCAGATCCAGCCCCAGTTCCGCCTGGCGATCTTTGACGCCTGGCGGCCCCTCGCCGTGCAGCGGTTCATGGTGCGCCACGCCCTGGTGGTGGAGTGCACCCGCATTGGCGTGGATCCGGATCAACCTTCGCCCGCGCGCGACCGCGTGCTGGCCGAGGTGGGACGCTTCTGGGCCCCGCCGAGCGACGATCCGGCCACACCTCCGCCCCACAGCACCGGAGCGGCCGTCGATCTCACCCTGGCGAATGAGTCTGGGATTCCGCTGGACATGGGGGGCGAGATCGATGCGATCGGCCCTGTATCCGAGCCGGAGTTCCATGCGGAGGCAGCCCTGGCTGATCCCGGCGGGGAGGCGGCCCTCTGGCATGGGCGGCGCCAGCTGTTAGCCCGGGTGATGGCCGGCGCAGGCTTCGTACAGCATCCCAACGAGTGGTGGCACTTCAGCTGGGGGGATCAACTCTGGGCCTGGCGGCGCGGCGAAGGGCAGGCCCGTTATGGCCGGATCGGCGAGGCGGCCAGCTCTTTGGCCAGCTGATCGGCCTGCTGGGTCGTCAGCAGCTCCCTCTCAACGCAGCGCTTCAGGCTGCGCCGGGTCATCTCCAGCTGCAGGTCCCGCAGGCGGGCGAGCACGGCCGCACTCTGGTCGGCATAGGGCTGCAAATGCTGCTGAAACGCAGTTCGGATGCGCTCCACATCACAGGTGGTGCGATCAGGGTCATAGGTGGTGGGACGGGAGGGCGGCGGGTCCGGTTGGCGCCGCCCCTGGCTCCACGCCACAGGTGCCAGCAGCGCCGAGCCGAGGGCGATGGCAGCCACGAACCTGATCACCCGGCCCCCACGCCGAGCCACTGCTGCACCGTGTCGCGGCCGCTCTTGACCACGAAATCGCCGAAGCTGCGCCGGCCGCCGGCGCTGTGCCACGCCTGCAGCAGGGGCTCCAGCGTGGCCTCCAGGGCCTCCAGGGGCATCTTCTCGAGATAGGGCTCCGCCAGGCGGCTGAGGTTGGGGGTGCCGCCCAGCCACAGCTGGTATTGATCAACGCCACTCCCCACCAGGCCGATCTCAGCCATGTAGGGGCGGGCACAGCCGTTGGGGCAGCCGGTCATGCGCACGAGCA
>JBILUH010000072.1:0-8173 GCA_044371095.1 Cyanobium sp.
GCGGCAGCTCCGCATACCAGGCCAGGTAGCCCTCCAGGGGCACCAGGGCCAGGGGCGGGCGGTGGTCGCTTTCCGGATCGTTGCTGCGGCCCGCCAGCAGCTGGTGGATCAGGGCGTCGCCATCGCTTGGCAGGCTGGCGTCGGTGGGCAGGCCCCCGCTCAGCTGGTAGCCCGCTTCCTCAAGCCATTGCAGCATCAGGGCCGTGGACGCCGGGGTGTCGAGCCCCACGCCGTTGGCCAGGCGACTGTTGCGGGTGGGGTAATTGGCCAGCACCAGCGCAATGTGCCGCTCCCCAGCCGGGGTCTGCCGTAGCCGGATCCAGTTGGCGGTGAGCCGGGCAATCCAGGTCAGGCGCTCCGGGTCCGGTCGGTAGCGCTGCAGGGCTGAGGCCAGGCGCTCGCTGGCTCCCACCGTCTCCTTGAAGGCGCCGATACGGGTGGTGAGCCGGCCATCCAGCTCGGGCAGGGCCACCTGCAGGCTGAGGTCGGTGGGGCCCAGGCCAATGCTGCTGGCCTGCCACTGGCTGCGGGGCTGGCTGCTGCACAGCAACTGCAGCACCGGCACCCCGAGTTGCTCCCACAGGGGAGCCCCCAGCCCGGCTTCCTCAAACTGCACGGACGCGAACGACGTGCTGCACAACACCGCCTGCACCCCTTCGCGTTGCAACAGGTCGGCCACGCCCCGTTGCACGGCCCGATCGCGCAGACCACTCACCCAGAGCGCCCGCGGGCAGAGACCAGCTCCACGCAGGGCTGCGAGGGTGGCTTCGATCAGCTCGAGGTCCCCCGCCTGCAACAGGGCCCGGTAGGCGATCACCCCCACCCGTGGTCCCGGCTCCTGGCGCCAGTCGTGGGGCAGGGGATCGGCCAGGGGCTCCACGCAGGGTGGTGGCGGTGTCTCACCATGGAGCAGCCCCCGCAGGCACCCCAGCAGGCGCCGCAGGTTGCCCGGCCCACCCTCCCGCAGGCAGCGGGCCAGACCCACCGCCAATCCAGGCGCCACCGTGCCCACTTCGGCCAGGGCGGTCTCCTCCTCCGGGGTGCCGGCCAGCACCAGCAACTGGCGGCCTGGCTGGGCAGCGGCCCACAGCTCCAGTTGCTCAAGGCCATAACTCCAGTGGCCGCGCCCACCCAGCAGTCGCACCACCACCAACCGGGCCTGGCGCACGGTCGCGTTGAGGTAATGGTCGATCTGGGCTGGATGGGCCAGGGCTGCGAGGTTCAGGCCCCGCAGTTCAACCCCCAGCAGCTGCGGCTCCTGGGCCAGCAGCTGGTCGATGGCCAGCAGGTCGGTGTCGGCACTGCTGAGCAGCAGCACCGGTGCCGGAGGCTGCTCCACCAGCGCACCCACATCGGCTGCCCCTCCTCCTCCCGGTATCGATGCCAAGCGATGCATCGACCCATCCTGCTTGCTGCAGTGAGAAGATCGGGGCAACCCGGCCTCCGGCCGACGCGTCAGCTCCGCCCGCTTCGCCCCACCATGCACCAGTTCCTGCCCTACGCCTGGTTTGGTGGCAAGTGCGTGCCCTTTGCGGAAGCCACCCTGTCGGTGGCCACCCATGCCCTGCATTACGGCACGGGGGCCTTCGGTGGCATGAGGGCCCTGCCCAATCCCAGTGACCCCGCCGAGATCCTGCTGTTCCGTGCCGATCGCCACGCCCGCCGGCTGAGCCAGAGCGCCCGGCTGCTGCTCACCGAGCTGCCGGAGCAGACCATTCACGACGCCATCGGCATCTTCCTGCGGGCCAACAAACCCACCTGCCCGGTGTATCTGCGGCCATTCGTGTACACCAGTGACCTGGGGATCGCCCCACGGCTGCACAACATCGAGACCGATTTTCTGATCTACGGCCTGGAACTGGGTGATTACCTCTCCCCCGAGGGCGTGAGTTGCCGCATCAGCTCCTGGACCCGCCAGGAAGACCGTTCCCTGCCCCTGCGCGGCAAGATCAGCGGCGCTTACATCACCAGCTCCCTCGCCAAGACCGAGGCGGTGAAGAGTGGCTTTGATGAGGCTCTACTACTGAACAGCCGCGGCAAGGTGAGTGAGGCCAGCGGCATGAACCTCTTCATCGTGCGCGATGGCGTGCTGATCACCCCCGGCGTCGACCAGGACATCCTTGAGGGCATCACCCGCGCCAGCGTGCTGGAACTGGCCAGGTCCATGGGCATCCCCACCCTGGAGCGCCCCGTCGACAAGAGCGAGTTGTTCGTTGCCGATGAGGTTTTCCTCAGTGGCACCGCTGCCAAAGTGACGCCCGTTCGTCGTGTCGAATCCACCGACCTGCCCAGCGATCGGCCGGTGATGGAGGCGATCCGCGAGCGGTTGACGGCGATCACGGAGGGCCGTGATTCCGCCTATGACCATTGGGTGACACGGATCCGCGTGGACGGTTGAGCGTGATGGTTACGGCAGTGGCATCCCGGGTAACACAGCGGATGGGCTTTCTGGAGCGGCTGCACGGCCCTGAGAGGCCCGTGCTCGTGTTCGACGGTGCCACCGGCACCTCGTTGCAGCAGATGGACCTGAGCGCCGACGACTTCGGTGGGGCGGCGCTGGAGGGCTGCAACGAAGTCCTGGTGTTCACCCGCCCGGATGCGGTGCAAGCGGTGCATCGCCAGTTTCTGGAGGTGGGTGCCGATGTGATCGAAACCGACACCTTCGGGTCTACCTCGCTGGTGTTGGCGGAATACGACATTGCTGATCAGGCCTTCGCCCTCAACCAGCGGGCCGCCGAACTGGCCCGGGAGATGGCCGATGCCTTCTCCACCCCCGAGAAGCCCCGCTTTGTGGCGGGCTCGATGGGGCCCACCACCAAGTTGCCGACCCTGGGGCACGTCGATTTCGACACGATGAAGGCCTCCTTCGCCGAGCAGGCCGAAGGGCTGCTGGCCGGCGACGTCGACCTGTTCATCGTCGAAACCTGCCAGGACGTGCTGCAGATCAAGGCAGCGCTGCAGGGGATTGAGGCGGCCTTCACCAAGACCGGCCAGCGCCGGCCTTTGATGGTGAGCGTGACGATGGAAACCACCGGCACGATGCTGGTTGGCTCCGACATCGCTGCGGTGGTGGCGATTCTTGAGCCCTTCCCGATCGATGTGCTCGGGCTCAACTGCGCCACCGGCCCGGAGCAGATGAAGGAGCACATCCGCCACCTGAGCGAGCACAGCCCCTTTGTGGTGAGCTGCATCCCCAACGCCGGCCTGCCGGAGAACATCGGCGGGGTCGCCCATTACCGCCTGACGCCGGTGGAGATGAAGATGCAGCTGATGCATTTCGTCGAAGATCTCGGGGTGCAGGTGATCGGCGGCTGCTGCGGCACCACTCCCGCCCACATCGGCGCCCTGGCAGACCTTTCGGCCGAGCTGCATGCTGCGCCCCGGCCGGTGCGCACCCCCGAGAGCCAGCATGCGCGGCCCCTGCTGCAGGTGGAGCCCTCCGCGGCCTCGATCTACGGCACCACCCCCTACCACCAGGACAACTCCTTTCTGATCATCGGCGAGCGCCTCAACGCCAGTGGCAGCAAGAAGGTGCGTGAGTTGCTGGCCGAAGAAGACTGGGATGGCCTCGTGGGGGTGGCGCGCGGCCAGGTGAAGGAGAACGCCCACGTGCTCGACGTCAATGTCGACTACGTCGGTCGCGATGGCGAGCGGGATATGCACGAGTTGGTGAGCCGTCTGGTCACCAACGTCAACCTGCCGCTGATGCTCGACTCCACCGAGTGGCAGAAGATGGAGGCCGGCCTCAAGGTGGCTGGTGGCAAGTGCATCCTCAACTCCACCAACTACGAAGACGGCGATGAGCGCTTCCTCAAGGTGCTGGAGCTCGCCAAGGCCTACGGCGCCGGGGTGGTGGTGGGCACCATCGATGAGGAGGGCATGGCGCGCACCGCGGAGCGCAAATTCGCCATCGCCCAGCGGGCCTATCGCGATGCCCTCGAGTTCGGCATTCCTGCCCACGAGATCTTCTACGACCCTCTGGCCCTGCCGATCTCGACTGGTATCGAGGAGGACCGCCTCAATGGTGCGGCCACCGTGGAGGCGATCCGACGCATCCGCACCGATCTGCCCGGGGTTCATGTGGTGCTGGGGGTCAGCAATGTGAGCTTCGGTCTGTCGCCGGCGGCGCGGATTGTGCTCAATTCCGTCTTTCTGCACGACTGCTGCGAAGCCGGCATGGATGCGGCGATCGTCAGCCCCGCCAAGATCCTGCCCCTGGCCAAAATCAGCGAGGAGCATCAGCAGGTCTGTCGCGATTTGATCTACGACCGCCGTCGTTTCGAGACGGACGATCCCGGCGCGATCTGCAGCTACGACCCCCTGACAGTGCTCACCACCCTGTTTGAGGGTGTCAGTGCCAAGGAGGCCCGGGCCTCGGGACCCTCCCTGGCCGACCTGGCGGTGGAGGAGCGACTCAAGCAGCACATCATCGATGGCGAACGCATCGGCCTTGAAGCCTCTCTCAATGAAGCGCTGCAGACCTACCCGCCTCTGCAGATCATCAACACCTTCCTGCTTGACGGCATGAAGGTGGTGGGCGACCTGTTCGGATCCGGACAGATGCAGCTTCCGTTTGTGTTGCAGAGCGCCGAAACCATGAAGGCGGCCGTGGCCCAGCTTGAGCCCCACATGGAGAAAACCGAGGGTGAGAGCTCGGCCAAGGGCAAGTTTCTCATCGCCACCGTGAAGGGCGATGTGCACGACATCGGCAAGAATCTGGTCGATATCATCCTCACCAACAACGGCTACGAGGTGATCAACCTCGGTATCAAGCAGAGTTGCGAGGCGATCATCGAAGCCCAGCAGCAGCATCAGGCCGATTGCATCGCCATGAGCGGCCTGTTGGTGAAGTCGACCGCCTTCATGAAGGACAACCTGGAGGCCTTCAATGACGCCGGCATTGCGGTGCCAGTGATCCTCGGCGGTGCCGCCCTCACGCCCCGCTTCGTCCATGGCGATTGCCGCGCCGCCTACCGGGGTCAGGTGATCTACGGCCGTGATGCTTTCGCCGATCTGCGCTTCATGGATGCGCTGATGGAGGCCAAGGCCGCCGATGCCTGGGACGATCACCAGGGTTTCCTGGGTCCGATTCCCGAAGGTGTGAGCCTGGCTGCCAGTGATGCTGCCGCCGCGCCGGCTGGCAGCACGGAGCCTGAAGCCCCGGCTGAGCCCGCCGCCGCCGTGGCGGGTGCACCGGAGGCCGCACCCAACGACCAGCGTTCTGAAGCCGTCCCTGAAGAGCCCGCCCTGGAGCCTCCGTTCTGGGGGAGTCAGGTGTTGACCGAGGAGCAGATCGACCTGGAGGAGGTGTTCGCCTATCTCGATCGCAACGCCCTGTTCGCCGGCCAATGGCAGTTGCGCAAGACCCAGCAGCAGAGCCGCGCCGACTATGAAGCCATGCTGGCCGAGAAGGCGGAGCCCGTTCTCCAGCAGTGGAAGCAGCGATGTCTGGCGGAAAAGTTGCTGTCACCCCGGGTGGCCTATGGCTTCTTCCCCTGCGGCCGCAGCGGCAACAGCGTGGTGCTGTTCGACCCCGTCGAGCGCACCCAGGAGCTCGGGCACTTTGCGTTGCCGCGTCAGCGCTCCGGCAACCGCTACTGCATCGCCGACTTCTACCGCGATCTTGCCTTGGGAGCGGATGGCACGGTGTCGCCAACCGATGTGTTGCCCATGCAGGCCGTGACCATGGGCGAACGCGCCACCCGCTTCGCCCAGGAGCTGTTCAAGGCCGATCAATACACCGACTACCTCTATTTCCACGGCCTGGGGGTGCAGATGGCGGAGGCCCTGGCGGAGTGGGTGCATGCCCGGATTCGCCGTGAGCTGGGCTTTCCCGATTCAGCCGAGATGCCGCTGAGGGATGTGCTGGCCCAGCGTTACCGCGGCAGCCGCTATTCCTTTGGCTACCCGGCCTGCCCGAACGTGGCTGACTCCCGGCAGCAGCTCACCTGGCTCGGGGCCGATCGGATCGGTCTGTCGATGGATGAGAGCGACCAGCTGGAGCCTGAGCAGAGCACCACGGCCCTGGTGGCACTGCACAGCCAGGCCCGCTACTTCTCGGCCTGAGATCCCGAATGTTGTGTGGGTTCTGAGTTCGAGTGTGGGGCCCTCTAGCCTGGTTGTTCTTGTGAAGCACGGCCATGGCCATTGCCGGACCTGGCGGCGTTGATGCCGCCATCTCCTCGGGCATCGACCTCGACGGCACCCCGATTCCCACCGAGATGGTCGCCCTCTACACGGAGGTGATGGATCTGGAGAGCCAGCGCGCCCGCAGTGGTGTCAAGAAATCGATGCGCAACCGGATCGTCAAAACAGGCTCCAAGCACTTCGATCAGGCCACCCTCGATGCCCGGTTGCAGGCGGCGGGCTGGGAAGGTCTCAAGCCCAAGGAGATTGCCTTCTTCTACGGCTGAGCCCGTGCCTCGCCTGACCACGCACTTCCTGAGCTCCACGGGCACAAACCGGCCGTGGTCTCGGCGCGTTCTCAGGGCGTCACCAGCGCAGCGTGCCTAGCTGCACATCTCCTCGAGGGCATCGATCACCTCCTGCTGAAACTCCTCCAGGTCGGAGGAGTCGCTCAGATCGATGCCTTCGCCGGCGGCGTTCTGGGTGAGTTCCTGGAAATGGAAGGCCCCTTCGCCGTGGGCGAGGAATTCCATGGCGGAGGGTTCACCGCTCTCTTTGTAGGCGTCGCAGAGGGCCAGAAAGGCCGCATCTTCGGTGAATTCCCAGCTCATGAAGGGGGCCCGCGCTGATAAACAAGATGAACGCGCTCACTGACCTTTAACGCCTCCCCCCCGGAATCCGTCAACCACCCGGCCCAACTTTGTGCCGGAGTGTTGGCCCGGATCGGCTGGATCACATCGTTCCTGGGCGTGCCCTGCAACGGCCCGAACCATTGGCCAGACTTGGGCCGCCGCCCTTCCGTACGTCATCCCGTGAGCGAGTCCAGTGCTGGCACCAGCCCCGACCTCAATGTGTTGGGTCAGCCCCTCGTCGTGTGCGGCTGTCAGCCCATGACCGGTTGGTTTCGCGATGGTCATTGCCGCACCAATGCGGCTGATCTGGGTCGCCACAGCGTCTGCTGCGTGGTGACGGAGGCGTTCCTGCGCTACAGCCAGGCCCAGGGCAACGACCTGAGCACCCCGGCGCCGGCCTACGGGTTCCCGGGCCTCAGGCCCGGCGACCACTGGTGCGTCTGCGCTCCCCGCTGGCTGGAGGCCTACGAAGATGGCATGGCTCCGCCGGTGCGTCTGGAGGCCACGGAGGACTCCGCCCTGGAGGTGATCCCCCTGGCTCTGCTGCAGGCCAACGCTGCCTGAGGCTTGGCTTGCCGAGGCCTGCCCTGCCCCGGGCAGCACCGGTTGCCCCCCGGGCAGCACCCGCTTACCAGGGAATGGGCTGGCCGTCCCACGCCCAGAACTGGCCGGTCTGCTCCGGACTGAGCCCCTCCAGGACGTCCAGCAGCTGCCCGGCAGCCCGTGCGGGGCTGAACAGCTTCTGCGGCGCCACACCGGCCTGGAAGGGGCTGGAGAGGGCCGTAGCCGTGGTGCCGGGATGCAGCAGGCTCACGCAGCCCTGGGGCTTTCTGCGGCGCCATTCCAGCGCCAGTGTGCGCAGCAATTGGTTCTGGGCTGCCTTGGCGGCCCGGTAGGCGTACCAGCCGCCCAGGTGGTTGTCGCTGATGCTGCCCACCCGGGCCGAGAGGCTGGCGAAGTGGAACGGGGCCTGCGCAGGCAGCGCGGCATCCAGGGCCTGGGCCAACAGCAGGGGGGCAAAGGCATTCACCGCGAAGCTCTGCTCCAGGGCGGCACGGCTCACCTGGCTGAGGCGTTTTTCAGGCTGCAGGCTGGAGCCATGGAGCAATCCGGCGGTGTGGATCACCAGCCGTAGGGGGGGGAACGCTTCAAGGCCGGAATGGAGCTGGGCGAGGCTGGCATCGTCGACCAGATCCAGGGGAAGGTGCGTCACCCTTGGCCAGCGGGCCTCTCCGGGATGCCGCCAGTCACGGCGCGAGGCGCCCAGCAGCTGCAGCTGGGGCGCCCGCCGCGCCAGCTCCTCCAGCAGCGCCTGACCGATGCCGCCGCAGCCCACCACCAGGGCCGAGCCCTGCCAGGTCTGCAGAGGAGTGGGAGACAGAGGAGCCGGAGACACGCAGAGACGGTGCTTGCGT
>JBILUH010000025.1:0-27634 GCA_044371095.1 Cyanobium sp.
CGTCGCAGGTCGGCCAGGCTCACCAGCGCCCCTGGCCGGGACGGCCCCGGCGGGCCACGGAGGCACACAGGCCGAGGGCGATGAAGTTGACGAGCATGGCGGAGCGTCCGTAACTGAGCCAGGGCAACGGGATGCCGGTGATCGGTCCCAGTCCGATCGTCATGTTGATGTTGACCACCACCTGGAACATCAGCATCGCGCCGATTCCCACCACCACCAGAGCTTCGTAGTCGCTGCGGGCCCTTCCGGCGATCTGCAGCAGCCGCCACATCAGCAGCACAAACCCAGCCACCACCAGCACCGAGCCGAGAAAGCCGGTTTCCTCGCCGAGGGCGCTGAAGATGAAATCCGTGTGCTGCTCGGGGATGAAGCGCAGTTTGGTGAGGGAGCCATTCATCAGCCCCGTGCCCCAGATCTGACCCGAGCCGATGCCCACGGTGCTCTGGAGCAGGTGGTAACCGCCACCGAGGGGATCCTGGGCGGGATCGAGGAACAGGGTGAGGCGAGCCCGCTGGTGGGGCCGCAGGCCGTGTTCCCACAGCCATGGGGTCGCGACCGCGAAGACACCCTGCACCGCCAGGCTGATGGCCAGGGCCACCCGTTTCCAGGGCAGGCTTTTCCAGGCCAGCCAGCCCATCAGCGGAATCCAGCCCAGCAGCAGCCAGGGCAGGGTTCCGGCCACGATGGCCGCCACCAGGGGAGAGAGCAGCAGAATCAACCAGGCCCCGGGCATCCCCGCCCAGAACAACATCACCAGCAGCACGGCTCCGAACACCAGGGAACTGCCCAGGTCGGGCTGCACGAACACCAACAGCCAGGGCAGGCTGATCAGGCCGACGGGCCGCACCAGATCGACCGGCCGATCAACCGGGTGCCGGGCCAGCACGCCGGCCAGGAGCAGGATCGCGCCCACCTTGGCGAATTCCGAAGGCTGCACGTAGAAGCCGCCGATGTTGATCCAGCTCTGGGCCCCCAGGGCGCTGGTGCCCACGATCCTCACGGCGATCAGGCTGGCCACCATGCCCACATAGATCGGCCATTTCCAGGGGATCAGCCGCTCCACCGGCATCCGGGCCAGCACCAGGGCCACCACCATGCCCACGGCGGCCGTGATCCAGTGTTGATACCAATCGGCGTAATTCGCCTGGCGCTGGGTACTGGCGATCAGGATCCCGGCCAGTCCCACCATGGCCAGTGGGATGCCCCAGAGCAGCAGGTCGACGTCGGCCAGAATGCGGCGGCGGGCATTGCGGCCCCTGAAGAATCGGCTGTCGCCTCGCCCCCACTGGCCCAACATCCGATTCAGGCCGGCACCAGGTGGGCGGCTCCGATGCGCTGAGCCAGGGCCTGGAAGGCCTGGGCGCTGGCCGATTCTGGATGGCTGAGCACCACGGGGCGACCACTGTCGCCGCCCTCCCGGACAGGCATCTCCAACGGGAGTTCGGCCAGCAGGGGCACGCCGGCTTCCTCCGCCAGGCGGGTCCCCCCGCCGCTGCCAAACAGGGCATAACGCTTATCGGGAGCATCCGGGGGAATGAAGGCACTCATGTTTTCGACCACGCCCAGCACAGTCACACCCATCTGCAGGAACATCGCCAGGCCCCGGCGGGCATCGGCGAGAGAGACCTGCTGTGGGGTGGTGACGATGATCGCCCCGGCCATCGGCACGGCCTGGGCGATGGTCAGCTGGGCGTCGCCGGTGCCTGGCGGCAGATCCACGATCAGCACATCCCTCTGGCCCCAATCCACCTGATAGAGAAACTGGCGGATGATGCCGTTGAGCATCGGTCCCCGCCAGATCACCGGTTGGTTGTCCTGGATCAGCAGCCCCATCGACACCATGGCGATGCCACAGGTCTCGATCGGGGTCAGCACCTGGTTGGCGCCTTCGCCGCGCACATCGGGGGTGCGGTCAGCCACCCCCAGCATGGTCGGGGCGTTGGGCCCGTAGATGTCGGCATCCAGAAGACCGACCTTCAGTCCGGAGGCGGCCAGGGCGCAGGCCAGGTTGACGGCCACCGTGCTCTTGCCCACGCCCCCTTTGCCGCTGCTGACGGCGATCACCTGACGGACGCCCGGGATGGCCTGGCGTTCCGGCAGCTGTCCCTGGCCGCCCGCACCGTGGCCGGCGGCTCCGATCGGTGCCGCTCCGGCGGGTTGGGCCAGTTCGATCTGCACGTCGTTCACCCCATCGAGGGCGAGCAGGGCGGCTCGTGTCTCGGCGGCGATGCGGTCGCGCTGACCCTGGGCAAAGCCCGGCAAGGCCAAGCGGAACACGGCCCGACCGCCTTCCAGCCGCGGTTCCTGGATCCAGCCCAGCTCCATCAGGCTGCGCCCGCTGCCCGCATCCAGGACGGCGTTGAGGGCGGCAAGGGCCTGCTCCGCAGAAGCCATCGGGATTGCCATGAGGGTGTGTGATCCTAGGGGCCGTGGCCGAAGTCCTGGCTGCAGACGCGCCGTGACAGACCCTCTCGAACACTTGTGTGTGTGGGGGGTGGCCTGAAAAGGTGAGACCTTTCCGGCGCCTCTTCGGTGCACTGTCGATGCTCAAGGCCCTGCTGGCGCGTGGCAAAAACAAGCTGGCCGGACGGGCCTCGAAGCCCCACGGGCAGGAGTTGGCACTGGAGGCCCCTCCCGCCGACTCCCGGGCCCGGGCCAAGGCCTTGCTCATGGGCCTCCAGGACTCCATCTGCGCCGGCCTGGCGGAATTCGATGGCGTGGGCAGCTTCGCCGAAGAGAGCTGGGTGCGCCCCGAAGGCGGTGGCGGCCGCTCGCGGGTGATCAAGCAGGGCCGCGTCTTTGAGCAGGGCGGCGTCAATTTCTCCGAGGTGGAGGGCTCCGAGCTGCCCCCCTCGATCCTCAGTCAGCGCCCGGAAGCCAAAGGGCACCGCTGGTTTGCCACCGGCACCTCGATGGTGCTGCACCCCCGCAACCCCTACATCCCCACCGTTCACCTCAACTACCGCTATTTCGAGGCTGGACCGGTGTGGTGGTTCGGCGGTGGCGCCGACCTCACCCCCTACTACCCGTTCCTGGAGGACGCCCAGCACTTCCACCGCACACTCAAGGGCGCCTGCGACAGCGTGAACCCGGCTTACTACCCGGTGTTCAAGCCCTGGTGCGACGAGTATTTCTTCCTCAAGCATCGCCAGGAAACCCGCGGGGTGGGCGGCATCTTCTACGACTATCAGGATCCCCGCGGCGTGCTCTACAAGGGCCAGGACCCGAGTGGCCCGGCCGCGGCCGCCAGCCAGGCCGCGGGTGCGGTGAGCCAGAGCTGGGAGCAGCTGTTCCAGCTGGCCTCCGCCTGCGGCAATGCCTTCCTGCCCAGCTACCTACCCATCGCCGAAAAACGGCAGTTCACGCCTTTCAGTACCCGTGAGCGCGACTTCCAGCTCTACCGCCGCGGTCGCTATGTGGAGTTCAACCTGGTGTTCGACCGGGGCACGATCTTCGGCCTGCAGACCAACGGCCGCACTGAGTCGATCCTGATGTCGCTGCCGCCGCTGGTGCGCTGGGAATACGGCTATCAGCCGGAAGCAGGCAGCCGCGAGGCCCTGCTCACCGACCTCTTCACTCGCCCCCAGAACTGGTTGGAGGACGGTTCGCTTGCGGGTCGCTGCGCACCCCATCAGGCGGTGGGCTGATCGCCACACCCGCCGGTTCCAGAGCCTCCTGAGCCAGACCAGTGGGTGCAAGGCCCTGCTGCAGCGCATCCACCACCCGCTCGGCAATGGCGGCGATCGCCGCGTCGCGGCTGCGGGGATTGCGCAGGGCCGCCTCCAGGCTGCCCTCCAGCTTGCCGATCTCCAGGATGGCAATGCCCCGCCTGGGGGCCCCGAGGCCGTTGCGGTAGAGCAGGGGGTAGGGGCCAAAGGCCAGCGCCAGGCTTTCGTCGAGGCGGCTGGGCGGGCGATGCAGTGGCGGTATCAGGCCCGAGCCCACCCCATCAGGACCGTAGGCGTCGTAGTGGATCTCCAGGGCATAGCCGCCGGCCGCCGCATGGGCCTTGCCCATGCTCCAGTTGGTGCGGGGATCATCGCCGTCGGCGATCGTGCGCAGGGGCGGTTCGTAGAAGCGGATCGCCAGGCCGCGCTGCTTCCCCAGGGCCGCCACGGCCTGGGCGGTGAGCAGGTTCCAGTGGAGCTCGTCGCGGATGCCGGGCTGCATCGGGGCGGCCCCGGCCAGGTCGACTGCGGCACCCGCCGTACCGGCTCCACCGATGGCCTGGGAGTCGGCATGGCCGGCCATCACCAGGATTTCGGTGTGGCTGGGGAGGGGGGTCTGGCCCAGCCAGTCTTTGCTCAGCCGGCTGCGGGGACCCGTCAGGGGATCCAGGTTCGCCAGCGGCGGGGCCTGAGCGGCGGCGGCGGAGCCCAGGATGAGGGCCCCGAGCAGCACGGCACGAACCCACCGACCTCGATCCATGGCGGTCCTGGCAGGGGGGCTAGATGGGTGAGCTCAGCAGCTTGCCGTCGCTGAACAGGCCCAGCTCGGGGCCCAGTTCCAGCTCCAGGGCGATCAGCTCGTCGCGGTGGGCGCGCAGCCGCAGGGCACTGCCGGTGGCGCTGTCGTGGCTGATCAGGCGCAGCTCCAGGGTTTCGGCCCGCATCGCCCGGTTGCGGTAGATCAGGCCCGCCGCCGGGCCGAGCAGCGCCAGCAGCAGGGGCCACCAGCCCAGCTGGGGAAGCAATTGGCGCAGGACCAGTCCCAGGCAGGCGGCCCCCACGGCCCCCAGCACCGACAGCAGCACGGCCAGCCAGGGGCTGGCGGCCACTTCGGCGCGGAAGCGCAGGTGACGCCGCTCCGGATCACTCGACTCGGTTTGCCAGCCGCGCTGCTGCAACCACTCGCTGAGGCGGCTGAGCACCTCCAGCGGCGGCCGCGAGGAGCGCACTTCGACCACGGTGGTGCGGTCTTTGCTGGCGGCCCGCAGAAAGAACACCAGGCCGATGGCCAGGAGCAGGGTGAGAAGCAGGGTGGAGCCGAGATTGGCCATCACCCCATTGTGCCGCCGGCCCGGCGGGCCGTGGCTTGCCAGCATGGACCCGCATCTGAACCTTTTGCATGGCCGCCCCGTCCGCCCCCAGCAACCTGCCGGCCCCTGCCCGCTTCGCCGTATTCGATGCTGACCTTGATGCGGAGTGGGCCGCCCTCTATGCCGGCGCCCGGGCCCTGGCGGTGGACACGGAGGCCATGGGCCTGATCCACGGCCGCGACCGCCTCTGCCTGGTGCAGATCTGCGACGACCATGACAACGTGTGTTGCATCCGGCTCAGCCGGGGCCAGAGCCAGGCGCCCCGGCTCCAGGCGCTGATGGAGAACCCGGCGATCGAGAAGGTGTTCCATTTCGCCCGTTTCGATGTGGCGGCCCTGGCCGAAAATCTGGCCATTGCTGTGAATCCGATCTTCTGCACCAAGATCGGCAGTCGCCTGGGCCGCACCTACAGCCCTCGCCACGGCCTCAAAGACGTGGTGCAGGAGCTGGTGGGCGTCGAGCTCGACAAGCAGGCCCAGAGCTCCGACTGGGGCCGGGTTGAAGATCTCTCCGATGCCCAGTTGGCCTATGCCGCCGGGGATGTGCGCTACCTGCTACCGGCCCGGGACCGGCTGGAAACCATGCTTAAGCGCGAAGAACGCTGGGAGCTGGCCCAGCGTTGTTTCGGCTGCATTCCGGTGTTTGCGGATCTGGATCGCCAGCGCTTTCACCTGTTGTTCGAGCACTCCACCGGCGGGAACCGCTGAGATCCATCCGGGCGGGGCTCAAGGCGGTGCGGGGCAATCCAGCCAGACGTCAGTCTTCGACCATGAAGTTGTCGTCGTTGCCCACCGCCTCGAGCAGGGAGGTGAGCAGCTCGTGGTGGTTGGCGCCGCTGTCCTGGGCGTCGGCCAGCATCTGCTCGGCCAGGGCCAGTCGTGCGGGGGTGTCCTTCAGGCCCGCCTGGGAGGCCTGGACGTCGACCTTGCGGCGGGCGGCCGCCAGGCTGATGCCCAGTTGGCTGGCCAACTTGCCGCAGGCGGCGTTGTAGGCCCGATCGGGAATGCCAGCCATGGGCGGCGCAAGGGCAGGAGATGGCCGCATCATCCCAGCAGCCGTTGCTCCACCAGGCCGGCCAGCCGGGCGCTGCCGCCGGCCGGCCCCATGCGGCGGCGGCCCCAGGAGCCGCGCCGCGCCCGTTCAGCGGGGTCATCGAGCAGCTCCTGCAGCCGCTGAGCCAGCTGTTCCGGGTCCTGGCAGGGCAGCACGGCACCGCCGAGCAGTCGGCTCTGGCGGCGGGCAAAGCCAGCCTTGAACTGCGGACCCGGCCCCGGCAGCGACAGGGAGGGCGTCCCCAGTCCTGCCAGCTGTTCGGTGGCGGTGCCGGCGGTGGCCAGGCCCAGTTCGGCCCAGCTCGCCCAGTGTCTGAAGGTGTGCTGCCCGATCAGCAGGGTCCAGCGCCCCAGGCGAGCGCTGGCCTGGGCGCCGATCGCGGCCGCTTCCGGATCCAGGGCCATCGGTGTGAAGCCCGCCGCGCCCAGCAGCCCGCCCCACGATTCGCCCCCCGGTGTCGAACCCGAGGCCACCAGCACCACGGTGTCCTGTGGCGGCTGCCGCAGCGCCAGGCAACCCAGCAGCCGGCGGGCGTTGTCGAGCGCTTCGGGCAGGCGGCTGCCGGCCAGCAGGACCAGACGCCGTTGGCTCTGCAGCCAGGCCGGCACAGGAGTGTGTGGGAAGCCATCCATCATCGGGTTCCCCGGCGCCAGGGCCGCCACCCCATGGCGGCGCAGCCCCCGGGCGGTGAGCCGGTCGCGCACGGCCACGAGCCGGCAGCGCCGGCTGCCCATCACGGCCCATTCCCAGGGATCCCATTCGCTGCCCTTGCAGCGGTGGTAGGCATCCGCCAGGGGGGTCGGGCGCCAGCCGGCTGGCCCCGCCGAGGCCCAGGTGTGGTCGCTCTTGGGGGTGCCGATGAAGCCGAAACGACCACCGCCGCACCAGGCCAGCAGCAGGGGCAGCAGGTCGCCGACGGCCAGCACCGGATCCCCCTGGCGGGCCCAGCGGCGCACCAGGTGCAGCTGCTGCCAGCTCAGCAGGGGCAGGCCGGCGGCCAGGTCGCGGGCCAGGCCCCGCAGGCTCTGGTTGCTGAAGCCGCCGCTGGGCAGCTGCAGCTGGGGGCCGAGCCGCTGCAGATGGCCCGCGGCTTCGTCGGCGGCGAAGGCGTCGCCCAGGCCGACCAGGGGCAGCACCCGCACGATCAGATCGGGCCGCCGCTGCCGCAGGGCGTGGAGCACGCGCTGGGCGATCAGATCCTCCCCGTGGCCGTTGCTCAGAACCAGCAGACGGGAGGACATGCCATGGCTGATACGATCCGCTGCAGGGAGTTTGCTCCCTGTCCGGCGGCATGGCCAAGTGGTAAGGCAGAGGATTGCAAATCCTTTACCCCCAGTTCGAATCTGGGTGCCGCCTCTTTCTGAATATTGCTTCAGGCACTGAGTGTGGAGTGTCGAGCTGAGGCTTGCCTTTTTAAGGCGCTAATGGCTTAGTGCTTGGCGCTAAATGGACTGCTTGTTTTTTGTTTCATCTTTGCGACGGTGAGCGCAAGGTGATTCGGCGCCTTGCTGCGGAGCTGTGTTGAGCGCCCCGTGACACCGCGAGCGCCCCGGCGCCATCCCCCATACCCTGATCACAGTTCCCCAGACCCGATGAAGCGCCTGCTGCTCCTTGCCCTGACCGCTGCGACCCTGCTGATCGCTACAACCGCCAATGCTTGTGAGAAGCACCTGAACGGGCACCAGAGCGGATCCGACACCGACCTGGAAGGCAGCAGGAAGTAGGCGACGTGGAGACCAACCCCCTCTGGATGCTGGTGCCCTGGGTGGTGTTTGCGTTTGCTGCGGGGCTGAAGTTCTGGCGCATCACCACCCTGTTCCGCAGGCACCTGCTGGGCGGTCATCTCAGCACCGAACGCTTCCGGCAGTCCCTGGAGCGGAGCTGGCGGAAGGATCAGCAGGCGGTCTGATGGAGCACCTGAACTGGGGATACCTCCAACTGGGTCTGGTCGCCCTTGTCTTTGGGGGACTGCAGGTCTGGTGGATCAGCAGCACCCTCCGCAGGCGTGACCTGGCAAGCCCCCTGAGCGCCTAGGATTTTCGCCAGTCGTTGGAGCGGATCTGGGCGAAACGCTCCTGAGAAGACACCCGCTGCTCGCACTCCGTTACAGAACTTCATAGGATGAAGGCTGGTCATCGAGCGGTCCTGGACGGGTCCGCTTTTTTATGGCCTGAGGAGATCGGTTTCCAAGCGGGAGTCCAGGTTCGCGCCCCAAGCGATACGCTCTCCGCATCACGGGCAAAGCCCAGTTCCACCAGCAGGAATGGGCGGCAGCGTTCAGTCTCGGTCCAATTGCCTGGTGTGCAGGCGATGACCAAAGTGAAGGGTCTGCGCTGGCGGAACGCTTGACGAAGTGATGGCGCGGGTGGCGATGGAGCTGCCCCCGGCTGGATCCCTGAGACAGGCCTGGCGGTTGAACGACTCCAGGCATCGCTGAACAAAGACGCCAGCCGATCCATCGAATGATGATTTGGGCAGGCGGGCATCTTCCCGCTGACTGGGGTTGCATCGATCGATGAATTCCTGAAAATGAAGGATTTTGCTCGAGAATTTGCGGTCTTTTTGAAAGCGTAGGTCGTGCCAGGCAATGCACTTCCTGAAGCGGTAATCCGCAGGAATCGGCGCATCACCATCTCGATTCCCGCGGGGTCTATGAGGGTCCTGGGATGCTCGGTTTTCGTGAGGGTCGCTCAATGAGCAACCTTCCTTGCTTTCTGCTGGAGCCTGCAATCAACGCCAGACTTTTAGATACGGAAACAGAAAGTCCGCTACCTGCCCAGGCTGTGAGAAACATCTTGATGGGTGCCAGGCCAGTGCCCCGATCCCGTCGGAGATGCAGGGCGAGCATGAGGTGGTTGCGCCGGATCAGTGCCGACCTTTGGCCTCCCAGAACTGTCCGTTCTGGTCGCGCGCCTGGCACTGCAGGGTGCGGCGCTCCAGCCGGCAGCGGCCTCTGGCCAGCTGGGCCATCGGCAGGGTGGGCGCCACCCCCTGGCCATTGATCAGGTTGCTGGCCACGGTGGCCACCTCGAGGTGGATCGGCCAGCGGGGCTGGCATTCGCCATTGGCATCGCAGCGCATCGTCTGCTGCCCTTCGGCCAGCACCCCACCGAAGATCAGGTTCTGGCTGCCGAAGCGCTGGTGAGCCGATGGTTGGATCAGCCGCACGCTGAGGAGCCCCTCCATGTTCTGCTCGAGCCGAAGTCGCTGGCATGGCTGTCGATGGGCCTGCAGCGGCAGCTCCACCAGCCCGTGGAGGAGGGTGCACTCCCGCAGTGTGGTGTCCCAGCGGCCGAACCCTTCCCCCTGCACGGCGTTGCCCAGGCTCAGCAGCAGGGCCAGGCTGGTGATCGGAGCCAGCCCGTGGTGGACGGCCAGGCGACGAATCGGCAGCGGGAGAGGCATCAGGTCAGGGGGCGACTCAATAGCCCGAGTCGGCCACGCAGCTGCCCTGACAGCTGATGCCGTTGCTGGCGGTGCGCCCGCAGTGTTGGCAAAGAATGGGCTCAGGGGCGGGGGCTGGTTCGCCCGTGGCCGGAGTTCTGTTGTCGACGCTGCCAGGGTTGGGGATGTCAGGCATCGTGAGGGCAGCACCGCAGGCACGGCAACCCACCATGGCGCATCCGTTGACTGATGTTGGCGGAGTGGAGGGCTCGGCGCCAGGGATCGGCGTGGGCACCTGGGCCTGGGGGAACCAGTTGCTCTGGGGATACGACCCCAGCCAGGATCCCGTTCTGGAGGCCACATTCCAGCGGGCTGTCGCCTGCGGTCTACAACTGTTCGACACCGCCGACTCCTACGGCACCGGTCGTTTCAACGGTCGCAGCGAGGCCCTGCTGGGCCGGTTCAGTGCTGCCCTCACGCCCCCGCAACGGGACAGGCTGTGCCTGTCCACCAAGCTGGCCCCCTTCCCCTGGCGGCTGGGGCGCCGCGGCTACCAGCGCGGTTTCGCCGCCTCGCAGCGGCGCCTCGGCGGCCGCATCGATCTGGTGCAGCTCCACTGGAGCACCGCCCGCTATGCCCCCTGGCAGGAGGCGCCCCTGCTGGAGGGCTTGGCCGATCTGGTGCTGCAGGGTGAGGCGGGCGCCCTTGGGGTGTCCAACATGGGTCCTGTGCGGCTGCGGGCCGTGCACCGCCGGCTCGCTGAACGGGGCGTGGCGCTCAGCAGCCTGCAGGTCCAGCTGTCGTTGCTGGCCCCCGATCCGATCCGGCCGGGCGGCGTGGCTGAGGTGTGCCGCGAGCTCGGCATCCGTCTGATCGCCTACAGCCCTCTGGCCCTGGGGTTGTTGGCCCGGCCGCTCCAGAGCCAGGCCTGGCCGACGGGCCCGCGGGGAGCTTTGTTTCGCCGACTCGGCCCGGCCCTTGTGGAGCTCCAGGCGGAGATGGGCCGGATTGCCTCCGCCCACGACGCCAGCCTGTCTGCCGTGGCCCTGAACTGGTGTCGGGCCCACGGCGCCATGCCGATTCCGGGCCTGCGCCGCCCCGATCAGGTCGAGGATGCGGCGGCCGCGCTCACCTGGTCGCTGCGTGCCGAGGAGCATCGACGCCTGGACGCCCTGGCCCTGGGACTTGCGGCTGGCATGCCGGCCAACCCCTTCCAGAGCGCTTAGCCCGCTTGGGGGGTTGGATCGAGGGTGAGCACCACGGGCATCGCCTGGGGGCGCACCAGCGGCACCACGGGGCTCGCTCCTGGGTCGACGTGGGTCTCGGCTTCGGTCGCAGCCGCTTCCGGTCCACAGGCCGCCAGCGCTTCCTGCAGCAGGGAGTCGAAGGTGGCGCCGGGCAGCCGGTGGCGGGCCAGCTCGAGGAACGCCCGTGCCAGGGACTCGCCTGCGGCGGCCCGCAGGGCCGGGTTGTTGTGGCGGAGCTGCAGTTCGTCCTCGATCGAGCGGATGAAGCGCTCGGTCACGTCCCGCTTGGTGGAGGCCCGGATGCGGGTGTCCTGCTCGGCCTGGGAGAGGAACGGCTGGGCATCGAGCTCCTCCAGCCGGCGGCCGAGGCTTTCGAGCACCTCCCGGGCCTCTTTGGCCACGTGGGCCAGCTGGCCGTCGGAGAGCCGGGGCAGATCTGCCACGTACACCTTGCCGTGATCCCGCAGGGTGAGGAAGGTGGGCCGCAGGCCACCGCGCTGGGGGGCTGGCACCGACTCGCGCGGTCGCAGGGGACGGCTGGGGGGGACCGGCCCGGCGGAGCTGCGACGGCGGGTGACGCGCTGGCCGGAGCCCAGGGATCCCTGGTCTGGACCCGTGGAAGTCGCCGGGGTGGCAAGGCCAGATCCCGTCAGACGTCGCGGTGAACCTAGTGGTGAACGTACTGATTGCGTCATGACGCCTCTCCTGATTTGTCTTCGTTCTGCTCGGCCACCAACCTGCTGATCAGGGATGGTGACGTGTCGAGGTCAGCACCCTAGGCAGCAGGGTTGGCCTTCCTGGCCAGCGACCGCCAACGTGAAGCAATTTGCCAGCAGCGGATTCGGTTCCGCTCAATCCGGGTAAGGCAGGCCCACCAGGGGTTGATCGCCGGCACTGCCGCTGGCGACCTCACCCAGCTGCCAGGCGTCGTAGCCGGCCTGCTGGCAGACGGCGAGGGCCTCGGGTACAGCGGCGGCAGGGAGCACCAGGCAGTAGCCCACCCCCAGATTGAAGGTGTTCCAGAGATCGGCCTCCGGCACATCGCCGGCCTCCTGCAGCCAGCTGAACACAGGAGGCCGCAACCAGCTGTTGGGGTCGATCACGCCATGCACGCCGGCGGGGAGACAGCGGGGCAGGTTTTCCGGCAGGCCACCGCCAGTGATGTGGGCCATGCCGTGAATCGGCAGGCCGCTGGCCAGGAGGGCTTTCACCAGGGCTCCGTAGAGGCGGGTGGGGGTCAGCAGGGCTTGAACCAGGAGCTGGTCACTGCCCGGCAATGGGGTGCGTTCGTCCACCGGCTGCGTGTCGAGGATGCGGCGCACCAGGCTGAATCCGTTGCTGTGCACGCCACTGCTGGCCACCGCCAGGATGCGGTCGCCGGCGACCACGGCGCGGCCATCGATCACGGCGCTGGCTTCCACCACGGCCACGCAGAAGCCCGCCAGGTCGTAGCGGCCGGGGCCATAGAACCCCGGCATCTCCGCGGTTTCCCCGCCCAGCAGGGCGCAGCCGCTCTGCCGGCAGCCCTCGGCGATGCCCTGCACCACCTCGGCCATGGCCTCCGGGCTGAGCTTGCCGGTGGCGATGTAGTCGAGGAAGAACAGGGGCTCCGCCCCACTGGTGATGACGTCGTTGACGCACATCGCCACGAGGTCGATGCCCACGTCGTGGTGGCGTCCATGGGTCTGCGCCAGCTCGAGCTTGGTGCCGACCCCGTCGGTGCCCGCCACCAGCAGAGGCTCCCGCAGTCCGGCCGGCAGACGGCAGAAGCCGCCGAAGCCCCCCAGGTTGCCCATCACCTCGGGACGTCGGGTGGCTTCCACGCTGGCTCGGATGCGATCCACAAACGCCCGGCCTGCGACCACGTCCACGCCGGCAGTGCGGTAGTCCATCCCCTCGAAGTCCATCAGGTGCTGTTCCCTGATCCTCCAATGCCAGCTGCCCCCGCGCGGCTGGCGACCACCCGCCCGGTTGATGGACGATTGGCGGATTGGCACACGCTGTAATCAGCTGCGCTGATGGCCATCATTTGGGTCGCTGATGCCAGGGTGGCTTGCTGACACCGGCTCAGCCCTGTTAGGGCCTGTGCTGCTAGATTTGATGACAAATCCTGATCGGTTCTTGGGGTGTCGTTTTTGACCGAAACCACCGGCCGCAGCCGTTAACTTTGCCTCGTTGTCAATTCCCGATAGGAACCCCGAACGCGAATTCGCATCTCAACTCCATTCAGTTCGAGACCGAATCCAACGCTGACGAATCACTGATTGGCCTGGGGCTACAGCTCTTGGTTGGTGATTGCTGCTTCTGCAGCTGGTTTCGTTTGTTATGCGTCGCACTTTTTCCCTGGGGGCCCTTGCCCTGCTTCTCTCTGGTAGCGCCTTGGTTCCCGCCATTGCCGAATCCAGCCGCGCAGCCACCACCAACGATTCCGTCGCTGTTGCTACGCCGAACCCAGAGGTCCAAGGACCCAGCAACGACGTTGCCATTCGTGAGGCCGACAGCGAGTCCGCGCCTCCGGAAAGCCTGATCAAGCAGGTTCCTTCCATCCCCATTGCTCCTGCTCCGAAGCCGACCCCCCGGGTGGTGCAGTCGGCTAATGGTGAGGCCAGCTGGTACGGACCGGGCTTTTACGGCAATCGCACCGCCAATGGTGAGGTGTTCCGCCCCGGCACCCTCACGGCAGCCCACCGCACCCTGCCCTTCGGCACCAAGGTTCGGGTCACCAACCTCTGGAACGGCCGCAGCGCAGTGGTTCGCATCAACGATCGCGGCCCCTTCCATGGCAGACGCGTGATTGACCTGGCCCATGGGGCTGCCCAGACCCTGGGTGTCACCGCCAGCGGCATCGCGCAGGTGCGCCTCGAATTGCTCCAGTGATCTGAGCTGCTCGGCAGCTCTTCTTCAGCCCATCCGCCAATCTGGCGGATGGGCTTTGTGTTGTTGGCCCGCCGTTTTCCCGTGCAGTTGCTCCACACCCGAGACGATTTGCTCGCCTGGCGGCGTGAGCAGTCCGGTGCGGTGCAGTTCGTTCCCACGATGGGGGCCCTGCATGCGGGGCACCAGCAGCTGATCCGGCGGGCGGCGGAGCCCTGGGCAGGTGCCGTGCCGCCCGTGCTGGTGAGCGTGTTTGTCAATCCGTTGCAGTTCGGCCCCGGCGAGGATCTCGACACCTATCCGCGCGACCTCAGCGCCGATGTCGCCCTGGCCGCCGCTGCCGGCGCCACAGCGCTGTTTGCGCCGAACGTGGCGGAGGTCTATCCCCAGGGTGAGGCTGGATTGACCCGGGTCAGCCCGCCACTGGCGCTGCGCCAGGTGTTATGTGGCCGCAGCCGCCCGCAGCATTTTGAGGGGGTGGCCACCGTGGTGGTGCGGCTGCTGGCCCTGGTGCGTCCCGATCGGTTGTGGCTCGGAGAGAAGGACTGGCAGCAACTGGTGATCCTGCGCCGGGTGGTGGCGGACCTGGGCCTGCCGGTGCGGATTCAGGGTTGCGCCACGGTGCGCGAGGCCGACGGGCTGGCCTGCAGCTCCCGCAATCGCCGCCTCTCGCTCCACCAGCGTCAGCAGGCTGCAGCCCTGCCGGCGAGCCTGGCCGCGATCGCCGCCGAGGTGGAGGCCGGCCGGTGTCAAAGCGACGCCTTGGCGGCCGGTTTGTCTGCCCAGTTGGAGGCGGCGGGGCTGCTGGTGGATTATGTGGAGCTGGTGGCGCCCCATAGCCTGGAGCCGTTGTCGCAGGTGCAGGGCATGGCTCTGCTGGCCGCGGCGGTGCACTGCGGTCCCAGCCGCCTGATCGATCACGTGTTTCTGATGTCTCGCCAGCCGATCGTTGCCATTGATGGTCCGGCGGGGGCGGGCAAGAGCACTGTCACCCGGGCCTTCGCCAAGCGGCTGGGCTTGATCTACCTCGATACAGGAGCGATGTACCGGGCCCTCACCTGGTGGGTGCTGCGCCAGGGCGCCGATCCGAGCGATGCGGCAGCCGTGGCGCCCCTGCTGGTGGATCTCGACCTCCAGCTGCGCTCCGGTTCCGGTGGAGAGCAACAGGTGCGCATCAACGGCCACGACGTCACGGCCGCCATTCGCAGCCCCGAGGTCACCGCCCAGGTTTCCAGGGTGGCGGCCCATGGTTGTGTGCGCCAGGCGCTGACCGCCCAGCAGCAGGCGATGGGGCGCAAGGGGGGGCTGGTGGCTGAGGGCCGTGACATCGGCACGGCCGTGTTCCCCGATGCGGAACTCAAGGTGTTCCTGACGGCCACGGTGGCTGAGCGGGCCCGTCGCCGTGCCCTGGATCTGGAGCAGCAGGGCTTTGCGGTGCCTCCTCTGGGCGAGCTCGAAGCCCAGATCACCGAGCGCGACCACCTGGATTCCAGTCGGGAGGTGGCCCCGCTGCGCCAGGCCGACGATGCGGTGGAGCTGGTAACCGATGGCCTGGCCATCGAGGCGGTGATCCAGGCCCTGGTGGATCACTTCCGGGAGCGGGTGCCGGAGGAGGCCTGGCCGACGCCGACGGCTTAGTGCTCCAGGGCCTGCAGCAGTCCAGTGCAGGCATCCTCCAGCAGATCGAGCACGTGCTCAAACCCCTCTTCGCCGCCGTAGTAGGGGTCGGGCACCTCGTGGGCGTCAAAGCGGCTGCAATAGCGCACCAGGGGCTCGATGCGGGCCTGCTGGCCGCCGCTGCGGGCTTCCTCGGCCAGGGCCTGCACGTGGGCCAGGTTGCTGGCATCCATCGTGAGGATGTGGTCGAACCGGTTCAGGTCGGCCCGCTCCAGCTGGCGGGCCCGGCTGGTGAGCGCGATGCCGCGGCGGCTGGCGGCCTCCCGCATGCGCCGATCCGCGGTCTTGCCCACATGCCAGCCGCCGGTGCCGGCCGAATCCACCACAAACCGGTCGCTGGCATCGGCCTGGGCCAACAGGTGCAGAAACACCCCCTCGGCGGCTGGCGAGCGGCAGATGTTGCCCAGGCACACGAACAGCACCCGTGTCATGTCTCCTCCAGCCGCGAGAGGGCCAGCTTGGCGCGGCGCTGCACGACGGGGGGAGTATCCCCGCTCGGCTCGCCCAGGGCCGTTAGGCCGGCGCGGGCCTGGTGCCGTTCCGGCGCTGTGCTGGGCAGCTCCCGAACCAGGGCCTCCAGTCCCACGGCCACCGCGTAGCGCACGACCCATTCGCCATCGGCCGTGGCGGCCAGCAGGGCTTCGAGGCAGCGGCGGCGTGTGGGCTGCTGCTCGGCCTCGGGCAGGGTGCCCAGCTGCAGCTGGCCGAGCCCCTTGGCGGCGGCCCTGCGCACACTGGCGGCCACGTCGCTGCCGAGGGCATCGAGCAGGAGCTCCAGGCCGCGCACATCGCCGATGCCGGCCAGGGCCCGCACGGCCCAGGCCCGGGCTCCGTAGTTGTCAGGGTCGAGCTGCAGCAGCGCTTCCACGGCCCCAGCCCCCAGGCTGATCAGGCCATCCACGGCGGCCACCGCCGCACCGGGGTTGTTGAAGCCGAGCACCTCCACGAGCACGGGGGCGGCGCTGGCATCGGCGCAGTCGGCCAGCTCCTGGGTGGCGCGCAGCAGGGCCAGGGCACTGTCGGCCTGCTGCACGGCCGCAATCCGCTCGGCCACGGTTGTTGTGCTGGGATCCGCAGGGATGGCGTGGTTCACAGCAGCGCATCCATGCAAGCCAGCAGGGCATCGTCGCCGGGGGCGCCACTGCCACGCTCCACCAGCCCTCGCAGCGCCATCAACTTCAGGCTGTTCTCGGCCAGCGTGGCGGCGATGGCCTCAAACCCCGGTCGCCAGCCGGCGGCACCCAGATCCATGAGGGCGGCGCGGCGCACCTGCAGCTGGGGATGGTCGAGCAGCTCCACCAACAGGTGCCCCCAGCGATCCTCACCGCTCAACTGCAGCAGGGTGCGGGCCGCAGCGCTCCGGATCAAGGGCCGCTCGTGCTCGATGAAGGGTGCCACCACGGCGAGCACGCGCGGATGGGCGATGCCGATGTCGCCCAGGGCCTCCAGCAGGGCTTCGCAGGGCTCCACCAGCCGCGGACTATCCGCTCGCTGAGCGCCGGCCACGGCGGGTCCACTGGCCAGTCGCTCGCAGAGGGTCTCGATCGCCTCGGCGGCCCGCAGGTCACCGAGGGCCCGGGCCGCCGCTTCACGCAAGCCATCGTCGGGGTCCTGGAGCGTGTCGAGCAGGTCGGGAATGGCCACATGGGCCGCCGGCGCCAGCTTGCCCAGGGCGCGGGCGGCGTTGCGAGCCACCGCGTTCTCCTCCACGCCGGCTCCCGGGTCGCGGGGCCTCCGCTGGCGCAGGGCCGCCTGCAGCAGGGGCACGGCATCGGGGTGTTGGCTGCGCATCCGGCCCAGCCACCAGGCCCCGTAGTACTGCTGGGAAGGCTCGTCAGCCTGGCGGAGCCGGCGCAGGGCTTCCTGCTCGCTGATCGGTTCGCCGGCCTGGGCGCTGGCGCTTGCGGGGTGCATCGGGGCGGTTGTGGGGCGCGCACAGGCAGTGATGTTGCCAGCAGCTGTCGCGGCGATGGCGGGCTCAGAACAGACAGACAAGAAAAAGGCTCCCTTGCGGGAGCCACGGTGAGCCATCGATGGGGTCGTTGGCGTAGATCTGGATCGGGGGAGCGAATCAGACGAGAGCGCCGATGGCGTAGTCGATGTAGTTGTTGGCGATGACACCGGGGTCGCCGGAGATGCCGTGGTTGGCCTTGATGTAGTTCAGGGCCTCGACATACCAGGAGGGGGAGAGCTCGAAAGCGCGGTTGATTTCGTCGAGACCGGCGATCAGGTACTCATCCATGGGGCCGGTGCCACCAGCCACGAGGCAGTAGGTGACCATGCGGAGGTAGTAACCGATGTCACGGGCACACTTGGCTTTGCCGCGGGCGTCGGAGGCGTAGTTGGTTCCCTGCATCTGGGTGGTGTAGGGGAACTTGTTGTAAACGGCCTGTGCGGCACCGTTCACAAGTTCGTCAGCCTTGGCGGTGAGCACCTTGGCGGCCTCGAGGGCGTTCTTGGCGCGCTCGAAACGACCGAAGGCGGCGTTCAGCTCGGTGTTGCTCAGGAAGCGGCCCTGGGAATTAGCAGCGGCGACGGCTTCGGTGCGGGGGTCTTCATTGATCGAAGTGAAAAGAAGGCTGGGCCTAAAACGCGTTGCGGCGTTGCCTCAGGCAACAGCGGCAGCGGCGCGATCGAAGTAGGTGCCGATCTCGCTCATCAGAGCGGAGCCGTCGCCAGGGGTGATGCCGTTGCGATCGTTGGCGATCGAAATGGCGGCATCCTTCATCTTGCGGATGCCTTCTGCCACGGAAGCGCCAGGAACGCCGAGGGCCAGGTAGGTCTCCCGCAGGCCGTTCAGGCAGCGGTCTTCCAGTACGGATGCGTCGCCGGTGAACATGGCATCGGTGATGTAGCGCAGCACAATCTCCACGTCGCGCAGGCAGGCAGCCATGCGGCGGTGGGTGCAGGCGTTGCCGCCGGGAACTATCAGCGCAGGCTGCTGGTCGAACAGATCGCGGTCCGCGTTGGTGACGATCTTCGACGCATTGGAGGTGATGCGGTTCAACGAATCCATACGCTTGTTGCTCTCAGCCGCCATGGCGGGGAGGGCATCAATTGGACCAGCGTTCAGAAATTCGCCGCGGGCATCAGCACAAGCAACGATAACCCTCAACGCAACGCCTAGCGCCCCGTGAGGTCTTCAAAAAGCATCAACGCCGAGCTGCACCCGCAGGACCATGGCGCCCTTGCTGGTCCCCAGTCCTGCTTTGATCACTGCGCACTGAATTCTTGCGGGCTGGTCGCGTTGTGAAGACAGGCAACCCTTTGCAAAGAAAGAGCCCCATTCTTGTTGCTCCCACTAGGTTAACGAGGTGCTTCACCGCACAACTGACCTCCCGATCGCCAACCATGGCCGTTGCCCTTGCCTCCCAACTGCGTGAAGGCACCAAGAAGGCCCACACGATGGCTGAGAACACCGGCTTCGTGAGCTGCTTCCTCAAGGGGGTGGTGGACAAGGCCAGCTACCGCACCCTGGTGGCCGACCTCTTCTTCGTGTACTCCGCCATGGAGGAGGAGATCGGGCGTCTGCGGGCTGAGGGGCATCCGGTGGTGGGCCCGGTGGGCTTCCCGGAGCTGAACCGCTGCGAAACCCTCGAGCAGGATCTCGCCTATTACTTCGGCGACAGCTGGCGCAGTGCCGTGAAGGCCACGCCGGCCGCCCAGGAGTATGCGGCTCGATTGCATCAGTTGGCCAAGGAGGCCCCCGAGCTGCTGGTGGGTCACCATTACACCCGCTACATCGGCGATCTTTCCGGCGGCCAGATCCTCAAGAACATCGCCCAGAAGGCGATGAACCTGGGCGAGCACGATGGCCTGCGCTTTTACGAATTCGACGCGATCCCCGACGAGAAAGCCTTCAAGACCAATTACCGCGCCACCCTGGATGCCCTGCCGATCGATCAGGCCATGGCCGATCGCATCGTGGAGGAGGCCAACCACGCCTTCCACCTCAACATGACGATGTTCCAGGAGTTGGAGGGCAACCTGATCGCCGCCATCGGCAAAGTGCTGTTCGGCTTCCTCACCCGCCGTCAGCGTTCGGGCAGCACGGAAGTGGCGGCGGCCTGAGGCTTGGCGGCGCTTGGACCGGACCCATCAGTCCTCGATTAAATCAACGCTCACCAGCCGGGTGAGGCCTCCAGTGGTGGCCGGGTCGATGGTGCCTGGCTTGAAGTTGGCCTGAAACCACCACTGGCGACCATCCTTGCTGCGCCGCTCCACACGGAAGTTGTCCAGTCCCTGCTCCCGCAGTGCCAGTTGCAAAGCATCTCCGCTGCAGCCGGCGCAAGTGACGGAAAGTGGCGGTAGCCCAGGCACTTCAACGCTATAGACGGGCATGGGCTTACGGCGACAGCTCAGGTTGCCATAGGAATCGAGTAGGGCTCAGGGAGCGTCATCCGTAGCGATGACAACGCAACCCCCCATCCGGCAGACCTAGGGTTGCAAAACTTCATGACTTGGCTTCGCAGGATGGCTTCTACCCCTGATCTGGCCTCGCTTTATCAGTTGCTGTCTCTCCAAGAGCGGCCGATCCTGCCCTCGGGCGAGCGTCGCGCAATCCTGGGTTGTGGCTACGTGGGCGAAGCGGTTGCCAAATCCTGGAAGCAGGAAGGGCATGCACTCTGGGGCACCACAACCCGGCGTGAACGCTTGGCAGAGCTGGCTGACCTAGTCGAGAATCCGTTGGTTTTTGATTCAACGGATCCCTCCAGCAGCCTGGACTTCGCGGCAGATCTCGACGGCATCTTGGTGTCCTTCGCTCCGTCAAAGAGTTCCAGTGTTGAGCTGAACCAATACGAGCAGACCTTTCTTGGCGGCCTGCAACGGCTGATCGAAACGCTTAGCCGTCGGCCTGTCAGCTCGCCACTGCAGCTTGTTCACCTGAGCAGCTGTGGCGTGTATGGCAACCGGCAGGGAGCGCTCACAAGTGAGAGCGATCCAACTGATTCAAATCATCCAGTGAATTCCGTGCTCGTGAGGGCAGAGCAGATGATCGCGTCGGTCCGCACCGAATCGATCAAGGTCTGCGTGTTGCGCCTCGGTGGCATATATGGGCCTGGACGCGATATTCCGGGCATGTTGCTTAGTGCTGCTGGCGGCTTAGTGCAGCGTAATGGCTTGAATGTGCCGTGCTGGATTCACCGCGACGACATCGTTCGCGGTATCAACTTCGCCTTTGACCAAGGCCTGAATGACACTTATAACCTGGTCAATGACACCCAGTACAACGGTCAGGAGCTCACAGATCGGTTGTGTGAGCGGGCTGGCCTGCCACTGGCCAAGTGGTTGACCAGAGACACCAGCGATCGAATCCTTAATGCGCGGGTGAGTAATGAGAAGCTTAAGCAGCTTGGCTTCAGCCTTTCTCATCCATGCATGGTGGGCTGATAGCGGCGCTCTATCCAGGCCAGCAGATTGTAATTGTCATCGAACTCCATTGTCAGATGCACAAAGTTTTGACGATCTAGTACCCAGCCGAAGTGGAGGTCGAATGAATGCTTTGGCAAACTCTCAGGAAGGCTGCAGATTAAATTATCTTCAAATAGCCCATTCGCTTCATTCTTGATAAACCATTCGCTACAGAATGGTGCCAACCGCTGTTCTGACATCGCAATTCCAGAACTGAATCCGGGTCTGATCACTGATTCCACTCCTTGCCAGCCAAAGACGGTCTCGAATACTGCCTCCAACGATTGAAACTGAGAGCGTTCCGGGTCAGGACTGGTGCGTTGGCAGCGGAAGGGTGTGGCGGCGATTGAGTCCAGCAGCATCTCTCCATCCGGTTGTTGCTGGTAAAGCGCAACCAGCATCGAACGACTGCGGCCGTTGAAGAAGTTCACTTCATGCCCAGCACGCGTGCAGCTGCCTGACATTTGCAGGCTCGACTGGTCTGCAGTCTGCGGAAAATGCCAGCAGTTGTGGCTGAGGTTGTAATTGTGCCGATATAGGGGGAAGCGGCGTTCTCCACCCGGTGCGAATCGAAGGCCTGTTCCATGCCATTCACCCGTATGCGCATCCGAGAAGCGGATGGCGTAATGCGAGGCCTCCGGGTTGACGGTGCCCTGCTTCATATTCATGCCGTCGCTGTTGCGGCCGTACCAGGTGGTTGTTCCTTGCCAGTCGCCATCAAAGCTGGCGCGCATGAGGTTCCATTGGCGATCAGCTGCGGCTTTGGCGTGGATGTCTAAATCTTCCATTGTCTTCAGTTCGGTAGTCGGGTTTTCCAGAATCGTTGTTTCGTGATCAGAGGTCCTAGGCGAAAAGTTTATGGGGCTCTCAGGCCATTATCCGCTGGCGAAAGATCCTTGGGGCTGGGGTGTGCCTTAATCCACTTCGTTGCCAAGGCCGACCCTAAATATTTCTTAATCAATCGAGCGAGTGCAGCTGCAAGCGTTTGTTGGCCTATGGTGATGTGTTGCCTCATGATCGCTAAGCCATGTCCAAGGTAGGTGTGCTCCTGCTGAACCTCGGGGGTCCGGAGCGCATCCAGGATGTCGGCCCTTTTCTCTACAACCTGTTCTCGGACCCCGAGATCATCCGGCTACCCAACCCAGCTCTGCAGAAACCTCTGGCTTGGCTGATCAGCAGTCTGCGGGCGAGAAAGTCGCAGGAGGCTTATCGCTCTATCGGCGGGGGCTCGCCACTGCGGCGAATCACTGAGCAGCAGGCGCGGGAGCTGCAGAGTGCCCTGCGTCTGCTTGGGATCGAGGCCACCAGCTACGTGGCGATGCGCTACTGGCACCCCTTCACCGAATCGGCGGTGGCAGACATTAAAGCCGACGCTGTGGATGAGGTGGTGGTGCTGCCTCTTTATCCCCATTTCTCGATTAGCACCAGCGGTTCCAGTTTTAGGGAGCTTCAGCGTCTTCGTCAGGCTGATCCTGTCTTCGCAGCGTTGCCGATTCGATGCATCCGCAGCTACCACGATGACCTGGGCTATATCGACGCCATGGCCGGGCTGATCGCCCGCGAGATCCAGGCCTGCCCAGATCCAGATACCGCCCACGTGTTCTTCAGTGCCCACGGTGTTCCTAAGAGCTACGTGGAGGAAGCGGGCGATCCCTACCAAGGGGAGATCGAAACCTGCGCCCGGTTGATCATTGAGAAGTTGGAGGCCACATTGGGCCACAGCAACTCTTTCACCCTCGCTTACCAGAGTCGGGTGGGCCCTGTGGAGTGGCTCCAGCCCTACACCGACGAGGCATTGGAGGAGCTAGGACGGCAGGGCGTGAAGGATCTGGTGGTTGTGCCGATCAGTTTTGTGAGCGAGCACATCGAGACCCTCGAAGAGATCGACATCGAGTATCGCAAGCTGGCCTTTGAGTCGGGCATTACCAACTTTCGGCGTGTGCCGGCGCTTGATACCAACCCTGCGTTCATCCAGGGGCTTGCGCGACTCGTCCAGCAGGCCCTGGATGAACCCGAAGTGAATCTTGACCAGGCGGCGGCTTTGCCCAGCACTGTGAAGCTATACCCCCAAGACAAGTGGGCTTGGGGCTGGAACAACAGCTCAGAAGTGTGGAATGGCCGCTTAGCTATGGTCGGATTCTCCGCTTTTCTAGTGGAGCTGATCAGTGGAAGTGGGCCTCTTCATGCCATAGGTCTGCTTTGATCTCCTTTTTGCTCGGGATAGTGTCTGTCCAGGTCAAACAACACCTCATGGATATATGTCTCAGTCCACTCTGCACCGTGAAAGCGGCTGAGCATCCCCCTTGCTGGATCTTTCTCTGCCCGGTAGCTGGTGTAGCGGCGTTGGCCATCGAGCAATATCGCTGAGCGATCATCTGCTACGGGGGGCGCTTCATCCACGAGCTGTAAATAAAGCTTTAAATACTCAGCAAAGGCTTGAAATATAACGGTGGCGATCAGCTCATCGGAGGCTGCGCCCAAAGGTAGACGGGTCCAGAGAAATGCAGGCGAAAAGTAAGGTTCTGCTTCAGCAGGAATGGGCCCGCCATCGGGTAAGTGAGGTTTCCAGCTGTTAAAAATTGGGAGCAAGCGATCCCAGACTGGTTGGGTATGGAGGGAATCGCTGCGGTCAACCGGCTGCAGGTCAAGGGCTAGCAGATGGCCTGAGGGCAGCGTGACCAAATCGGCTCCGAAGAAAGGCAGATCAAAGCGGCAGTGGGGATTGATGACTAGGTTCAGAACGGACGCTGCTGGCCCCGCCTCCACGCAAGCGGCCCTCACCTGGCGAAGCTTGTTGGTTTGACAGGCCCAGGTTGCAGTTTGCACAACTACCGGCTGTGCCTTCGAACCGGTGGATCCGGTTTTTTGCAGAAACTGCTCCGGCACGGGGTAGGCGGCTGGCTCCAATGCCTGAAGCATTTTGACTGCATGATCAAGAAAGGGCTGCCAACGCCAACCGGGGATTCTGACCTGGTCAAGGCTGCAGCTTTGCGGTGCTGTCATTGCTGCGGGCTAGATGGGAAGAGGAACTCGTGCAGAAAGCGATCCGACCAAGCCTTGCCGAAGTGGCTGCTAAACAGGCCGTGAGCCGGATCTCTTTCGGCGCTATAGACATCGTATGCCTCCTGCAGGGTTTTCACCTTTTCTGCTGTAACTATGGAAGTGCGTTGGCCGGCTTCGGCGCTGAGCTGCCAGTAGCAGTCGAGAAAGGCAGTGAAAGCTCTGGGCAACGATTCCTGCGCCTCCTCAGCTCCTCCACGGCAGAACAGCAGCCATGGCGAGAAATATTGGTTTGGATCAAATGAGCGCATGGCCTCAGCACCGTGAAGATCCGGGTGGCGAGAAATAAGTTCTTTTAGGCCTCGATAATAGGTGTCAAGATAATTTTGATCCTGCAGTAGTGGCTGAAAATCAAGCACTGCGACCAGCTTGCCGCGGGTGCCGAACCAAAGGAGATCGATTCCCATCAGGGGCTGATCGTTGTTGTATTCGGGATAGGCCACCGAATTCAACACTTGCAGGCTGTCCCCCGCGTCCATCCTGGTCACCCGCCAGCGTCGGAACCCAGGCACCTGCCAGAGCCAGCTTTGGATCACGCTCTGCCTCTTCGGGGAGCGACATTCAGCTAGCCCATCGGGTGGGGCAATGGGCTGCGCTCCAGACCTTTCCAGCCTGCTATTGAGCTCTTGCAAAAAAGGGTCAAACATCTCGGAGCGCTCAGGAGCAGGGTGGGTTAACGGAAACCGGCGGCCATGGAATCGGCGCTTTCCCGAAGCGACTGCAGAGTTGCGTCGGAGGGGCAACGAAGCTCCGTGCAGTAGGTGGTCATCGACACACCATCGAGACACTGCACTGAGCTCACCCGCATTCGCACCTGATCCGTGACGAACCAGCAGCGCTCCGTGCCGACATTGCTGTCGTAGCGCGTGGTAACGGTCATGACGCCATCGGTGGAAAAGGTGTATTGACTGAGGACGGGCTGCTTCTCCACGTAGCCCTTGTCACGGACTAGGAAACCCTGAGAGGGATCTCCTGCGAGAGGGATATCTATTAATACTGCCGCTTGATCTTCTGTTCTGGCTAGGGGCTTTAGATTGCTTTCCCACCAGAAACGAGCCCCTCCTGCTGCTAAGTGAGGGTTGATATTGAGAGCTAGGCATATCTGTGTGACGGCTGGATCCCCAGCGGAGAAGGGCTCGATAACAAGATTGGAATCGCCGAATTCATCATCTTGGTGGTCGAGGTGGTGCACAGCCCGTCGCGTCAGCCAGGACCCTCGACTCGCCGCCAAGAACTGGTCCATCGTTCGGGCTGGGTCCACGGGTGCCACGGGCGTGTGAGGGGGATAGGGGTTAGTCCTGCTCGGACTTCTGGGACTCAAGTTGAGCCAGAATTGCTTCTAGCTTCTGCAGCTCGGGATGCTGAGCCAGGGTGAATTCCACTTGCTTCTGAGGGAGCTTCAGTCTTTGCCCCATGCCGATCACATCTTTGATCAGTCGATCGCGGTAGGCCGCCAGCTGATCAATCGACTCCTGCAACTCCTGCCGACTCGGATCGGATGCGTTGAGTGCAGACGTGTCGGCGCGAGCGGTGGTGCCGTCGGACATGGGTTGCGTAGCGCGAAGCTAAGCATACGCAGTCGACCGCTGCGATCCACCAAACCGGCTGCGCCGTTCAGCAGGGCTGCTTGGCGTGGCGGAACGTTCCCAGCAGGGCGGCCGGGATGAGTGGTTCGTCATGGCGGCGTCGTGGGCACCGGCATTCCAAAGGTCAGCCTCCTCAAATGGGATTCGCTTGGCCGATGTTTGGACGATGTTGGTGAACAGGCGCAGAGCGGCATCAAGCTGGCAAAGCCGCTTCAGCGGCTGGGCTCTTTGTAGCCGGCGGCGCCCCAACATGCGCTGCACGAGCCTGCCGGTTTTTGCACGACCTAGGCCTGATCATCGGATTTGCAGGCCCTTGAACTGGTCAGCTCCCCAGCCGGCCATCGCGGCTGGGGAGCTGGACACATGTCCTCCACCACTGGGTACTCTGATTACGATCCGCAACCACCGGAGCCGTTGCTGACCGTCCTGGGCAAAGCGAGCCGGTGCCAGCAGCCGATCGGTCGTGGCCGGGCTCCACTGCAGCAGCAATGCCTTGAGAACCGGTCGAATCTCCAGGTGACCATGGTTTCAATTGCCACCACAAGCGTGGGCAACACCGCCGCCAGGCGTTTGCCGCAGCGATGGTCGCTGGCCTCCCACAGGGTCTCCAGGAGTCGCATCACTCGGGGCCCCAGCGCCTCCGGCCGGTAGCAGCCGCAGCCCCGATTTGCCCTGATACCCGCTGAGGTCCACCAGGCCATCCATCAGGGCAAGAGCAGCTGCAAAAGGCTGCATTCATGGTGAAAATGGAAGAAAAGATAAATCTACCGGCGCTTTGTGGCGCAATTGGGTGGGAGTCCGCCCTTCCCTTTGCCAAAACCCTTTGCCAGCGCCGCCTTTTTAAGACTGACAGCGATTGGTGACGAAAGTTTGCATGATTGCTTTGATCGGGGTCCTGAGGCTGGAGATAGCCGTAGTTTTTCGTCACGCCTTCCCTGGGAGGCAGCTAAGCCATGCAGCTCTGAGCAGATCTAAATGATCTTCCCTGGCTGTCTACTGGCTGAGCACAAGAACCCCTGGCCCTTTTCCCATGCTCGACGCCTTTTCACGCGCTGTCGTCAGCGCAGATTCGAAGACTGCCCCAATTGGAGGCGGTGAGCTTGCTGCTCTCCGTAACTATGTTGCTGAGGGTAATAAGCGTCTAGATGCTGTTAACGCCATCACCAGTAATGCCTCTTGCATCGTTTCAGATGCAGTCACCGGCATGATCTGCGAAAACACTGGCCTGATCCAGGCGGGTGGCAACTGCTATCCCAACCGCCGCATGGCCGCCTGCCTGCGCGATGGCGAAATTGTGCTTCGCTACGTCAGCTACGCGCTGCTGGCAGGCGACGCATCGGTTTTGGACGACCGCTGCCTGAACGGCCTCAAGGAGACCTACATCGCTCTGGGCGTTCCCCTTCAGTCTGCCGCCCGCGCTGTGGCCATCATGAAGGCTTCTTCCACAGCTCACATCAACGAGACAAACACCAGCGGCACCAACCCTGTGGAAACCCGTTTCCGCAAGATGGAAACCGTTCAGGGCGACTGCTCCGCTCTAGTTGCTGAAGCTGCTACCTACTTTGACCGTGTGATCAGCGGCCTCAGCTGATTCATCCGAAGAGATTGCTTTTTTTAAACCACTCCAACTCAATTACACGAGGATCTTCACGATGAAGTCTGTTGTGACCACTGTTGTGACCGCCGCTGATGCCGCTGGTCGCTTCCCCTCCCAGAACGACCTGGAAGCTGTTCAGGGCAACATTCAGCGAGCTACTGCTCGTCTTGAAGCTGCTGAAAAGCTGGCTGCCGGTCTGGACAAAGTGACGAAGGAGGCTGGTGACGCTTGCTTCAGCAAGTACCCCTACCTCAAGCAAGCCGGCGAAGCTGGTGAGAACCAGGTCAAGGTGGACAAGTGCTACCGCGACATCGCTCACTATCTGCGTCTGATCAACTACTGCCTGGTTGTGGGCGGCACCGGCCCTCTCGATGAGTGGGGCATTGCCGGAGCCCGTGAGGTGTACCGCACCCTGCGTCTGCCTACCGCTGCTTACGTGGAAGCGCTCACCTTCACCCGCGATCGGGCTTGCTCCCCTCGTGACATGAGCCCCCAGGCTCTCAATGAGTTGAAGTCGTACCTTGATTACGCCATCAACGCCCTCTCCTGATCAGTTTCTGATTAATTGTTGAGGACAAACCAGGGAGGCCTTCGGGCCTCCTTTTTTGTGAGAAAAAGAGCCCTCTCGTAACACCTCCCCAAGATGGAAATGGAAGCACTGGATATCTTGTTTGAGGACCTTGCTCACCCCAATCCTTATATTCAA
>JBILUH010000074.1:0-7738 GCA_044371095.1 Cyanobium sp.
ACCGGCTTCATGTTCCTGATCTCCTGGCGCGGTTACTGGCAGGAACTGATCGAGACCATCGTCTGGGCGCATCAGCGCACTCCGCTCGCCAACCTGGTGGGCTGGCGCGATAAGCCCGTCGCTCTCTCGATTGTTCAGGCTCGCGTGGTTGGTCTGGCCCACTTCACGATCGGCTACATCCTCACGTACGCCGCCTTCCTGATCGCTTCCACTTCGGGCAAGTTCGGCTGATTCCGAAACCCTTGCCCTCTCTTTGAGGGACGATCCAACCCCGGCGGATGCCGGGGTTTTTTTATTGGCTGTGATTCCATGGACGCGGACCATGGGCCATGCATCACGAACCGTGCATCACGAACCGTGCATCACGGTCCGTGCATCACGCGCAGCAGATCATGTCGCTGGGTCTGGCTCAGCGATTGGCCTGCCAGGTTTCAGTCGTTGTTGGTCTGCCGATAATTCTTCTCCACATAGTTCTGCTCTTCACAGCGCAGTTCATTGCCGTCGGTCTGAGCGCGCTCTCCATGCAGGCAGGCCACAGTGGCGTTGTGTCCTTCGCGCCAGCCGCGCTTTTGGGCGGCCTGCAACAGTTCAGCTGTGCGGCGAGCCTGGTCCTGCTGCTCGCGTCGGGCCTGCTCCTGGGCGACTTGATCATTGGGCTGGCTTTGGGGCTGTTTCCTGCCGGCTTCAGGGGTTGGCGTGGTGGGCGCCCCCTGACGGCAAGCCCCCAGCAGGGCGGCACACCCCAGCACACTCATCCCCACCAGGGTGCCGAGCAGGCGGGAGAGAGGTTTGGCCATCGCAGCCTTCACGCGGAACTGTCTTCCATTGTTGGTCGGCAACTCCGGGATCGCAGCCATTAAAAAAGCCCCGCCTGAGCGGGGCTTGAAGCTTGGCTTGGGGCTTGGGGCTTGGATTGGGGACTCGGGCTGGTGCTCAGCCAACGCTCCAGACGCCGCCAGCGATGTTGACCAGCGGAGCCACGATGGCCGTGCCGGCCAGGAACCAGGCAAAGGCAGCGCCGCCGCAGCCGCCGAGCCAGAAGCCGCTGGCGAATTCAGCCCAGCCTGCCTTGGTGAACAGGTCGGCGGGAGGGTTGTCGATGGTGGCGTCAGCGGGCTGGATGTTGGGTCCGTTGCCGGCGGTGCCGTAGATCGACAGGCAGACCGTGAGGATCGACACCAGACCGATGGTGGCCAGAAGGCCGGCCGTGCTGGCGTACTCGGTGAGACGCAGGGGGCCGCAGATCGTGAATGGGCCGTAGAGGAAGAAGCCGTGGGCCATGCCCACTTCCAGTCCGCGACGGTTCGGAGAGAGCGACGGGCGGTAGGCCGGCAGGGCGTTCAGGAAGGCCCGGCTGAAATAGCTGCTGTTAACAGGGGTGGCCAGATTGCCGACGCAGGGGTCGGCCACGGGGGTCACGGTCATGGTGGCGGGGGGAAAGCGGTGAGGCTGGGCAACGGCTCCGGCTGGAGCTCAGTCGCGGGCTTCGATCACGTTGAACAGCAGGGCCATGGCCACGGCTGGGCCGAGGATTCCTACAAGGGGCACGAACACCGAGGGCATCCAAGCGGCGGCGAATTCTCCAGTCATGGCGCGGGCCAATAGCAACCACAGATACTCTAGGGAACCTGCCCAAAGTGGCTTCAATGCCCCTCCAGGGGCGACATAAAAGTTCAATCCATGCCCCCCTCTTTGTTGGCCGGTGTTGCGGCGGTCGTGGCTGCTTTGTTCTGGTTGTCGGCCCGCCGGCGTCCGCGGCTGGGGGCTGCTCTCGACTCCCAGGCCATCGCGGCCCTGAACCGGGCCCAGATCGCGCTGGTGGTTGGTGGCCCCGACCCGGTTCCGGAGGCGGTGCCGCCTGCCCAGTCAGGCGGAGGAGGCCTGACCCTGCCGGCGACTGCGCGCGAGCGGGCCCTGTTTCTGCGCTCTCTGACCCGTCAGTTGGCAGGGGAACCGTCCCAGCGCCTGGCTGCCATCGAAACGGCGGGATGTTGGGGCCATCGCGCCTGCCTACCTCTGCTGGTCCGTGGGCTGCGCGATGTCGATCCAGCCGTGGTTCAAGCAGCGGCCCGGGCCATGGAGCGCTTTCGTGGTCGCACCCGTGGGGGCCTGATCTCGGGTCATGCGCCCGACCTTCAGCCGTTGCCGCTGCCCCGCAATGTGGCCCGCACCCGGTAGATCGGTCGCCCCTGGCTTTCGTGGTACGTGCGCATCTGCAGCTCGGCCAGCAGGCCGAAGCAGAAGAGCTGCACACCGGTCAGAAAACTGAGCAGGGCCATCAGCAGCAGGGGGCGATCGCCAATGTCGCTGCCCAGCAGCAGCTTTTCGCCCACGAGCCAGAGACCGATGAGCAGGCCCAACCCCATGGCGGCCAGGCCACCGAAGCCGAACACATGCATCGGTCGGGTCAGGAATCGCTTCATGAACCACACCGTCAGCAGGTCCATCAGCACCCGGAAGGTGCGATCCAGTCCGTAATTGCTTTCGCCAAAGCGTCGGGGGTGATGGTTCACCTTCACTTCGCTGATCCGTGCCCCTTCGATGAAGGCCAGGGCCGGCAGGAAGCGGTGCAGCTCGCCGTAGAGGTTCAGGTCGCACACCACTTCACGCCGGTATGCCTTGAGCGAGCAGCCGTAGTCGTGCAGCCGCACCCCGGTCACCCGGGCGATCAGGCGATTGGCGATTCGGCTCGGCAGCAGGCGTTGCAGGGCGGCATCCTGACGCTGGTGGCGCCAGCCACTCACCAGGTCGTAGCCCTGGTTCAGTTCGCTGAGCAGCAGGGGAATGTCGGCGGGGTCGTTCTGGAGGTCGCCATCGAGGGTGACGAGCACAGCTCCGCGGCTGGCATCGAATCCAGCGGCCATGGCGGCGGTCTGGCCGTAGTTGCGGCGCAGCAGCACCGCCACCAGCTCGGGCACCGTGGTGGACAGTTGACTCAGCACGCCGGCGGTGTCGTCCCGGGAGCCGTCGTCCACCAACACCAACTCGAAGGCCAGACCCAGCGGCCGCACCGCCGCCAACAGTTGCTCCACGAGCTGGGGCAGGCTTTGCTCCTCGTTGTAGAGGGGCACCACGACGGAGAGATCCAGACGTTCCGGAAGGGGCTGATCCGGCACCAGCTGGTTCATCATCATCCTGTTCTTGTGGCGAACCTAGGCGGGCAGGGGGCTGCCGTCATGGCTGTGCATCACCCGGCCAGCGCCACGCAGTTCCAGCCGGTAGTGGCGCGCCACAGGGTGGGTGTTGTGGGGAGCGAGGTCATCGAGGCCGATGCCGTTGCGGCCATGGGCAACGCCGGAGCTGTGCAGATAGTGGCCCCCGCCCAGGTGCAGGCCCACGTGGGTGCAGCGCTGGAGGGTGCCGAAAAAAATCAGGTCGCCGGGTGCCAGTAGCTGGGTTTGGCCCGGTTGCACCGCCACCGGCTGGCAAAAGCGCTCCTGCAGGTAGGCATCGCGGGGAATCCAGATGCCGGCGCTGGCAAAGGCCCGTTGCACCAGACCGGAGCAGTCGTAGTCGGGGCCCAGGCTGCCGCCCCAGAGGTAGGTGTTCGGCTGCTGCCGGGCGGTCTCCGCAAACGCCAGCACCTGCGACAACCGCTGGGCAATGGTGCTGCGTGGCAGGCGTTCCAGCAGCGGGCGGTCGCTGGCCACGGCTGCTCCCAGAAGGGCCGTGGGCTCCAGCCAGCCCGGGTAGCCATCCTCGAGCAGCCTCACCCGCAGGCGCCGATTCCCCCTGGCCTGTGGGGTGCTCAGGATCAACAGGTGACGGCCGGTCCAGGCCTGGGTGGCGAGGCAGGTGCCCTGGGGCTGGCTGTGCAGATCCACGGGGGCGGTGAGACGCCAGATCGTGCCGGCAATGAGGCATTCAGGCGCCGCTGGGGTTCCTGCGGCCAAGGGGATTGGATTGATGCTGCCTAATGTCGCCACACTTGTATCTCGCCACAACGTGGCCGGCGGTGATGGCGTTCTACAGCCCCGATCCGGCCATGGGCCAGATCCTGGCCGACCTGGTGCGCGCCCTGGAGCTGGAGGGGAGGGCGGGCTTGGCTCAGCATCTCTCGATCACCTGGGTGCGTTACGACCAGTCGCTGATCGCCAGGGCTGCCGATCTGGCTCCGGAGCAGTTCTGGGCTTTGCCCGTGCCGGGTGCCAGCTGGGCGGGCGATCGTCCGCGCTATCCCGCCAGCGTGGTCAAGCTGGTGTACCTCGTGGCGGCAGAAGCCTGGCGCCAGGGCGACTTGCTCACTGACACGCCCGAGCTGCGGCGCGCCCTGGCCGACATGATCCAGGATTCCAGCAATGACGCGACCGGGCTGGTGCTGGATCTGCTCACCGGCACCACCAGTGGTCCGGCCCTGCCGCCCCGGCGCATGGCCGAGTGGGCGGAGCAGCGTCAATTGGTGAATCGCTGGCTGGCGGAACTCGACTGGCCAGAGCTCCAGGGTTGCAATGCCTGCCAGAAAACCTGGGGAGACGGTCCCTACGGCCGTGAGCGGGAGTTTTATGGCGAACAGCTGAACAATCGCAATCGCCTCAGCACCGATGCGGTGGCGCGACTGCTGCAGGCGGTGATGGCGTCGGCGCTGGTGTCTCCCCCTGGCTGTGCGCGCATGCGCGCCCTCCTGGCCCGCAGCCTGGATCCGGCGCAGCGGGCCGCAGATCCAGAAAACCAGGTGGATGGCTTCATTGGTGAAGGGCTGCCTCCGCACGCACAGCTCTGGAGCAAAGCGGGCTGGATGAGCCAGGCGCGGCACGATGCGGCCTACGTGGAACCGGCAGCGCTGGACAGCGGGAGCCAGGCACCCCCCTTTCTGCTGGTGATCTTCTCCGAGGGCCAGGCCTGCGCGCAGGACACCCGCCTGTTGCCGGAAATCGCCGCTCGGCTGGCTGCGGCCAGCTGCCATTGAGCGTTCCGCTGCGGATAGGCAGGGGCATAGGCAGTGGGGGCTGAGGTGCACCCTCTAGCGTCTGGGTCTCGATTCAACCCGCCAGCCATGGCCCTGATTCCCCGCTGGCGCTTCATGACCGATGAGGCGAAGGCCCTGACCAAGCGGACGGCCGTTTCTGCGGCGCTCGTGGTGCTGGTGGTGCTGGTGTTCAGGGCTCTGGTGCCGTGGGTCTTGCTGGTCCTGGTGGCTTGGTGGATCTGGAAGGCGCTCAGCAAGTAGCTCCCCCTGGCGAGATCGTGCGCTCGAATCTGTTGGCCTGCTGTGGGAGTGCTGTTGCAGGTGCCCATGGTCTGCGGCATCTCAGTGGCTTCTGCCTTCTCCCCGGCGTCGATGGTGAAGCTGAGAAGACATCCTCGTTGATTTCCAGGCCCAATCGCTCGATTTCGCACCTTGAGCGGTTGGGCGGTTGGGCGGTTGAGTGGTTGAGTGGCTCCTGATGTCTGGTTGCTACCACGCGCTGGAAGGAGTTGCCCCTGTTTATCCAGGAGGAAACAGGTGCGGTGAATCATCTGCTCGGTGTCTTTGTGCTTGTATCCGGCTTCATAAGCGCTGCCTTTGCATGCGACGTGAATCGGCTTTGGAATGCCTGATGGTGAGAGGATTCTGGCGTTGCTGGTCCTCGCGCTTGCCGAGAATCTTTGTGCAGGGCGCCTCATTAAGTAGGGCCTCGTAGACGGTGTGATCAGCGAAGGCCATCTGATCAATACTGTGCTTGGACGCTATTGCGAGGCTCGATATCCATGCAAAAATTCGTTCGGTGAATACGAGGGCTCTTGAGGCTTTCGCTTGCATCTGTTGTGTCTTGGCCTGTGCTCATCGCTGATCGTCTGCAGCAGCGCGCCGGACCGCTCCGCGGACTGTTCAGCGCAGTTGCGCGTCTCCACGGGGTCTCGCCGAGGCACGGGACTTGGGGTGGCGATCGGGCTTAGGTAGCCCCGCCCATCGGCCTCAGTGGAACGGCAAGCGACAGCAGGCGCTTCACGGGTGGTTGCGATTCGACGGGCAGGTTTGGCAGCCAGCCGGATTCCGTGCGGTTTTGGGAGGGGAACCCCTCCACGAGACCTGATTTCAACGGAGAGGGAGGGATTCGAACCCTCGACAGAAGTTGCCTCCTGTAACTCCTTAGCAGGGAGCCGCTTTCAACCACTCAGCCACCTCTCCAGGGGGCTTGATGAGCTTATCAGTGAGCCCCGTCGTTGGGGACCTCCCAGGCGGCCTGGGCCGCGGTGAGGCGCGGCAGCCGGTGTTTGAAGCCGCACAGGATCTCCCAGGGGATCGTCTGGCAGCGGTCGCTCCAGTCGGTGGGCGTGATCTGTTCACCGCCGTCCTGTCCCAACAGGGTCACCACCGAGCCCACCTCCAGAGCCGGGCAGTCAGTGGCATCGAGCACCAGTTGGTCCATGGTGATGGCCCCCACCTGGGGCAGGCGTTGGCCAGCAAACAGCACCTCGAGTTGGTTGGACAGCTGCCGGGGCACGCCATCGGCATAGCCGATGCCCACCACCGCCAGTCGGCTGGGCCGGCTGGTGCGGAAGCGGTGCCCGTAGCTCACCCCGACTCCAGCGCCCACCTCCCGGATCAGGGTGACCCGTGCGTGCAGGGTCAGGGCGGGCTCCAGCGGGGTGACGCCGGCCAGGTGGGGCGCTGGGCTATGGCCGTACAGGCACAGGCCGACGCGCACCAGGTCGTAGTGGAGCCCCGCACTGCGCAGGGTGCCTGCGGAGTTGGCCAGATGGCGGCTGCCGCCATTGAGGCCTTGCTCGTGCAGGGTGCGGAGCACCGTGTCGAAGCGCTGCTGCTGCTGGATGGTGAGCCCATCATCGGACTCAGGAGCGGCATCGGCACTGGCCAGGTGGGAGTAGAGGCCCATCAGCTGCACGGCCTCCAGCTCGCTGATCGCCGCCACCAGCCTGGGTCCCTCCTGCCAGTCAGCCCCCAGACGGGCCATGCCAGTGTCGAGCTTCAGCTGCAGGGCCATGGGTTTGCCCTGGTCGCTGGCGAGGTTCTGACAGAGCAGGGCCTCGCGCATGCCGCTGATGGTGGGCATCAGCTGCCAATGCAGGCAGCTGCGCAGCTCCTCCACCTGGGTGAGGCTGCCCAGCACCAGGATCGGCGCCTCGATCCCGGCCCGGCGCAGTTCGATGCCCTCCGCCAGCGTGGCCACACCACATTGGCTGGCTCCGCCGGCCAGGGCAGCCCTGGCCACCGGGATCGAGCCGTGGCCATAGCCGTCGGCCTTCACCACGGCCATCAGGCTGGTGTTGACGCCGATGCAACGTTTGAGGCTGCGGGCGTTGGCGCTGATCGCCTCGGTATCGATCTCCACCCAGGCCCGCTGACGGGCCAGCCCGGGCTCAGGAGCCGCGTTACTCCAGCTGGCCGTGGTGGCCTGGGTCACGAATCGAATTGAAGATTTCGCCTAGCATGCCGCCCAACACGGGTGCTGGCATGGGCCACGTTCTCGTTCTGAATGCGTCCTACGAGCCCCTCAACATCACCACCTGGCGTCGCGCCCTGGTGATGGTGCTCAAGGGCAAGGCTGAGGGGCTCGAGCACGATTCAGCCCGGTGGATCCGCGACGATACCTGGCTGCCCACGGTGATCCGGCTCCGTCAGTACGTGCGGGTGCCTTACAAGCAGCTGCCACTCACCCGCCGCAACCTCTTCCACCGCGACAGCCATCGCTGCCAGTACTGCGGCACCAGCGCCGAGCAACTCTCGGTGGATCACGTGGTGCCCCGCAGCCGCGGTGGTCTCGACACCTGGGAGAACGTCACGACGGCCTGCCTG
>JBILUH010000075.1:0-7640 GCA_044371095.1 Cyanobium sp.
GGTGAGCCGATCGGCCCGCCACTTCACCCAGGCGGGGTCGTCCGCATGGGCGGGAGGTTCGCGCCCGGTGTCCTTGCGGTAGAGCGCCACGGTGAAGGGGTCGTAGCCGAACTCCCGCGGCAGGCTCATGTGGTCGTCAAATTGAATGCCCTCAGCGCCGTACTGGCTCACCACTTCGAGCACCAGCTCGGTGATCAGCTGTTGCACCTCCGGCCGGAACGGATTGAGCCACACCACCTCCCCGGCGGCGCTGACCGAGGTGAGGCTGCCATCCCGTTTCTGCGTGAGCCAGCTGCGGTGGCGACGGGCCAGCTCCGAATCGGGCGGCGCCATGAAGCCGAACTCAAACCAGGGCACCACCAGCAGCCCGCGACTGCGGCCGGCCGCGATCAGCTCACCGATCACGTCCTGCCCCTGCAGGCCCCGGTAGGTGAAGTCCTGAAGCTGGCGCCCCTCGCTCACCGGGCTGGGGTAGTAGGCCATGCCACCGTTCCACACCACCGCATAGAGGCGGTTGAACTGCAGATCGGCCAGCTGGTTCACCGTGGCCTGCATGCGGCTGCGATCGCGCAGCACCGGCATGTCGTTGGCGGTGAGCCACACGCCCCGCAGTTCCGGCTGCTGGGCGTGGCTGGAATGAACCAGACCGGTCAGCAGAGGTCCGGTCAGCAGCAGGCCTGTCAGCACCACCAACAGCCGGGACCGGCGCAGTCGACGGGGGCACCTCATATGGCCCACGCTAGAGAGCGCCGGCGATGGCAGCTTCAGGGCATGGCCAGCAGTGCCGCCAGCAGGGCCTGCTGGGCATGCAGGCGGTTTTCGGCCTGGTCGAAGATGCGGCTGGCGCTGCCTTCCATGGCACCGGCGCTGATCTCCAGCCCCCGGTAGGCCGGCAGGCAGTGCAGCACGATCGCCCGGGGATCGGCCTCCGCCACCAGCTCCTCGTTCAGGCACCACCCAGCGAAGGCCCGCTCCCGCTCCGCCTTCTCCTCTTCCTGGCCCATCGAGGCCCACACATCGGTGTAGAGGGCGTGGGCGCCGCGCACGGCCGCCACGGGTTCATGCACCACCTCCACGCTGCCCCCGTGGGCCGCCGCCAGCGCGCGGGACTGCGCGAGCACGCCACCGTCAGGTTCGAATCCCACCGGACAGCCGATGCGGACGTGAATCCCCAGCAGGGCGCCGCAGAGCATCAGCGAGTGGGCCACGTTGTTGCCATCTCCCACATAGCTGAGGGTGAGGCCGGCCAGCTCGCCGAAGGCTTCCTGCAGGGTGAGGACATCGGCCAGCGCCTGGCAGGGGTGCTCCAGGTCGGTGAGGGCATTGATCACCGGGATCGAGGCCCAGTGGGCGTAGTCCGCCAGCTCCTCCTGGGCGAAGGTGCGGATCGCCAGGGCATCCACGTAGCGACTCAGCACGCGGGCCGTGTCGGCCACCGGCTCGCCCCGGCCCACCTGGGTCACCTGGGGGTTGAGATCGAGAGTCTGGCCGCCGAGGCGCGCCATGGCCACCGAAAAGCTCACCCGGGTGCGGGTGGAGGCCTTGGTGAAGATCAACCCCAGCACCTTGCCGGCCAGCTCGATGCTGTGACGGCCCGCCTTGAGGTCGGCGGCCAGCCGCAGCAGTTCGAGGACCTGGGTGGCGCTCAGGTCGGCGGAGGAGAGGAGATCCCGGCCGCGCAGTTCCGCCAGGGCCGGGTATCCGTTGATGGCAGCCATGGCTCCATCTCTAAAGAACCCTTATCCGCGATCAGGTGCCCCGGCGTCAAGGCCTCAGGCCGTCACCCGGGCCTCCTCGGGCAGCACGCTGCTGGCCAGCAGCTCCTTGAGGTTGTCTCCCTCGATCACCTCCTTCTCCAGAATCTGCTGGGAGATGCTCTCCATCAGGTCCCGGTTGTGGCGCAGGATCGCCAGGGCACGCGCGTGGGCGTTGTCGACCAGGCTGCGCACCTCCTTGTCGATCGCCTGGGCGGTGGCATCGCTGACGGAGCGACGGGGGTTGTTGCCGCCGCCGAGGAAGCGGCTGCCGCCCTGCTTGTCGTAGGCGAGGGGGCCAAGGGTTTCGCTCATGCCGAAGGTTCCGATCATCTGCTCGGCGATGTCGGTGGCGCGCTGGAGATCGTTGGCGGCACCGGTGGTGACTTCGCCGAACACAATCTCCTCAGCGCAGCGACCGCCCAGCAGGGTGGCGATCTGGCCCTGCAGATCTTCCTTGGAGTTGAGGAAGCGCTCCTCGGTGGGGAGCTGGAGGGTGTAGCCCAGGGCGCTCATGCCCCGGGGCACGATCGAGATCTTGGCCACCTTGCTGCCGCCGGGCATCAGGTGCCCCACGATCGCGTGGCCCACCTCGTGGTAGGCCACCACCTTCTTCTCGTCGGGCTGGAGCACCCGGCTCTTCTTCTCCAGGCCCGCCACCACGCGTTCAATCGCCTCGTTGAGGTCGGCCTGTTCCACTTCGGTGCGGTAGGCGCGGGCCGCCAGCAGGGCCGCCTCGTTCACCAGGTTGGCCAGGTCGGCACCGGCGAAGCCACTGGTGGCCTGGGCGATTTTGTCAACGTCAACGCTGCTCGACAGCTTCACCTTCTTGGCGTAGATATCCAGGATTAACTTGCGGCCCGAGAGGTCGGGGCGATCCACCAGCACCTGGCGGTCGAAACGGCCCGGACGCAGCAGGGCGGCATCGAGGGTCTCCGGCTGGTTGGTGGCCGCCAGCACGATCACCGGCTTGTCCTGGCCGGTGAAGCCGTCCATCTCGGTGAGCAGCTGGTTGAGGGTCTGCTCGCGCTCGTCATTGCCGCCGACCACACCCATTGAGCCGGAACGGCTCTTGCCGATGGCGTCGAGTTCGTCGATGAAAATGATGCAGGGAGCCTTCTTCTTGGCCTCTTCAAACAGATCGCGCACCCGGGCGGCGCCGGCGCCGACGAACAGCTCGACAAACTCCGAGCCCGAGATGATGAAGAACGGCACCTCCGCTTCGCCGGCCACGGCCTTGGAGAGCAGGGTCTTGCCGGTGCCGGGGGGACCCACCAGCAGCACACCCTTGGGAATGCGGGCGCCGATGGCCGCGTAGCGCTCGGGCTTCTTGAGGAAGTCGACGATCTCGGCGAGTTCGGCCTTGGCCTCATCCACACCGGCCACGTCCGCGAAGGTGACCCGGGATTCCTCGTCGGGCACGTACACCTTGGCCTTGCTCTTGGTGAAGCTCAGGGCCCCCTGGGCGCCCCCGCCCATCTGGCGGCGGGCGAAGAACTGCAGCACCAGGATGAAGATCAGCGGTGGCACCACCCAGCTCAGGGCCGTGGTGATGAAGCTGGGCTTCTGGGGCGGGGCTGCGGCGAACTCGACCCCGTGCTGCTCCAGTCGCTGGGGCAGATCCATGTCGAAGATCGGCGTAGTGGAGAGCACGGTGGGTGCGCCCTCCTCGGAGGCCTCCTTGAGCTCGTAGCGGATCTGGTCGGAGGTGATGTAAGCCCGCTTGACGTTGCTGTCGTTGACCTGGTCGATGAACAGCGAGTAGGGCACCCGCGGCACCTGGGCGGCGGGGTTGGGCAGGAAGTTGCTGAACAGCAGCAGCACGCCGATGCCGATCAACACCAGGTTGATGATTCCGAAACGGCGGTTGGGGCGGTTGTCGTCCTGGCGGATCGCCATGCTGCGGCAGCCAAAGGTGAGATCAGGCTAGGGCTGTGCTTCCCAGCGGCGATCGGGCGAAGGTTGGGAGAACCGAACGCGGCCCCCCTTTCTCCGGCTCTGTGATTCCCCATGTGTGGTCGCTTTTCCCTCGCCGTCGATCTCGACCGCCTGCTGCCGCAGCTCCAGGGCCCCCTGCCGCCTGGCCTGGCGGCCCACTACGCCCCCCGGGCCGAGGTGTGCCCGGGCGAGCCGCTGTTGATCCAGCGCCAGGAGCACGGCCAGCTGCAGGTGGCCCTGGCCCTGTGGGGGTTGCTGCCCGAGTGGGTCAAGGACCCGGCCACCGCCCACCGGTCCGTGCATGCCCGTGCCGAAACCGTGGCGCTCAAGCCCAGTTTCCGTGGCGCCTGGCGCCATCGCCGCTGCCTGATCCCCGCCGATGCGTTCTGGGAGCAGGGCCGCTGGATCCGCCGGCGCGACGGCGGGCTGTTCTGGCTCGCCGGCCTGTGGGACCGCTGGATCGGCCCCGATGGCAGCGAGCTGGAGAGTTGCTGCGTGCTCACCAGTGCTCCCAACGCCCTGCTGGCGCCGATCCACCGGCGCATGCCGGTGGTGATTCCCACGGGGCTGGAGGAGGCCTGGCTGGCGTCCGCCGACGGCCCGGGCCTGCGGGCCCTGGAGCCGCTGCTGCTCCCCTGGGATCCCGCCGGCTGGCAAGCCGATGGCCTGTCGGGGTGGCTAGACCAGCCCCAGTTGGAGCTGGAACTGTGAGCCTCGAGCAACTGGACGCCTTTCTCGCCCATGCCCGACGGACGCCCGAACTGGCCACCCAGCTGGCGGAACCGCTGGAATTGCCGGCCTTCCTGGACCTGGCCCGCGGCGCCGGCTATGCCCTCGAGGAGGCTGATGTGATCGCCGCGCAGCAGCGGCAGGAGGCCAGCCTCAGCGATGCGGAGCTGCAGGAGCGGGCCGGGGCGGAAGGCCGGCGGTTGCGCAATTTCATCCACGCCTGATCCCGCCATGGCAGCTGCCGTTGAGCGGGTGTGCGATTACCCCCGGCCGCCGGCGCTGGTGGAGAGCGCCGCCCAGGTGCGGGTGGAGGCCCTCGGTCAGCTGCTGGCTGAGAGCCATCGCGTGTTGCGGGTGCTGGAAACCTTCCATCCCCCCACCATCTATCTGCCCCCCGATGCGGTGCGGCTGGAGCTGCTCCAGCCCAGTGCCGGCACCAGCTTCTGCGAGTGGAAGGGGGTGGCGCGCTACTGCGATGTGGTGGTGGATCCGGGCGGCCCGGCCGAACGCCGCCTGCGCCGGGCGGTGTGGACCTACCCCGAGCCCACCCCCGCCTTCGCGGCGCTGGCGGGCTGGTTTGCCGTGTATCCAGCCCTGATGGATGGCTGCTGGTTCGCTGGCGAGCGGGTCGTGCCCCAGCCGGGCGGCTTCTACGGCGGCTGGATCACTTCGGCGGTGGAGGGACCGTTCAAGGGGGATCCGCTGCATCCGGAGCTGCGATGAAAGCCGTTGCCGGGATCACCGTGCGCGTGGGATAGGGCATGGCGCCTCCGGCCTGCTCCACCACCTCACCGATCAGCAGCAGCACCTGCTGCCTCAGCGCCCAGGCGGCGTGGATGTCGCCGCTGGGGGTGAAGCACAACAGGCGCAACCGCAGGCCTGAGTCGCCGTAGTCGACGAAGTGCACCACCCGGTCTTTGGCCAGATCAACGCCGGCCAGGGTTTCAAGCCGCTCTCTCAAGGTGTGGGTGATGGACTCGATGCGGCCGCGGTCGGCGTAGCGGAGGCCGAATTCGATCCAGATGCGGCGGTTGTCGATCTGGGCCAGGTTCTGCACCGCCTGGCTGGTGAACACGCCGTTGGGGATGTAGATCCGCTGGCGGTCGGGATCCCGCAGCTCGGTGTAGAACCAGCCCACCTGCTCCACCGTGCCCTGCAGGTTGAGGCCCGGCAGGTTGATCGTGTCACCCAGGGTGAAGGGCCGGTTGATGTAGAGGCTCAGGCCGCTGAGGCCGTTTTCCACGATCGTGCGGGCACCGAAGCCCAGGGCCGCCGCGCCGAAGCCCCCGGCGGTGATCAACACGCCCGCCGACACCCCCAGCAGCTCGAGCGCCTTGAACAGCACCAGCAGCAGGGCGGCGCTGCTGAGCAGCTTGTCGAGCACATCGAACAGGAAGAGCTGGTCCTTGGCGGCGAGGTGCGGCAGCAGCTGGGCGGCGTAGTGCTCGGCGCGCTGCTTGAGTTCGCTCCGCCAGCGCAGCAGGGTCCACACCACGCCGATGGTGAGCAGCAGATCGCGCACCTCCACCCCCTGATCCGGCCCCGCCAGCCACCAGCCCCAACTGCTGAGCAAGGCCGTTCCCGCCAGGCTGAGCCGGCCGTTGAGCAGCAGGGCGCGAGCCAGGGAGCCACTGCGGCAGCGCCGGCCGAGCCGATCCAGCAGCAGCCACACCACCAGGGCCAGCAACGCCCCCGCCAGGGGGATCTGCAGTGCGAAGGGCAGGTCGGTGGCGGGCACGGTGGGCATGGCGCTCACGGCAGGGGGGCTGGTGGGGTGAGCCGCCAGAGCAGATCACGACCAAGGGCCTGGGGCGGCTGGGCATGCCAGAGCGGCACCTCGGCCATCGCGCCGTAGCCCAGCTCGCCCAGGGGGGTGCGGGCCGGCTGGCCGCCCATCAGTTTCGGGGCGATCACGGCGGCCACCTCCTGCACGCAGTCCTCCCGCACGGCGGCGGCGGCCAGCTCCGGCCCGCATTCCCACAGCACCTGGTTGCAGCCGCGGGCCGCCAGCGCCTCCAGCAGGGCGGCGGGGGAGGCGCTTGGCAGGGGCAGCCGCTCCACCCCCAGGGCATCCAGTCGGGCGCAGGCGGGTGTCGGCGCGTCAGGGCCGTGGGCCACCAGGGTGGGCGCGGCCGCCTGGTTCCAGAGCCGGGCGCTGGCGGGCAGATCCAGGCTGCGGCTGAGCACCACCCGCAGGGGTTCCGTGTGGCGCAGGCCGCGGCTGGTGAGCAGCGGATCGTCGGCGCGCACGGTGCCGCCGCCCACGATCACCGCATCGCAGCCGGCCCGCAGCCGGTGCACCCAGGCGCGGGCCTCGGATCCGCTGATCCACTGGCTGGCACCGTTGGTCAGGGCGGTGCGGCCATCGACGCCCATGGCCCACTTGAGGAGTCCCAGGGGGCGGCCACTGCTGATGCGGTGGCAGAAGGCGCGGTTGAGGGCGCGGGCTTCGGCCTCGGCCACCCCCGAGACCACCGCGATGCCGGCAGCCCGCAGCTGGGCCAGACCGCCCCCGGCCACCTGCGGGTTGGGATCGGTCATGGCCACCACCACCCGGGCCAGCCCCGCGGCGATCACCGCCTCGCTGCAGGGGGGCGTGCGGCCGTGGTGGCAGCAGGGCTCCAGGGTCACCACCAGCGTGCCGCCACGGGCCCGCTCGCCCGCCTGGCGCAGGGCGCCCACTTCGGCGTGGGCGTCACCGGCCTGGGCGTGGTAGCCCTCCCCCACCAGCGCTCCGCCGGCATCGAGCACCACCGCACCCACCAGGGGATTGGGGCTGGTGCGGCCGGCGCCGAGGGCCGCCAGCTGCAGAGCCCGCTGCATCCAGGGGAGCCAGCGGTTTGGTGTGGGGGGTGGCATTGAAGAGATGGTCGCCATCGCTTGGGTTGGACATTCAATGCTGGCTTTTCTGGCTCTGCTGCCCAGGGTTCTGGTTACTTTCTTCTATGCCCTGGCGGCTCTACTGCGCTTTTTTGTCGATGGAACCGTGGAAATGGTCGAAGAGACAGCCTGGCTGCGAGAAGAGAACGCGCGCTGCGACGCCTGGATGAAGACATTGAATACCGCTGAGCGCTTGCGGAAGTCCTGCTCGACCCAGGGCCGACTGAAAGTCAGGCACAAGGCCGCGGGCGCGGGCATGCTGGTGCCGGTTTTGTTGGGACTGCTCTCGTCCCTTGGCCCAGCCTTCTGCCAGTACTGACCTGATCGCCTTCCTGCAGG
>JBILUH010000026.1:0-26547 GCA_044371095.1 Cyanobium sp.
AGACCAATGTTGTAAGTGGCGATCAGCAGGGAACACTCGGCCTCGTCGATCAGCCGGGTGATCGTGGCCCAGGTATCGCTGACGTTGTTGTGCAGGGGTTTGGGACCTGACCACACGAAGGACCAGCCTTCACGCTCGAATTCCAGTTCCTTGCGGGCGCGGGCCAGCTCCTCCAGCACAGCCGCCTGCAGGCGCGGGTGGGCGCCTTCGCGGGTGAGCTCGGCCAGCAGGGGTTCGAGCTGTTGTCTCACCCCCGCGCCATAGGACTCGAGCAGGTCAGCCCAGCTTGAGGGAGTGCTGTGCAACTGCCGCAGGCCCTGGGCCACTGCCAGCAGCGTGCGTGATGGCAGTGAGAGGGCCGGCTGGTTCATTGCTGCAGGTAGGACCAGAAGGAGGGATCCGCCTCGCCCTCGTGAACCGCGACCGTCCGGCTAACCAGGGCGCGATCGAGGAATTCATTGCGCCGCTCGCAGGAGGTTTCAGCGATCAGCTCACAGCCATGGCAGGCAGCGCCATGGGTGGGCCGGATGTCGTAGGCGTGGTTGGGGTCGTGCTCAGCGCAGAAGGGATCGTTGCTGCAGAGCAGAGCCCGCTCAAAGGCCTTCTCGAGGTAACGATCCAGGCGCTTCCCAGCCTCTACCAAACCGCCCAAGGTTCCCTCTGAGCCAGAGGTGCTGGTGAACAGCAAGATGCCGTAGCGATTGCTGCCTTGCTGGGTGGGGTCAAGCGGCCGGGCATAGATCCGCTCACGGATTGAACTGGCGCCGTAGCCGCAATCGAGTGCCATCTCGGTGATCAGCAGGTGGCTGAGGCTGTGGAGCAGCAGGTAAGCAGGGCCAGGAAACGGGAAATCGGTGGTAGTGAGTCCCCGGGACTCAAGCCAGTCGTTTTCAAAGGCCGCGATGAACTGGCTGCAGCGCTCCTTCACTGGATCGCTCGCACACCAGTCGTCGATGGTGGAGGGATCGAATTCCAGGAACAGGCCCTCACCTTTGTTCTCGCTGGTGGGTACCCAGCTGAGGTTGGTGGCCAGGGGGGCACGGCGATTGGCTGTAGCCGACTGAATGGGCAGGCCGCCGAGGCTGCTGGTGCGGGCCGTGAAGCGGGTGAAGCCCACCAGCGCTTGCACCTCGCGCAGCCGGTGAATCAGCAGCACCCGGCGGATGGCCTTGCTGTACCAGGGGGCTGGCTTGGCCGGCTGCCAAATGTCGGCATGGAAGAGGCTGTCTTCTGAGGGATGTGACACACCCTCCATCGGGCCGGTGAGCACCGCCAGCTCCTCATCCTTGGGCTCTGCAACTGCTCCGGTGGATTGGCCGCGGTGGGCCTGCAGCGCAGCCCAGAGCTCGGCGGCAGAGACACCCTCAAACGCCGCCTTGACCTGGGGAAAGGCCACGAGCGCCACCCCGATCTGGCTTTCTTCGGTGAACAGCTTGAGGTTGTCGTAGTGCTCGGCAACCCGCTTGGCCAGCGAATGGCGGTCATCCGGTAGCGAGATCACCGAGAGGGTTTCGGTGAAGTAGGCGTTGGTGGCTGAACGCACCAGTAGGCGGTTTTTGGTCTTTTCCTCCTTGCCGTTCTTACCGATCGAGTGGCAAGGCTCGGGGTCACGGGTCCCCGGTCCGAGCCAGGGTGTGCGGCCCTGACAGGCGAAGAGGGGGTTGAGATCGGTGACCATGGCATCGGCGAGCTTGCGGGTGACGCCGCTTTCGGACTGGACGTAGATCTGGGTGAAATCGTTGCCGGTGCCGGCCTCCAGCAGATACAGCCGCTCGCGGTTGCTGCAGTTGAGCTCGCGGAAGCAGAAGTCACGCCAAGGGATGTCGCTGAGGTGCCCGTGGGGACATGCCATCACAAAGCGGATGGGCACCAGGGGGACCTTGCTGCCGTCGTCGTCTTTGAACCACTTCCAGTCGTCGACGCAGCCATCGCGGTAGTGCACCAAAGGGCGAGCGCGGTAGGGACGCCCATCGACGAAGCGCTCCGTGACCTTCTGGGCCAGCGACCACTGGGGGAAGCGGAGGGCCTTGATCGAGCCGCCGGCCGAGGCAAAGCTGTCGGCCTGCTTGGGCGGGGTGCGCAGTTCGATGTGACCGACACCTGTGGCGGCGCGCACCAGCTGCAGTAGCCGGGGCTCATCGATGGGCACGCTGCCCTTGGTGTTCCAGTAATCGAGCCCGCCGATGACCACGGCATAGCCGGGTAGATCGACCATGGCGCCGGGGCCATAGAGCTGCAGCACCTGGCTCTGGCGGGCTTCGCCAATGGGAGGAATGCGGCGTGAGCGGGCTTGTTTGCGACCAGTGGGGGCTGGCATCGGCTCAATCCTCCTCGTCGTCGAACTGCTGGCCGAAGTTCACCAGCCGGATCGGCACGGCTGGTTCGACATCCCGCAGGCTCCAGTTGGTGCGGAAGTGCTTGTAACCCTCGGTGCTGTAGCGCGGATCCTCATCGAGCGCGGTGTGCAAGATGCCGCCACTTTTGCCGCCGGGCTCATGGGTCCAGTACTGGAAGGTGGCCTCGCGGTCCTGGGTGAGCTTCCACCACTCCTGCAGCAACCCGCGGGCCTGTTCAGCCACCAGCTGGGGCTGGTGCTCGCCAAGCTCCTCATCGGCGGCGCCGGCATCGATGCAGCGCTGGCTGAGGGCTTGGGCGATCGTGTCTTGCACCGCCTGCAGGGCATCGGCGGCCATCGCACCGCTGGGGGGTGTGAGGGCAGGGTTGAGGTGGCGAGCCATCGACACCACCACGCCGGGTAAGCCGCGATCGAGGGCCCGGCTAGCGAAGGGCGTGCAACTGGTGGCTTCCACGTGGCGGTAGAAGGTCTGATGCCAGAACGGGAACAGCTCGTAGTGGGAGCGGTCGCGGGGGCGGTTGGGGTTGAGCAGCACCAGCACCAGCCCAGGTTTGTTGCGGCCGGGATCGCTGTTGAGCTGACGGCCCACGCGGCTGGTGGCCTGGATGTATTCGGCGGCGGTCTTGGGCTGGTTGAGCACCACCATCAACCCCAGGCGGGAGATGTCGAGGCCCACCGAGATCATGTTGGTGGCCAGGGCCACATCGAGGTGCTCGCGATCGGCGTAAGGCCGCGAGAGCAGCTCCTTGGTGCGGCTGATCTCAGCGGTGTTGACGCGGGAGGTGAGCTCGTGGGGTGCCTCTGGCCGCCCGCGGCTGGCGAAGGGATTGTCCGCACCGTCGATGGCGCGGTTCTCGGCGAAATCGGGCAGCTGGGCCCCGAGTTCGTCCTCCAGGATGCTGCGGGTGACGCCCAGCTCCTTGAGGTTGGAGAAGTAGCCCAGCAGGGTCATGTAGGGATCGGCGGGATTGGCTGCCCCCATGCCCTTGTGCTCATTCCAGGCCTTCTGGGCAGCGGCCATCAGGGCCAGATAGGAGCGCAGCAACACGCCCTTGAGGTTGCGGCCCGGAGCTGAGAGCCCCACGTAGAGCCGGCTCTGGTCCGGATCGGGTTCGGTGTGGGAGAAGAAGTTGTCGTCGCGCTCCGGCCCCGGCGGCGGAAAGACGCGCGACTGGCGGCGGGCGAACAACGCCTGGATCTGGGCACCGGCGCGGCGCACGGTGGCGGTGGAGGCAATGATCTTGGGCGGTGGTGAGTCGGGATCGGGCCGCATCAACCGCTCGATCGTCGTCTCGTAGAGCCCGGCCAGGGTGCCCAACGGGCCAGAGATCAGGTGGAGCTCGTCCTGAATGATCAGCTCTGGAGGCTGCAATCGGCCGCCTTCCAGGTCGTGAGAGCCCCGCTCGGTTTCAGCCGGTCCCCAGAAACCGGCAGGTTCGCTCTGAATGCCAGTGGCTCCGCGGGGCAGCTGGTAGGTGGAAACATTTCCGAAGAGCACCGAGGTCTTGCCCACCCAGGGCAGGGCCGCGAACTTGTCGACGGTGGCGATCAGGAAACAGGGAAGGCGCCGGTAGATCTGTTCATCCACCGCCAGCACCGGCAGGGCGGTTTGCTGGTCGAACGGGCAGGGCCCCATGTGGGCGAAATCCTGTTCGCTCAGGGCATCGGATCGGGTGGGATTGGGGACCTTGCGGCAATGGATCACCAGTCGATCGGGGGCCCGCTTGGGGAGCAGATCAAAGCCCTGGGGCTGAAGCGGGCGATTGCACCAGGGGCAGGTTTCGATCGGGATCGGCCTGTCGGTGCCCTTTTTCTTCCAGCGGTTGAGCACGTTGTAGGTGCTCTTCTGGTCGGGATCGTTGGGGCCGCCCAGCTTGTTGGGTGTGGCCCCCTTGCCCACCCACATGCCGATCTCAAAGGGCCAGTCGCCAAGCTTGTGGGGCAGATCGCCTTCGATGCGCCGTTGCCGTTCGAGCTCCAGCGCGCAGATCACCGTGGCGGCACGGCCCAGCTGGTCGAGGGTGAGCAGGCGGAGGGTGTAGCGCATCAACACCGTGAGCCCCGCACCGGCGATGCCGGGGTGGCGCAAACGGCGCAACACCAGGATGAACGCCGAAAGGCCGAGGTAGGCCTCCGTTTTGCCGCCGCCGGTGGGGAAGAACAGCAGCTCGACGATCTCCCGCTCCGCCCTGCCGTCTGGGGTGTGGGGTGCCACCAGCCCCGGCAGGTTCATCAGCACAAAGGCCAGCTGGAAGAAGCGCCAGGTGGGTGCGGAGGTGTTGGGGAGATCGCCCAGTTGATCGGGTTTGACCTTGGCTGAAAACGCCATCCGCTGGCGCTGGGCCTGATCCATCACCAGGTTCATGGTGCGGAAGGCCTCGCGCACTTGCGGATCGGCCAGGGCGCGAATGCCGGCCTCGATGCGGTTGGCGCATTCGTTGGCCAGCTCGCCCAGGTGGCTGGCGGTGGCGATCTGCTCGGGATCACTCACCGCATGGCGGGGCTGCTGAGCGATCCAGCTGCGGTAGGCCTTCACCATCGGCAGCAGCTGATCCACCACCCGCTCGCTGCGGGCCAGATCCGCCAGGGCCGCCATGGCCATCGGCACCTGGATGCGCTCCTTGGGCTCCGGCAGCACGCGGGGCACCGCAGCTGTTGGCAGCCAGGTGGTGGTGAGGCGGGTGCAGCGGGTCTCCGCCCCTTTGCTGATGACATCGCCTGGTTCCACCAGCACCGCCACGTTGTGCCCCGTCGCGAAGCAAAGATCGCGGCGATATTGCAGGGCAGCCAGGCGCTCATCGCCGTCTTTCGTGGCCTGCTGCAGGGCATCACGGCGCGGGGGAAAGCCCTTGGCGCACTGGAGCTGCAGCTGCACCTGGAAGGCCGACACCGGATCGCGGTAGCGGATCTGCTTGCCGCCGCTCTGGGCCCGCTTGTTGAGCAGGAACACCGAGACGGAGTACTGATCAGCCGGGTAGCCGAGCTTGCGGGGGGCGCGCCTGGCGATCCAACGCAGACACAGGCCCTCCGGATTGGGCTCCAGGGGGATATCGAGGCTGGGACCTAACTGATCAATCCGTAGGGTGCGCACCTCCCGCTTGGGCTCCCGGCTCCAGCACTTGTCGTCTGAACCCTTCTCAGGCGGTGCGTAATCCCCCCAGCTGACGACGACCTCGATTTCGGTTCCCTTCTCGACGATCAGGCTGAGCCCAGCAGAGGAGGGGAACCAGTTGCGTTTGCTGCTGCTCTCCTCCTGGCTACCGCTGGCGTCGTCATCGCCCTCGCGCTCTTCCTGGCGGATAGAGGCGTCGTTGCTGGGGTCCTCTCCGCCCTGATCGGCGTTGCTGGGGGCATCGCCCTCCGGCGGCCTTCCAGCTTCTTCTTGAAACGTGTTGGGGACCAGAAAGCCCGTTGTGTACCAGATCGAAGGGGGCTGGGGCAGCCTCTCGTGACGGCGCGCCACGTTGCCCCAGCCCGGGCCGATCAGGTCGAGCTCCAGGGCTTCGACCAGCTGCTGGCGGATCTGGGCGGAGGTGGCCATGGGGGCATTGTGGTGCGACTTGAGAGGGAGCGGCCAGCCGCGCGCCTTTTGACCATTTATGGCTCAGTCATAATTAGCGGCGATCCGTAAAGGTCTTAAATCCCGTGGCCGAGGTCTTCCGCCGCCCCCAATTGGCCGCTGAGCTGGCCGCACGCCTGCTGCGCCCGGGCGTGCTGGATGAAGGGTTGCGCTCGGGCCTGTTCCTCTCGGGCCTGCGGCGCACGGGCAAGACCACCTTTCTGCGCACGGATCTGGTGCCGGAGCTGGAGGCGCAGGGGGCGGTGGTGATCTACGTGGACCTCTGGAGCGATACCAAGGTGAGCCCGGCCGCCTTGGTGCAAGCCGCAGTGCGGCAAACCCTGAAGCAGCTGGCAACCCCCTCTTCACCGGTGCTGGCCCGCCTGAAGCGGATCAAAGGCCTGGACCTGGGCGGCATGGGTTTTCGCTTTGGCTTCCAACTCGAACAGCTCGGCGAGGCCGGCGGGGCGACCCTGGCCCAGGCCTTCACGGAGGTGGTGGATCAGAGCGGCGGCGATGTGGTGCTGATTGTGGATGAGGTGCAGCAGGCGATCACCACCGAGGAGGGCAACCAGATGCTGCTGGCCCTCAAGGCGGCCCGCGATGCGATCAACCCGAGACCCGGCACCCCTGGCCATTTCCTGTTTCTCGGCACGGGCTCGCATCGAGCGCTGGTGAGTGAACTCACGGCGAGACGCAACCAGGCCTTCGCGGGTGCCACTTCGCTTCCCTATCCGGTGCTGGATCAGGAGTATGTGCGCCACGTGCTTCAGCGGCTGCGGGAGGAAGGGCTGGAGCCACTGCCCTCTGAAGAAGCGGCATGGACTTCCTTTCAGGCCCTGGGCCACCGGCCGGAGGAATTCCTGCGGGCCCTGGGACAGCTGCGATGCAGCGCTAGTTCAGGGTTGGCCCCGGACCAGCTGCTGCCAGTGATCGCCGCCACGCTGCGCAGTTCCGCGGCCGACCTGGAGCTGCTGAAGGTGGAGCAGATCGGCGGCCTGGCGACGGCGATCTTTGATCGGGTGGCGCAATCAGAGGGACCGGCGCGGGGCATTTTCTCGGCAGAGGCAGCCTCTGCTTATGGCGAAGCGATCGACCGCGAAGTGCGGGTGGAAGAAATCCAGCCGGTGGTGAATGAACTGCTTGGCGCCAACGTGTTGATGCGCCTTGGCCATGGGCTCTACGGCGTCACCGATCCATTCGTCCAGGAGATCTGGTGTGAACGGCAAGGGCAATAGTCAAGTCAGCGATTAAAGTTCATCCAGCCAAGCTTCTTTTTCAGAGAAGCCAATGAACCCGAGATTATAAAGATGGTTCATCAAGGCTGTGCGACCCACACCAAGGCTTTTCATGGCATAACTCAAGCCACTCAATGTCCACTGACGCGGATTCAGTGGCAGCACTGTCTCAAGAGCTTCGCGCGGCATCATCAGCATTGCAGCAAAGGCATTGGCCCGCTTTTCAAGAAGTTCGGGAGCCCAAGGATTCGAAAGAATCCCAACACTGGATTCATCGCTGAGATCATAGAGAAGATGGCAAAGCTCGTGGGCAAGGGTCATGCGTCGTCCCCATGGCGTACTCGAAGATTTGCCGGTGAGATTTACTCCAATCAATGGCGTCTTGCCCGGCACAAAAACAGCCATTCCGTCAATTTCGGAACTCTCTAGCGTCAAGTCTTGAACGGCTATGCCTAGAGACGGAAGAATAACTAGTTCCAAGTCGTTGTCATCTAATAGTGGCAATTCAGGATTTATATCCAGCGCCGATCGGCATGCAAGAGCCTTCTCGTAGCCATCCTGAAAAACGTTTTCGGGACTGGAGGTCGGTGGATCTGCCTGTTGGTGTTCAGTCAGGGAGCAGTCTTCAGACCTGGGAAGCTGAGCAAAGGCTTCTGATAGTCGGCGCAGATCGGATGTTGATAATTCAGGGCTGGCCGACCTGAACAACATGGCGGGAATCGTGATAGGCGTGATCAGGCCCGCTCTGCCATTATCTGCTAGGCCAAGAAGGACCTGGATTGTTTCATCGATCATTTCGCCATCAGCGAAGGCTCCTGCCAGACGGCGTGCATCCTGAGCTGCTTGTTTGAGATGTTGTCCTGCGGCCCACTTCAATCGAGACAGCGCTGAGCCTGCTGTTCTATGGTTCGCCAGCAGAGTCTGCATCTCCTCGACAAACTCAGCAGATTCAGGAAATAACCTCAAAGCATTCGCCACTCCTGAGGCCCAGTCACAGAGGATGTTGGCAACTTCTTCTGCTGGGAGAATCACAGTACCTGAGGCTTCCTGCAGTCTCATGCCATCAGGAACACTGCGCCACGCGCGATCATCCCAAGACAATTCTATGCCTGCATTAACACGTCTTAAATGAAGGTCAGGAATCCTGAAGTCAGGCAATGAGGAGCCCAACCCATGCCGACTCCTCCATGACGCACGCGCATCCAAAAGCTTGTCGAGTTCAGAGTCATCATCGGGAAGAGAAATCAAGCAATCTACGCACCAAGCCGCTGAGCCAAGGCTTTTGGATTGCAATGGCAAACGGGTTTCATGAAGCATCGGATCCCAATTTTTGGCGATCCACGCCACAAGAGGCGCTAGTGGAACTTCAGCACAGTCCACAACTGATTGATTAGGGCTAATGCCAGCGGTCAGGTTGCGGCCAGCAACCCAAATCTGGAGCTGCCCCCATGACACACGCCTCAGAGGTGGGCTGCCCTGATCGGGATCGGTAATGAGTTGAAAGCCAAGGGCAAATCTGGCCTTGTCTCCGAAGATTCTCATGAGCGAAACTCCGCTCCCAATGACTTGCGAATAGCTTTTATATACGCAGCATTTGTCAGCCTTTCCTTTGTGATTAGCAGGTTCTTCGCTTCCGTGGGGAGTTCCTGCCAGGGAATCGGAAAGCCATGCCAGAAGGTTTCGCCGCTCTTCTCGTCGGTAAAATGGGAAAACGACTGATAGCAATAATTTCCGTCAATATTGTATCGAGCCTCTCCTGCTTCGACGCTTGTATTGAGGAGTTCTTGTGCCTCTTCTTGGGTCATGCTGGGACATATTGAGCCCCATCCCCCAGGGCGCTTGTGCTTCCTGTAGCCCGAAGAATCATAGTTCATTGGAGTCGAAGAAGGTGACATCTCGTTTGGCGCATGTATTGGACTGCAGTTTTTTCATTCTGGCTCAAACGGCTATCAGGTGCATTGTAGCCGCATTGACATCGAATGCTGATTGCTGGACTCGCCATGGCGGCCGGCAGGGTTGAATGCGCAGCGAATCAGCGACAAGAGGACGGCCAGCATCACAGACCCAATCCCATTTGTTCCATCTGCTGGGTTTCTGGTTCGCTTGATGGAGTGGCTCTGGGCGGACGCCCCCGCCGCTTGCTCGTGGCCCCACCCCCACCAGCTCCCGCTTTAGATACCTTGCCTTGCAACCCCCTCGCCTGCTCCTCCGCATAGCGTTCGGCATTGAGCGCCAACAGCCGGGCCAGCACATCGTCGCGAACTTCATCGGGCCAGCGGTGGCGCCAGGGGAGCTTTTTGCTGGGCTTGACGGCGCCGTATTGGCGCAGCTGGGACTGAAAGGCGCAGGCCTCGCTGGAGGTGTCGAAGAACAGCTCTCCGCTGGCGATACGCTCCTGCAGGTCTGAAGGCAGGGTGGTGTCGTCGTCGCTGTCGAGGTAATCGAGGCCGAAGCCGCAGCTCGTGGGGATGTCATCCCAGCCATAGGCCTGGAGCACCGCCTGATCCATCTGCTGGTGCAGGCTTCGCAGTTCCAGTATGCCATCGCTGCTTTCGGCGGGATCGTGGAAGCGGTTGTAGGTGCTGGTGAGGCCTTCGTTGTTGACTACCATCAGTTCGGCACGGAACTGGTGGTAGCGCTCGCCAATGGCTTCGAGGCTCTGGCGCATGGCCTCGTGGGCGGGATCGTTGGCGTTGGCGTCGAGCAGGGCGACGGGGAAGGGGAAGGTTTCGAAGCAGGATGAGGAGTTGTACCTGAGCCGCTCTTCAAGTGTGGCGCTGTTGAAAATAGTCCAAATCTCGTGAACTCTCGAGTGAAGTGATGCGATATGGAGGCCCTTCTCGAGGGCGAACACGCATAGGGTCTGAGAATACACAATCCTGCTTCTTAGAAAGGCCGGGGAAAGATGCTTGGTTGCTCCGGTTCCGCCGGGGCATGCCAGCACTCTTTTGTTCTCGGCTATCGCCTCGTAAAGCGCAGGGGAAGATTCTCCAAACCTCCACCAGTTCCTAGCCCGAACCTCGCGATTCTGAGCAAGTCTTTCCGGCTTCACCTTCCGTTCCACAATCGATAGCAACTCTGGCCACTCTCGCCGGCACTCCTCTTCGCTGCGATCACCGAAGTTGAGCACATAGCGGTGGTGGGCATGGGTGGGGCTGTCATTGACCTCCTTGCCACCGATGTACGGGAAGATGACCTCAGCGTTCTTGGGGTTCTCGGCAATTAGCCTCTCCATCGTGGCAATCGGTGAGGGAATGCCTGGGGTGTCGTCGTCGGCCTCACCGGAATCATCAAACGTGAATCCCATCCCCAGCACGATCGAACCCTGGAAGCTCTTGCCCGCATTGGCCTCCAGCGGTTTCGGGTCGTCGTGGCCGCCCTTGTCAAACAGAAAGGCGGTGATCTGCTGGACGGGCCGACCATCCAGCCGTTTTTCGCCCTCGTAGCCCCCTTTGCAGAGATGCACGATGCTCACCACCACTGCCGCCACGCCTGGCCAGCGGTAGCGCCGGCGGGCTGCGTAGATAGTGCCTTCGTGGGTGCAGATCCACCGCAAGCCAGTGCTACGGGTATCGCCCTGAGCGATGGTGTTGGTGGCGATTAGCCCCAGCGTTCCGCCCGCCCGCAGCAACGCAAAGCAGCGGCGGTAGAAGTGGGCCACCAGGTCGGCGTTGCCGTGGCTTTCCGGGTGCAGCTGCTTGAACCAGTCGAGGATGCAGTCCGGACTGCCCTCAGCGATGGTGTTTTTGCCGGCGAACGGCGGATTCCCCACGAAGGCATCGAAGCCGCCGCGCCCGTCCTGAAACACCTCGGGAAACTCCAGCTCCCAATGGAAGGGGCGGATGCCCTTGGGGCCTGCGGCCAGCTCGTTGCGGATGGTGGCGATCTCCTCTGTGCCCATGCCGCTGTTGAGGCGGCGGATGGTCTCCTCTTCCAAATTGGCGCGGGCCCTGGCATTGGCCCCCTGGAAGAAGGCCGCCACCAGCAGATCGCCCACCTGGCGGATCGTGTCGCTCGCTTGCTGCTGCTCCTCGAGAGCTGCCTGCTTGCGCTCGGCATCGCCATCGCTGCGGCTGTCCATCGAAAACACCGCTTCCCGCCGGGCGGCCAGATCGCGCAGCAAGTTGCTGGCTGGCCCATCAAACAGATCCAGCTGAATTTCGCCGATGGCCTTTTCGATCTCAGCGATTGCTAGCCCCACCAGCGAATCGCCCTCCTTGAGGGCGTGATCCACAAAGGTGAATGGCAGGTGTTTGCTGAGGGTCACCAGCCAGAGGCTGAGCCGGGCCAGGTTCACCGCAAACGGGTTCTTATCCACCCCATAGAGGCAGCGCTGGGCCACCAAGCGGCGGGCATAGATCAGGGGCTCTTCGCCGTAGGCGCTGCCACCGGGCAATAGGTCCGCCGGGAGGTTCTGCCCCCAGGCTTTCACCAGCAATTCAGCCAGGAAGCGGCAGAGTTCCACCAGGAAGGCGCCCGAGCCCATGGCCGGGTCGCAGACCTTCAGGGCCAGGATCGCATCGGGCGTTGGCGTGCTCCCATGGCGCTCCAGCCAGGGGCGCAGGGCTTCGGCCACCGTGAGACTGGTGAGCTGGGCCGGGGTGTAGTGGCTACCGCTGCGTCGCCGTTCGGCCGTGGGCTGAAACACCAGGTTGCCCGCAGCCTGCGCCCCATCGAACAGGCGCCGATCGATCCGCGGCGCCAGCGCTGCCACCAGCTCCTGTTCCGTGCTGGCCTCCTTGAGGGCCGTGGCCGCTTTGGCGGGTAGATCCGTCTGTGCCTGAGCTTCCAGCCAGGCTTTGCGCTTGCTGCCGGGCAACGCCAGCAGTTCGGCCAGGTCGATCGCGGTGGTGAAGGGCTTCTTGCCGCCTTGCGCCTTGCTGCGGATGCCGATGCATGGCCCGGGGATCCGCGCCACGGCGAATTCCATGATCCCCTCATAGACCGAGCCGATCTGGCGCACATCGAGCGCCCGGTAGTTGATCCGCTCCCCTTTCACGATCAACAGGTTGCGCAGCACGGCCAACACCACCGCATCGCTGATCCAGGGCGTCTCCAGCCAGGGATAGGTCTTGCGCTCAAACAGTTGACCCTTGCGCGCTGGCAGATAGTCGGCCGTAGCCCCTCCGCCGAGAACCACCAAACGGAACAGGCTGACGATGCCGCTCCAGGCACCAAAGCGCTGCTCCATCGTGTCGGGATAGGCGGCCTCATCCCGCTGCAGCTGGGCCAGGAGGGTGTTGAGCTTGTAGCTCTGCTCAAACACCGCATCGCTGGGCATCAGATCGGTGTCTTCCGCATAGAGCAGGAACACCAGCCGGAGCATCACGGTGATCAGACCGCCGTAGAGCTGCTGGGGATTCCGTACGGCCAGGTCGGCAACGACCCTGGCGCCATCTGCGGTGAGTTCATCGGCGCGTTGGAAGCCACGCAGCAACTCCCACAGGCCGGCCAACACCTGATCGGCTAGCTCCTCACTCACCACCGCCTGGTAGCCGCGGCTGGCCTGAATCACATCCACCAGCCGCAGCCCAGGGCTGGCATCCAGCACCGGCTCACGGCCAAGCAACAGCCGCAGGCCGGCAAACATCGAGCGCCCGCTCACCTCGGCGAGCTCCGCCAAGTTGAAGGTGAGATAGCCGGAGCTCTCGCCCCGTGGCGCCACCACCAGCCGGAGCTGGCAGCCGTTGAACAGCAGGCCCAGCTCCACCTCGCTTTCGCGCAGCAGGCGCTCCAGTCGCTCCTGCGGGGTAGCCCGCCAGCCGCCTTCACCGCTTTGCTGGCGCCGATCCAGCTCCACCGGCATCCCTTCCTCCGAGGGGGCCAACTCCTGAATCAGCAGCTGGGGCTTGTTGGCGTCACCGAAGCCCCCAACCACTGCCGAGGGTGCCAGGGTCTCGCCCAGTTCCGGTAGTTCACGCGTCCAGGCCTCCAGCATGGCCGGCTCACGCTGAATCGCCTCCGGATCCCAGTTGAGGTGCTCCACCAGCAGCTCATCCAGCTGGCGGAAGCCCAGGATCTGATCCTCATCGCCGCTGTCATCGGCATCGTCTGGATCTGGGTGCAGCGGCTGCAGGGCCTCGCGGAACTGCTCCTGCTGCTCGATCAGCTCGCGGCCGCCCTGCTCCAGTACCCAACCGGCCTCCTGCATCGCCGCCGGCGCCACCACCAGGCCGCGGGGCTGCAGGTAGCCCAGCCATTCCTGGTGGGCCTTGAGCCCGGGGTCAATCCGGGGGGCGTGGCGGGGCATGGGTTACGGCTCCAGCCCCAGCCGGGTCAAGATGAGCTGAAACTCAAGATCGGTTAAGGAGAAGCCTGCTGCCGCGTTGAGCTGATCCTTCAGTTCGGTTGTGTCAACGAGATTTCGGAACGGGACTCCGAGGGTCTTGGCATCCTCCTTGAGCTCGCTGAAACGATCCTCGAGATCGTCTGCGAGTCGATCGATCTGAATGCCTCGTTCTCTCTCCTCAATCTCTCGTTCTCTCTCCTCAATCTCTCGGTCTCTCTCTGCGTGGATCTGTTTTGCTGCCTCAGCAAAGCGGTCTCTCGCCTCATCGGCGAAAGCCAGGAGGTCTCTTCTCTTCTCTGCTTTCTCACGGAAGTATCCATAAATGGCAACCGCGGCAATGGATCCCAGCATCATAAGTCGGTCTGGCCCGCTTGCCGGGAACCAGTCGGTGAGTCCTACCAAGGACGTCAGCAACACCAGCAGCACTGGCCAGAGGCCGAAAGCCCGCGAGCGCAACACCCGATTGGTTAGCCCCTGCCAACGCTTGAGGGCCTTGGCCTGATCGTGAGCGGACAGGTGATCCCACAGGGCAAGGAGCGCATCGGCCACGAGGAGCCCACCGGCCATCGCCATCCAGATCTGAACGCTCCGGCTGTTGAAGCTCAGTCTCTGAAATGCTCCAACCAGCCCCCAGGCCAGCAGGATGGCGCCTGCCAGCCCAATTGGCACCGCCAGAACCTTCAGACCAAACAGCCCCGCCCGTTCCAGCTCTTGAGCCAAAGAACGTAAAGGCGTTCTGGTGTGTCTGCTTCTCGGGTCTGCTGGCATCCCACTCATCCGCTGATGGGCCAGAGGTACACAAGCCCGGCTGGCTCCAGGCGATGGGTGACCACGCGGTAGCTGTCAACGATTCGCTTGGGTTCGCTGCTCAGCTCAGCCTCGATCATCTCCAGGCGCCGCTGCCAGTGCTTCTGGTCGGCGCGCAGCTGCCGCTCCTCTTGCTTGCTGAGCGTGCGGGCATCGAGGACGGGCACCACCATCTCCTCCAACCCAGGGATCACATCCATCAGCTGGGCTTCGGCTGCTGACAGCTTCACGTTCATTTCCTTATTGCGGTGGTTCAAGGTTTTGCGGATCCGTTGCCGCTGGTTGCGCAGCACGCTCTTGAGGGCTTCTGCTTCACTTGCACCCCGCTCCTTCAGTAACTCCGTGGCTGCTGCCATGGCTTGTTCGCAGGCCTCCTGCAGCACCGGCAGAAGGGCCTCCACATCGGCCGGGGCCTCAGCCTGCAGCTGCGCTTTGGTGCCCTCGCTCACCAGGGTTGGATCGGCCTCCGTCAACGCCGTCTGCAGTTCCTGCCAGATCGGCTGCTGTTGCGTATCGCTGAGAGGCTCCAGGGCAGCAGAGCGGTCGGCCCCTGAGTGCCAGTTCGCCATCACCGTGATCAGCTCGTCGTGGAGACGGGCCGCGCCTTGGCCGAACAGGGACAGCCGCCCGAGCACGATCACCCGCGGCTGGGGATCACGACTGGGCAGCACGCAGGCCCGGCTCAGCTCGTGATGCAGAAAGCCCTGGCTGAGGAAGCGGCTGAGCAGCCGTTGCACCAGGCGGTGCTCCAGATGCAAGTGCACCGCCTCAGCGTTGAGCCGGCCCGGGTCAGAAAAGATCAGCGGCCGCACCGGGTTCTCGCGCCGCCAGTCGCTCAGGTAGGCCTTGGCTGGTTTGACGCCACGCAGGCTGTCGAGCGTGGTGTCCCAGCTCACATCGCGGCTGCGGACGGCCAGCTCCTCAGGGCTGCTCAACCGCCAGCAGGGCTGCCCCCGCTCATCGATGTGGGGCTCCAGGCCCTGCACGCCCAGTAGCTCCAGCGAGCAATTGAGGGCCTGCCGAAAGGGCTCTTCATCAAAGGCCAGCCAGTCCTGGGACTTGGCCAGCAGCTGCCGCAACGTGTCCTGCTCCTGCTTGAGCTGATCCAGACGTCGGCTGGCTTCCAACTCCTCCCGGGCTTTGTTCAGCAGCGCCCCGCGTTCATCGCTGGAGGAGTCCATCGCCAGCAGTTGCCCCTGCAATGCCTCAACGTTGTCGAGATCGATGCCGTCCTCCATCGCCTCATCCACCTGGCGCTGCACCAGGGTTGAGAGGGAACCCAGCTCCTTGCGGATCACCTCGGTTTTCTCCACCAGCACTTGCATCACCCGATCTTCCGGGCGGTCCTCCAGCAGGAAGTAGTGGCACCACACCTGGGGGGCCCGCTGCAGCTTGCGGTCGATCCGGCCGTTGCGTTGCTCCAGCTTGCTGGGGTTCCAGGGAATGTCGAAGTGGATCAGGTGCTTGCAGTGGTTCTGCAGGTTCACCCCTTCCCGCGCCGCATCGGTGGCGATCAGGATGCGCAGCGCCTCCTGGTCGGGATCTGCATTGAACTGGGCTTTCAGGCGCTCGCGGTTCTCCTCACTCATGCCGCCGCTGAAGCTCGCCACCCGCTCCTCGGCCTCTTCCTCACCTAGCAGCTCCCGCAGCTGCCGCTCCAGGTAGCGCTTGGTGTCGACGTAGTCGGTGAAGATCAGCAGTCGTGTGGGCTGCCACTGCAGATCGGCCGTACCCAGGCCAGGGCACAGGTGCTCCCGCAGCCAGTCCGCCAGCTTGCTGATGCGGGGGTCGGGGCGATGGCGATGGGCACCCGCGATCGACGCCATCTGCTCCAGCAGCTGCTGATCGCTCTGGTCTGCAGCCAGGGTTTGGCGAATGGCGGCGCGGGTCTGCGCCTCCTCCAGGCTCAGCACCTCTTCATCGCTGAGCTCAGCCAGCTCGCTGTCGGCCCCCACGCCGCCCTGCATCAGTTCCAGCAAGCCCTGGCGCTGATGCTGTTGCTTGCTCTCCAACGTGCGCTGGTGCACCGCCAGGGTGCGGGCGAAGGCCTCGACCGAGCTGAGCAGGCGCTTCTGCAGGTTGGTGATCACCAGCCGGTCGGCATTGAGCTGGCGCTTGTTGGCCCCCTCGGCGATGAGCCTGGTTTCCCGCTGCTTGCGGTACCGATGCAACAGGCGCGAGAGAGCCAGCTCCGGGGTGTCCGCTGGCAGTGAGCCCCTGGGGATGAGGAGTGGCTCCACGATCCGCTCAGGGAAGGCCTCGTTGAGGGCGACGCGCAGGTCGTCTTTGAGGCGGCGCACCAGCACCGCATCGAGATGTTCCTGCTCAAACGGCACACCCCGGGTGAAGCGGGCCGGATCGAGCAGCTCCAGCAGCGCCGTGAAGCTGTTGCTGTGGCCGTTGTGGGGAGTGGCGCTCAGGAAGATGCGGTGCTCAAAGCGGGGCGCCAGATCCCGCAGGCTGCGGGTGAGACCTGAATCGATCGCGTAGCGCAGGCTGTTGCTGGCCGGCGCCGCGTTGTGTGCCTCATCCAGGATCAGCAGGCTTTGCGAGGCGCCCTGCTCCTCTCCGCCGTCTTTGGCCTGCTCCAGCCAATCGATCAAGGGGGTGGCGTAATCGCTGTTGCGCAGCAGCGCATGGGAGATCAGAAACCGGCTGCCGGTGCTCCAGGGGTTGGTGCCGTAGCCCCGCTCCTGGCGCACCTTCGCCACGTAGGCCCGGTCCATCACCGTGAAGGCCAGGCCGAAGCGGCTGGCCATCTCCTCCTGCCACTGGCGCAGCACCGAAGGCGGGCTGCTGATCACCACGCGGCGAATGCGCTGGCGCAGCAGCATCTCCCGCAGGATCAGGCCGGCTTCGATCGTCTTGCCCAGGCCCACGTCGTCGGCGATGAACAGCCCCACCCGGGGCATCTGCAGGGCCTTGCGCAGCGGTTCGAGCTGGTAGGCCTTCACATCGATGCCGGCCCGGTAGGGCGCCTGGAACAGCTCGGCGTCAGTGGCCGTGACGCAGTTCCAGCGCAGCGTGTTGAGGTAAGCCGAGAACTGCCGCGGCTGATCGAAGCCCCGCTGGGCCACCACATCCCAACTGCTCTCGCCCAGCAGCTCAAAATCCACCTCACTGCCGGGGAAGACCATGAGGCGCGCGCCGATCGCGTCGTCCTCCATGCAGGCCAGGGTCACCACCCTGTCGCCACCAGCAGGAACCGGCGCGTTGATCGGCGGCTGCACGTCCTCCACCAGGTAGCGGCGGGTCCGGCAACGCACCACGGCACCGGGCTTGAGCTTGAGGCGGGACTTGCTGGAAGCGGCGGTCATCGCAGCACTGCCTGCCGCGGCTGCGTCGGCATCGTGGTGCGGAGTGAGAGCCTCTCAGCAGTCTGCTGCGGCATGAGGCTGTTGGGAACCGCTAGCGACCTGTATTGATCTTGAATCTGGATCGTTATGCACCAGGTGCATCCTTTTGGACTGGGGGTGGTGAAGTTGCCCAGGATCAACCCGCCACCATTCCCAACAAAAAGCCCCGGCCGTGGGCCGGGGCTGGAAGGACTCAGACCTGAACCGGCTCGGATGGTGTGGGCTCCGACAGCAACGGCGAGAAGCGTTCCTTTTCGGGGATCGTTGTGAATTCGGCCACGATGGCGCGGAATTCATCGCCATTGAGGGTTTCCTTCTCGATCAGCAGCTCCACCACCCGGTCCATGCAGGCGCGGTGTTCAGCCACCAGCTTCACCGTGTCGCTGTAGCAGCTGTGCACCATCTGACGCACAGCATCGTCGATCTTGCTGGCCAGACGATCCGAGCCGTCGCTGCGGGTCATCAGATCGCGGCCCAGGAACACCTCCTGGTTGCCTGCTTCAAACGACACCTGGCCCAGGTCGCTCATGCCGAACCGCGTCACCATCTGGCGGGCGATCGAGGCCACCTGCTGGATGTCGCCGCCGGCGCCGGTGGTGACTTCGGCATAGCCGAACACCACATCCTCGGCGGCGCGACCGCCCAGAGCGCCCATGATCCGCGCCCGCAGCTGGGCCCGGCTCACCAGCATCTGCTCCTCATCGGGGGAGAACCAGGTGAGGCCCTGGGCCTGGCCCCGGGGGATCAACGTCACCTTCTGCACGGGATCGTGGGCCTGCACCAGGGTGCCAACCAGGGCGTGACCCACCTCGTGGTAGGCGATCAGCCGCTTGCTGCGGCCATCGGTGAGCGGCTTGCCCTCCATCCCGGCGATCACCCGATCCACAGCGTCGTCGATCTCGGCCAGGGTGGTGGCTTCCTTGCGGCGGCGGGCGGTGAGGATCGCCGCTTCGTTCAGCAGGTTGGCCAGGTCGGCACCGGAGAAGCCGGGGGTGCGACGGGCGATGGCTTCCAGGCTCACGTCCTCGGCCAGCTTCTTGTTGCGGCTGTGCACCTTGAGCACCGACAGGCGGCCCTTGATGTCGGGCACGTCCACCTGCACCTGGCGGTCGAAGCGGCCCGGGCGCAGCAGCGCCGAATCGAGCACATCGGCGCGGTTGGTGGCGGCGATGATGATGATGCCGCTGTTGCCCTCGAAGCCGTCCATCTCCGTCAGGAGCTGGTTGAGGGTCTGCTCGCGCTCGTCGTTGCCGCCGCCCACGCCGGCGCCCCGCTGGCGGCCCACCGCATCGATCTCGTCGATGAAGATCAGGCAGGGGCTGTTCTCCTTGGCCCGCTTGAACAGGTCGCGCACGCGGCTGGCACCCACGCCCACGAACATCTCCACAAATTCCGAACCGGAGAGGGAGAAGAACGGAACGCCGGCCTCGCCGGCGATCGCCTTGGCCAGCAGGGTTTTGCCGGTGCCCGGAGGGCCCACCAGCAGCACGCCTTTGGGAATCTTGGCGCCCACGGAGGTGAAGCGCTCGGGGGTTTTCAGGAAGGTCACCACCTCCTGCAGGTCCTGCTTGGCCTCCTCCACGCCGGCCACATCGTCAAATTTGACGCCGGTTTCCGCTTCCATGGCGAAGCGGGCCTTGGTCTTGCCGAACTGCATCGCCTGGCCAGGGCCGCCGGGCATGCCGTTACCGCGGCGGGCCAGGAACACCAGCGAGCCGATCAGCAGCAGCGGGAACAGCAGGTTGCCCAGCAGCCCCAGGGCGGGCGGGGCGCTCTTGGGCGGATGGATGTCGAAGCTGATGCCCTGCTCCTTGAGCTTGTTGACCAGTTCCGGTGCCACACCGGGCAGGTCGACCCGCAGGCGCTGGACGCGGTTGTCGAGGTCGGGATCCACCGCTTCGATCACGGCGCTGCGGCCACCGTCAAAGATGTCGACGGCGGTGACCCGGCCGGCATCCACATAGTCGAGGAAGCGGCCGTAGCTCATCCGGGCCACCGCCGCATTGCGCGGGGCCACCGTGGGGCTCGTGGTGTTGCTGGGCTTGAAGCGGGCCGTGCCACCGCTGCTCAGCAACTGCCATCCGAGAAAGGCAACCACCGCCAGGGGCAGCAGCCAGAGGGCAATCAGACGCCAGCGCTGGTTCATAGCTGAGACACATTCTTAACAAGTGTAACGGCGCTGCGGACCGCTGTAGCTCCGCTGGGGGCCTGGGTTTCACACGTCGTTCAACGCGCCACCCCACCCCTGTTCAGCCTGCTTCCGCCCAGGGCAGGTCGTGGTTGCTGCCGCCGGCGAGGGCCTCGAGCTGGGCCGGGCTGCTGGGTGGCTCGAGCAGCAACTCCTGAGCCTGGATCGATTCGACCAGCTCCGGGCCGCCGAGGCCGTGGGTCCAGATTTTGATTTCGCTCTGGGGCGGGCACTGAAAGCTGAGCAGCTCAAACGGAAACACCACCCTTTCCAGGAAAAACTGCTCGGGACCGACGCAGCGCAGGATCACCATGCGATCACTGGTGTTGCGATAGCCGCACGACAGCAGGGTCAAAGCAGGTTCTGATCAGGAACCACCATGTAGCCATTGCCTTGCGTGCGGGTTTGGTGACGAACGCCACGCTTTTGGATTTTTAACGGTTTTTTCCGTTTTCCCCGTCCGCCAGGGCAGGGCGCAGCGTGTGTCGGCCCGCCACGGCCTAGAGGCTGCGCAGCGCCACGATCGGATCGAGCCGGGCCGCGCGCCGCGCCGGCACCACGCCGAAGAACAGACCGATGGAGCCTGAAAGCCCCACCGTGAACAGCACCGTGGCGGCGCCGATCGTGGCGGGCAAGGGGGTGACGGCGCCCACCACGGCCACCGTGCCGATGCCGACGGCGCTGCCGATCACGCCCCCGAGGCTGGCCAGCACCAGCGACTCCACCAGGAACTGCAGCAGCACGTCACCGCTGCGGGCACCGAGGGCCTTGCGTAGCCCGATCTCCTCGGTGCGCTCGCTCACCGACACCAACATAATGTTCATGATGCCGATGCCGCCCACCAGCAGTGACACGGCGCCGATGGCCGCCAGCAGCAGGGTGAGGCCTCCGGTGATCGTGCTCACGATCGTCAGCGCGTCCTTCTGGGAGCGCACGGCGAAGTCGTCTTCCCGCAGGATGCGATGCCGCTGGCGCAGCAGGTTGGTGATCTGAAAGGCGGCGGCCCCGGTGCTCTGTTCGTCGCGGGCCTCGACGCTGATGAAGTTGAGGCTCACCCCGAAGCGATTCCGGCCAGAGAGTTTGCTCACCATCGTCGAGAGCGGCACATAGGCGTTTTCGTCCGGGTTCTGGCCGAACACCGCCCCCTTGGGCTCCAGCACGCCGATCACCTCGAACAGCTGGTTGCGGATGCGCAGCTGGCGACCCACCGGCGCCTTGCCTGGAAACATCTTGGCGCCCAGATCGGGGCCCACGACGGTGACGTTGCGGGCGCTGCTCAGGTCGCTGGCGGAGAAGAAGCGCCCCTGGGCCACCTCAAACTGGCGGACTGGCAGAAACTCGGGCGTGATGCCCGACACGGACGCGGTGCTGCTGATTCCGCCGGCCTGGATCACCTCGCTCAGGGTGATCTGGGGCGCCACCCGTCTGACGCTGGGCACCTGCTCGGCGATGGCCTCGGCGTCCTCGAGCACCAGGGTTTTGGGGAAGTCGATCCCCTGGCGGCGCGTGTCGTTGTTGCCGGGCACCACAAACAACACGTTGGCGCCGAGGTTGCTGAGCTGGCCTTCGGCCAGGTTCTGGGCTCCCCGACCCACCCCCACCAAGGTGATCACCGAGGCGTTGCCGATCACGATGCCCAGCATGGTGAGCAGGCTGCGCAGCCGGTTGGCCCGCAGGGTCGTCAGAGCCATGCCCACGGTCTCACCGATGGGCAATTTCGAAGCCATGGGGGGCGTGCTGGGGCCGGTGCCCTAAACGATGGCGGTTCCGCCGTCGGCGTTGTGGCTGCGGGCGCTGAGATGAACTTCGCCGCGGACCAGATCGAGGGTCACGATCTCGCCCTGTTTCAGGCTCTCGAAGGCGTTGTCGACGCCCACAATCGCCGGAATGCCGGTGCGCTGGGCAATCACGGCCGCATGGCTCTGCAGTCCGTCGGCTTCGGCGATCACGGCCTTGGCCTTGCGGATCGCGGCTTCGATGTACTCGGCCGTGGTGTCGCGCACCACCAGGATCTCGCCTGATTGGATCGCTGCGGCCGCCTCGGGGCTGTCCACCAGGCGCACCCGGCCGCTCACCGAGCCGGTGCCGATGCCGGTGCCCTTGGAGAGCACCGCCGACACGATGCCGACCTTGATGAAGTCGGTGGAGCCACTCACCCCGGACAGGGTGCCAGCGGTCTGCACCACCAGGTCGCCGTCCTGCAGGAAGCCCTGCTCCCGAGCCAGGCCCATGGCCAGGCTGAAGGTGCTGGTGGAGGAGCTCTGTTCCGCAACCAGCAGAGGATTCACCCCCCAGCAGAGCTGCAGCTGGCGGGCCACTTTCACTTCGCTGGTGATCGCCAGGATCGGGGTGCTGGGGCGGAACTTGCTGACGTTGCGGGCGGTCGAGCCGCCCTTGGTGAGGGGCAGAATCGCCGCGGCGTTGAGCTGGCGGGCGATGCTGCTGACCGCCTGGCAGATGGCGTTGGGAATGGTGGTGGCCATGTGGCTGTCGAGCACCCGCTGGGGGTAGTCGCGCTCGATGCGCCGGGCGATCGTGGCCATGGTGGCCACGGCTTCCACCGGGAAATCACCTACAGCGCTCTCGTTGGAGAGCATCACGGCGTCGGTGCCATCGAGGATGGCGTTGGCCACGTCGCTCACCTCCGCCCGGGTGGGGCGGGGGCAGCTCACCATGGAATCGAGCATCTGGGTGGCGGTGATCACCGGGATGCCGAGGCTGTTGGCCTTGCGGATCAGTTCCTTCTGCAGCAGCGGCACCTCTTCGGCGGGCATCTCCACGCCGAGGTCGCCGCGGGCCACCATCACCCCGTCACAGAGGGGCAGGATGTCGTCGATCTGATCAATGGCCTCGAATTTCTCGATCTTGGCCACCACCGGCGTGCTGTGGCCGTGGCTGCGGATCAGATCGCGGATTTCCCGCATGTCCGACGGGTTGCGCACGAAGCTGAGCGCCACCCAATCGACGCTGTGTTGGAGACCGAAGGCCAGGTCGATCCGGTCTTTCTCGGTGAGCGCCCGGATCGAGAGCTGCACATCCGGGAAATTGACGCCCTTGTTGTTGGAGAGCACGCCTCCGACGGTGACGCTGCAGAACAGCGTCTGCTCGGGCTTGTCGACGCGCTCGACCAGCATTTCCACCCGGCCGTCATCCAGCAGGATGCGGCTCCCGGGCACCACCTCATCGGCGAGCTTGTCGTAGGTGACCGTGGCAATCGTCTGATTGCAGGCCACATCCCGGGAGGTGAGGGTGAAGGGATCACCCTTGGCCAGGGTGATCGGACCGTCGGCGAAACGACCCAGGCGGATCTTGGGGCCCTGCAGGTCCTGGAGGATGCCGATTTCGATGCCCAGCTCGGTGGCCACCTGACGGATGGTGGCGATGCGGGCCGCGTGCTCGCTGTGGTCGCCGTGGGAGAAATTGAGGCGGAATGTGGTGGCGCCGGCGGCGATCAGCTCGCGCAGGCGTTCCGGAGATTCCGTGGCGGGCCCGATTGTGGCCACGATCTTGGTGCGACGCATGAGATCCGGCTGGGGCATCAACACGCCATCAGACAGCTGGAAACTACCATCCAGGCCTGCATCGGGTTGGCGCAGTTGGACTTTCAGGCCTACCAGCAGCGCTCCCGCGCCACTGCCCGCTACCCCGGGGCCGGCGCCAACCCCATCTATCCCACCCTGGGGCTGTGCGGCGAGGCCGGTGAGGTGGCCGACAAGGTCAAGAAGGTGATGCGCGACCAGAACGGCGTCTTCACCCCCGAGGTGATTGCGGCTTTGCAGCTGGAGCTGGGGGATGTGCTCTGGTATGTCGCCCAGCTCGCCACCGAACTGGGCCTGGAGCTCGACCAGATCGCCCAGGCCAACCTCGACAAGCTCGCCAGCCGCGCCGCCCGTAACGTGATTGCAGGTAGTGGGGATACGCGGTGACCTGGCAGAGGCTGACTCCGCTGTGGGTGGGTCTGCAGGCTGGCCTGCTGGCGTGCCTGCTGCTGTTGCTACCGGGCCCCGCTGGAGCCGCCGACCTGCAGGTCTCGCAGGTGAGCCTTGAGCCCTGTCCGGTGGAAGATGTCGGAGCCCAGCCCGAGTTGCGCCGCCCCACCGGTGCCAGTTGCTACGCCCTGCGCGGCACCGTGCTGAATCCAGGCCGTAAGCCGGCGGTGGACACCGATCTGTTCGCCCTGATCGTCGATTCCAGCGGTGAACCGGTGCTGCAGAACCGCACCCGGGTGGGTTCGATCGGTGACGTGCCCCCCGGCAGCTCCAGCTTTGCTGTGCGTTTGTCGGTGCCAGCGGGCACGCCCGGGCCCCTCAGCTTCCGCAACGTCAAGGCCCGGGGCTTCAGCGCGCCGGTGCGTACCCGCGCCGGTGTCGACGACGAACTGCTGCCTCTCGAGCAGGCGCTGGCGGATCAGTAACCGGTCTTGCGCTCAGTAGCCCGCGCCCAGCATCGACACGCTGGCGCCCTCCAGCAGGCTCTGGGCTAGTTGCAGGGCGAGGAAGGCCACGATTGCCGACAGGTCGAGGCCACCCAGGGGCGGGATCAGGCCGCGGAAGGCGTTGAGGTACGGGTCGGTGATGGAACTCACCGTGGAGAGCAGCAGATTGCTCCAGTCGAGGTTCGGAAACCAGCTGAGCAGCACCCGCACCAGCAGCACCACGGTGTAGATGCTGAGGGTCTGGGCCAGCACCTGCAGCAGAAAACTCAGCGCGTCCATGGAGTGCTCGTCGTTGGATTCTCGATCGGGAAACTCTAGGCAGCGTCTTCCCAGGCTTCATCCTCAGCCGGGGCCGGCTCGGGATCGACCACCTTGGCCTTGGCCGCCCTCGGGCGCGTCTGCAGGTCGTCGGCTCTGACGGCGAAGGTGCGGTGGAACTTCTCGCTCAGGGTGAGCCAGAAGGAGCGGCCCTCGCTCTGGCGCTTGCGCTCGATGAAGTTCTGGGCCAGCAGTTCCTTGATGTGGTCATAGGCGCCCGAGCCCCGCAGCTCGACCAGATCCGACTGCAGGATCCGTTTCTTCAGCGCGATCGTGGCCAGGGTGCGCAGGGCGGCGGTGGACAGGTCCACCGGCAGCAGGTTCTGCACCAGATCGCCCAGGCCGTCGCGCAGCTGCAGGCTGTAGCGGTTGCCCTCCTGACGCACTTCCAGGGCCGTGTCGCGGTGGGCGTAGTCGGTGATGAGGGTGATCAGCCCAAGCTCCGCCTCTTCCCGGCTGATGGCTGCGATCTCGGCCAGCTCGGCCAGGGTCATGGGCCGGCCCTTGAGGTAAAGGATCGCCTCCATCCGGGCCGGCAGCGACAGACCCTGGATCGCCTCAGTGGCCGCTGCGCCTTTGTGCATGGCGGCACGGTACCGCAGCCGTTCGGGCTCAGGCCAGGGCCGGCAGGGGGGCGGCGCTGGGACCCAGAAACAGCCGGTAGGCAGGGTTGTCGGTCTCGTCCCAGTGCTGGTAGCCGAGCCCGTTGAGAAACTCCTGCCATTGCTGGCGTTCGCCGTGGGGCACCTGCACCCCCACCACGATGCGGCCGACGTCGGCGCCGTGGTTGCGGTAGTGAAAGATGCTGATGTTCCAGTTGGCGTGCAGGGCGTTCACGAACGCCATCAAGGCGCCGGGTTTCTCGGGAAACTCAAAGCGGTAGAGCAGCTCCTCGCCCTGCGCCAGCGCGGGTCCGGCACTGGCGGGCAGGCGTCCGCCCACCATGTGACGCAGGTGCAGCTTGGCCAGTTCGTTCTTGGAGAGGTCGAGGCAGGGGAAGCCGGCGTCCTGCACGTCGTGGATCAGTTGCTGCTCGTCGTCGCTGCCGCTGGTCTGCACTCCCACGAAAATGTGAGCCACACGGGGATCGGCCAGACGGTAGCTGAATTCGGTGAGGCTCCTCTGGCCCAGCACTCCGCAGAAGCGCCGCAGGCTGCCGGTTTGCTCGGGGATCTCCACCGCCAGCATCGCCTCGCGGTCCTCACCGATTTCGGTGCGTTCGGCCACGAAGCGCAGCCGGTCGAAGTTCATGTTGGCGCCGCAGGCCACCGCCACCAACGTCTGGCCGTGCAGGCCCTGCTGCACCACATCCCGCTTCATGCCGGCCACCGCCAGGGCACCCGCCGGCTCCAGGATCGAGCGGGTGTCCTCGAACACGTCCTTGATGGCGGCACAGATGGCGTCGGTGTCGACGGTCACCATGCGATCCACGGTCTGGCGGGCCAGCGCGAAGGTGAGTTCCCCCACCCGGCGCACGGCCACCCCGTCGGCGAAGAGGCCCACCTGGTCGAGCTGCACCCGCTCGCCGGCGGCCAGGGAGCGGGTCATGGCGTCGGCATCCACCGGCTCGACGCCGACGATCTGCACCTGGGGCCAGAGGGTTTTCACATAAGCGCCGATGCCGGCGATCAGGCCGCCGCCGCCCACCGCCACGTAGATCACATCCGGCGGCGAGGAACACTGACGCAGGATCTCCAGCCCGATCGTGCCCTGGCCGGCGATCACATCCGGATCATCGAAGGGGTGGATGAAGGTGAGCCCACGCTCCGCCGCCAGTCGGGTGGCCTCGGTGCAGGCCGCGTCGTAGTTGTCGCCGTGCAGCACCACCTCGGCGCCGCGGGCGGCCACCGCCCTCACCTTCATCTCCGGCGTCGTGACGGGCATCACGATCACGGCCCGGCAGCCCAGCTTCTGGGCCCCCAGGGCCACCCCCTGGGCATGGTTGCCGGCACTGGCGGCGATCACGCCGCGCTCCAGCTCCGCTGGCGAAAGGGAGGCCAT
>JBILUH010000076.1:0-7397 GCA_044371095.1 Cyanobium sp.
GCTGCAGGCGGCAATCCGTAGCCAGCCGCTGCCGCCACTGCTAGGAGTTTCCTTGCACAGGCTCATTTCCGGCATGGCACTCCCCTCCCCGCTTCAAGCCCTGCCCATCCGTGCCGCCCTGGCCGCGCTGGCCGGCACCGCACTCCTGATCGCGGGCTGCCAACGGCAACCGTCTACCGAACTCCAAGGGGTGCAGCAGCGCCAGGAACAACTCGAACTCAAGATCCAGCAGCTGGAGCAGAAGCTCAACGCCGTGACCCCGGGAAACGGGGCTGATCCAGCCGGAAAACCCCCGGCCGGGGCGATCAAGTCGCTCACCTACCGCAGCGGCACCGAAGACGATCGGCTCCGCATCTACTGGGCCGACGGCACCAAGAGCGATTTGCCCTGCACCAAAGAACAGTCGACTGTGGTGTGCGGTTGATCCCGCTTGACAGGACTGGGGCCCCGGGTTGAGCTAGATCCCTCAGAAGCTCTCAACCCATGCGCTCCCCTCTGGCTGCTGCTGCGGCGATGCTCAGCCCAGGTCTGTTGGTCGGCGGCCTGGCCACGGCCAACCTGATCGCCAGCTCCCTGCCCCTGCTGACGCCCCAGCCAGCGCAGGCCCAGGCCGATACCCCCGTGCCCTACAGCGCCGTGCGGGCCCTCAACCTGGCGCGCAACGCGGCCATCCAACGCAACGGCGGCCTGAGTGTGTACCGGCCGGCGAAGTGCATGTACGAAACAGCCAGCGGCGGTAACCAATGCCTGATCAGCAACACCAACGACGGCTATCTCTTCCGCTTCCTCGGTGGCGCCCCCGGCTGGCAGCAACTGGACCTGGCCCCCAGCGTGGAAACCGAGATCCGCATTTCCACTGATGGCCGCACCGTGCTGGGCGTCGATTACAACGGCGCCCCGCGCTGAGCCAGCCGGGACGCCACAGCCGTCAGGGCTTGAGACCAGTCGGCTGAGACCGGCCAGCATTCCCGGCGGGTGAGGCTCAAGGCGATGCCCTTCTCGCCGTAGGCCGCTTCATTGATGAACACAGGCCAGACGGGCTGGCCCTCCAGCCCGGGGAGTGCTTCAAAGCTGAGCATCGCCCCTCCTGGATCGGCAAAGACCGGATCCCCCGGATGCAGCGGTTGCCAGTCGCGGTGCTGCAACGCGGGGTGCAGGCAGGCCTTGGGCGTGCCATCGGGGTGGCGAGGCAAATCCAGACTGCCGAGATGGCGGTGCACCACCAGCTCGGCAGGCAGCCGCAACGCACCGCGCTGCGCCGCTGCCAACACCGCCAGCGCCGCCTCCACGCCCAGCTGGGTTTGGCGGCAGATCTGGGCCTGAATCACCCCCTGGGGCACGGGCCCCACTTCGATCACCAAGCCGCAGGGCCAGCTCTCCACCAGAAAGCCTGTTTGCGCTGCATCGGCTTCGTGCAGGTAGATCGGCAGACCCAACAGCCCCTGAATGCCGGCCGCCAGGGCCAGATCGGCCGGCCGCCGGCCGTAGATCACCAGCGCGTTGCCCATGGCACTGGTGGTGCTGTGCAGATCCAGTGCCACCACGCAGGGTTCCTCAGCTTCGGGGCCGTGGCTGGCCACCAGCTCCCGGGCACGCTGCAGATCCGCCCCATCCTGGGAGACATCCGCCAACAGCTCCGTCGCAAAACAGCGGTTGAGGTCGCGCTCGAGGTAGCGACGATTGCGGGCATGGGCGGCGGGGTTGCCGATCACCAGCTCCAGGTCGAGACCGTGGCGCTGCAGGGCTTCCGGGTGGTGGCGCCAGTGCTCCAGCAGCCAGGGGGCATTGCGCTCGTTGCCGTGGGTACCGGCCACCACCAAGACCTTGGCCGGCAAAGAAGTCGGGCTCATCGGGGGATGGCTGGGGCCAGTCGCTGGATTTCAGGGCCAGCCTGACGCAGATTCAGACCCTTGCCGCCGCTGCGACCATGGCCCCTCCTGCTCCCCTGGTTCGCACGGCCCGGGCGCTCTGGCACTGGCAATGGCATCAGCTGATGGGCGGCCTGGGGCCCGCCGATGCCAACGGCAACTACCGCCGGCCCGCCGGGGCCTTCATTGCCCTGCCACCGCTTCCCAGCGATGCCGCCGCGGCCGATGGCCATGTGCTGATCGTGGGCCGCAGCTGCCCCTGGGCCCACCGGGCCTGGCTGGTGTGGAGCCTGCGCCAACTGGCCTTCAGCATCACCCTGGTGGTGATCGACCCCGACCCGGCCGAAGGGCGCTGGCGCTTCAGCGAGCCTTTCGAAGGCTGCAACACCCTGATCGAGCTCTACCGGCGTTCCGGGGCCGATCCCGGGCAGCGGGCCACGGTGCCGGCGCTCTATTCCCGCCGGGAGCGGCGCATCCTGGTGGGCGAAAGCGCTCGTCTGATCGAGCTGCTCAACCGCTGGCCCTCCCCCGACGGGCCCAACCTGGAGCCCCCCGCCCAGCAGGCCACCACCACGCACTGGCGCGAACGGCTGCAGAGCGCTGTCAATGATGGGGTGTACCGCTGCGGCTTCGCCCGCACCCAGACCGCCTACAACCAGGCCGAGGAGGCGCTGTTTGCGGCGCTGACCGACGCCGATCGGACCCTCGAGCGGACGCCCTGGCTGAGCGGAGCGGACCTGAGCCTGGCCGATGTGGTGCTGTTCCCCACGTTGGTCCGTCTGGAGTTGGTTTACGCACCCCTCTTCGGCTGCAGCCGCCTGCCCCTCTGGCAGCTGCCGGCCCTGTGGGAGTGGCGACGGCGCTTGCACGGACTGCCGGGCGTAGCCAGCACCTGCTGGCCGGAGGCCTGGCGCCGCGACTATTTCGGAGCCCTGTTCCCGCTGCATCCCTCCGGAATCATTCCCGCCGGACCGCCACTCGCCACACTGGTGGGAGGCCGACCCGCTGCGGGAGGCCTGGGCAGACCCAGCTGATGTGTGATCCGGGGAATAACCATGAGCGATCCGGTGTTTGAGGGGGTGTACGGCGCCTACACCATCGATGCCACCGACCGGCGCGAGGTGCTCGGCTACCGCCTGGCCCTCACCGCGGCGGCCCTGGGCCAGGCGGGGCTGCTGCTGCAGTGGCGACAGCTCGGACCTGACCAGCTGTGGCCCTGGATGCTGTTGATGGCGGCGGGACTGGGCCTGGCCCTGCGCTGGATTCACATCTACCTGGTGCCACTCCACCAGGCCCTGCAGCTGTTCTGGCTGCTGGGGTGCATCGGCGGGCTGGCCCTGGCGGCCCGCAGCGGCCCAGCCGGCATGCTGCCGGCCCTGGCCCGCCAACCCCTGTGGGTCCTGGCGATCGGCCCCTTCTTCGCCGCCCTGGCTGGGGTGGGCTTCAAGGAATTCTTCTGCTTCCGTCGACCCGAGGCGATCGGCGTGACACTGCTGCTGCCGCTCGCCCTGCTCGGCCACCTCAGCGGCCTGCTCAGCAGCCCGATCAGCACCGCCCTGCTCGGGGTGGAAAGCGTCCTGCTGCTGGTGCTGTGCCTGCGCAAATTCCCGATGCCCGCCGCGGCCGATGTCGGGGACAAGAGCGTGTTTGCCCAGCTCAAAGCCCAGGCGGCCAGTGCCGTTGAGGTGAGACTTTGAGCCTGATCAGCCTGGTGGAGGCCGGCAAGGACTTCGGCATCCGCACCCTGTTTGAGGGCCTCACCCTGCACGTTGGCGAAGGAGAGCGGCTGGGGCTGATCGGCCCCAACGGCGCCGGCAAGAGCACCCTGCTGAAGGTGCTGGCCGGCCATGAGCCCCTGGGCAGCGGCCAGCGGCGCTGCGCCCCCCGCACCCGGGTGGTGCTGGTCGACCAGGAGCCCGAGCTCGACCCCGCGCACACCGTGCTGGAGCAGGTGTTCGCGGGCAGCGGCGAGAAGATGGCCCTGCTGCGGCAGCACACGGCCCTGAGCCAGGCCGTGGCCGACAGCCCCGACAACACCACCGCCCTGGCCCAGTTGAGCGACCTGCACGGGCGCATGGATCAACTGAACGCCTGGGGCCTCGAGCAGCAGTGCCGCGAGGTGCTCGAACGCCTCGGCATCGCCGACATCGACCGCAAGGTGGGCGACCTCTCCGGCGGCTACCGCAAGCGGGTGGCCCTGGCGGCGGCCCTGGTGGCCGAGCCGGACGTGCTGTTGCTGGATGAACCCACGAACCACCTCGACGCCAACGGCGTGGAGTGGCTGCAGAGCTACCTCGACCGCTTCCCCGGCGCGCTGGTGCTGGTCACCCACGACCGCTACGTGCTGGATCGGGTGACCCGGCGCATCGTTGAGGTGGATCGGGGCCTGGCGCGCAGCTACGCCGGCAACTACGCCACCTACCTCACCCACAAGGCCGAGGAGGAGGCCTCAGAAGCGGCATCAGCCGCCAAGTTCAAGGGCACCCTGCGGCGGGAGCTGGCTTGGCTCCGGCAGGGCCCCAAGGCCCGCAGCACCAAGCAGAAAGCTCGGATCCAGCGCATTGAGGCGATGCGGGAAGCACCCCAGCGCCAGAGCCGCGGCCAGGTGAGCCTGGCCACCACCAGCCGGCGGCTCGGCAAGCGGGCCATCACCGCCGAGGCCCTGGGGGTCAATGCAGGGGAAGGGCCCGGGGCCCGGCCCCTGCTGCGCCAGTTCAGCTACGACTTCAGCCCGGAGGATCGGATCGGCATCATCGGGCCCAACGGCGTGGGCAAGTCGAGCCTGCTGGAGGTGATCGCCGGCCGGCGCCAGCCCAGCAGCGGCAGCCTGGAGCTGGGCTCCACCGTGAAGCTGGCCTACTTCGACCAGCACAGCGACGTGCTCCTCAAACCCGACCAGAAGGTGCTGGAGGTGGTGCAGGCCGCCGCCAGTCGGGTGTCGGTGGATGGCGAAGAGCTCAGCGCCTCCCAGCTGCTGGAGCGCTTCCTCTTCCCACCGGCCCAGCAACACCAACCGGTGGCCAAGCTTTCCGGCGGCGAGCGGCGGCGGCTGCACCTGTGCCGGCTGCTGATCGAGGCGCCCAACGTGCTGCTGCTCGACGAGCCCACCAACGACCTCGATGTGCAGACCCTGAGCGTGCTGGAAGACTTCCTGGAAGACTTCCGCGGCTGCGTGGTGGTGGTGTCCCACGATCGCTACTTCCTCGATCGCACCGTGGATCGGCTGTTCTGCTTCGAGAACGGCGAACTGCAGCGCTTCGAGGGCAACTACAGCGCCTACCTCGAGGCCAGCGCCGCCCGCCAGGCGGCCAGCAAGGCCGCCGCCCCCGCAGTCGCGCCCCAGGGCAACCGCGCACCCCAGGCTGAAAACCCACCCCACAAAACCGCTCCGGCCGGCAGCGTCCAGGCTCGGCGTCGCAGCTTCAAGGAAACCCGCGAACTGGCGGACCTGGAGGGCAACCTGCCGCTGTGGGAGCAGAAGCGCCGGGAGCTGGAGCAGGCCCTGGCCGCCGGGGGCAGCGACTACACCGCACTGGAGGCGCTCACCCACGAGCTGGCCGAGCTGAGTGATCGGATCCACGCGGGCGAAGAGCGCTGGCTGGCCCTCAGCGAGCTAACGGGGTGAGGTCGTCCCCAGCGCCGCAGCCGACCGGCGGCGTCGCTGGGGATGGGCCATCTCCAGCGGACCCCCAGGGGCGCCGCTCTGCCGCGGCGGCAAGCCACAGACCGGGCCGGCTGGTTCTGGCAGCAGCCAGGGTTGGCGTCGCACCCGGGCGCCGTTGGCTTCCGCCTCCTTCATGGCGGTGGGCTTGTAATCGTCGGCCGCGCGATGGGCAGCCATCTGATCACCCATGCGCCGCAGGTAGAGATCCTGATACCAGGTGATCTGGCCATGCTCGTGGGCCTCACAGGCGGCCTGCAGGGAGAGAAAGCGCTGGCTCACCAGGCCGCTGGGCGCGCATTGTTTCCAATCCAACACATCATCAAAACTCAGATCCCTCCGCCACTGGCGCTGTTCGGAGAGGTAGCAGTGGTCCTCTGGACCGTTGAGCCAGAACAGACGCCCGGTCTCATCAATGAAGTGCCGACCGCGCCGCTGCTTGATGCGTGCCATGGGGTTCCCCTCGCAATGCGCTTTTCCTGCTGCTAGCCACGTCCGAGCAGATCGGCAGCAGGCAACAGAAAGGCGCAAGGTGCTCCAGCGCCCGTATGGTGAGCCGCGACGAGCTCCGGCCTAAGGCAGCCGGTATCCGAATGAAAAGCATCGACGAGCACATCCAGAAGGACCAGAGCGAGATCGAGGCCGCCCGCGCCGCTGGCGACATGGGCAAACTGCGGCACCTGGAGGAGGAGCTGCAGGGCCTCAAGGAGTTCAAAGAGCACCACCCCGAAGACAGCCACGATCCCAGCCCGCTGGAAGTCTTCTGCGACCTCAACCCCTCGGCACCTGAGTGCCGCGTCTACGACGACTGAAGCAGCCCCCAGTCGGCCTGAGCGCCGATCAGGACTGGGCAATCCCGAGCTGCTGCCACACCGCGGCCAGCAGCTCGGACAAATTTTTCGAAGCCGCTGCGGAAATGGCCAGAACGGGCGGGCCTCCACGGGCCTGCACCTGTTGGCGCAAGCCGTCGAGCTCCACTTCCAAGGCGGCGGGGTCGAGCAACTCGATTTTGTTGAGCACCACCAGCCGTGGCCGTTGGTCCAGGCCGTGGCCGTAGGCCGTCAGCTCCCGCTCCACCACCTGGAGGTCGGCGAGCACGTCGTCGACGCTGGCGTCGATCAGATGGATCAGGAGCCGGGTGCGCTCGATGTGGCGCAGGAAGTCATGGCCGAGGCCTGCACCCTGGGCCGCTCCGGCGATCAGGCCGGGGATGTCGGCAAACACGGTGCCGTCGCCGCTGGGACGGCGCACCACTCCCAGGTTGGGCACCAGGGTGGTGAAGGGGTAGTCGGCGATCTTGGGCCGAGCCGCTGAGAGCACGGAAATCAAGGTGCTCTTGCCGGCGTTGGGCAGCCCGATGATGCCCACCTCCGCCAGCAGCTTGAGCTCCAGCTGCAACATCCACTCCTCACCCTCCCTGCCCTCGGTGCACTTCTCCGGGGCCCGGTTGCGGTTGCTGAGGTAGTGGGCATTACCGAGGCCGCCGCGGCCGCCCAGGGCTACCAGCAGCTCCTCACCGGGGGCGGTGAGATCGCCCAGCAGGATTCCGGTGCGGGCATCGCGCACCACGGTGCCGCAGGGCACCTTGATCACCAGGGGATCGCCGCTGGCACCAGTGCAGCGGTTGGGCCCGCCCCGCCGGCCATCGATGGCCCCGAACAGGCGCTTGTACTTGAAGTCCAGCAGGGTCTGGAGGTTGGCATCGGCCACCAGCAGCACGTCGCCGCCGCGGCCGCCATCACCGCCGGAAGGCCCACCCGCCGGCACATATTTCTCGCGGCGGAAGGCCACGATTCCGTCGCCGCCCCGGCCGGCCTTGACCGCGATGCGGGCCTGATCGATGAATTGCATTGGGACAAACCTAGGAT
>JBILUH010000028.1:0-25910 GCA_044371095.1 Cyanobium sp.
GAGCGGCAGTTCCCTGTGGCAGAGCTGATCCCCCTGGCGTCGCCCCGCTCCGCTGGCCAGAGTCTGCGTTGGCGCGATCAGGTGCTCACGATTCAGCCCGTGGAGGTCTCGGCTTTCGAGGGGGTGGATGTGGTGCTGGCCTCCGCCGGTGGTTCGGTGTCGCGCCAGTGGGCCCCGGTGGCGGCCCGCGCCGGTGCCGTGGTGATCGACAACTCCAGCGCCTTCCGCATGGATCCGGAGGTGCCGCTGGTGGTGCCCGAGGTGAATCCGGACGCCGCCTTTGGCCATCGCGGCATCATCGCCAATCCCAACTGCACGACGATCCTGCTGACCCTGGCCCTGGCTCCGCTTGCGGCCAAGCGGGCGATCAGGCGCGTTGTGGTGAGCACGTATCAGAGCGCCAGCGGCGCCGGTGCCCGCGCCATGGAGGAGCTGCGCAACCTCAGCCGCACCGTGCTCGAGGGGGGCGAACCGGTGAGTGAGGTGCTGCCCCATTCGCTGGCTTTCAACCTTTTTCTGCACAACTCGCCGCTCCAGGCCAACGGCTACTGCGAAGAGGAGCTCAAGATGGTCAACGAGACCCGCAAGATCATGGGGACGCCCCAGCTGCGGCTCTCCGCCACCTGTGTGCGGGTTCCGGTGCTCCGGGCCCACTCGGAAGCCGTCAACATCGAGTTCCACGAGCCCTTCCCGGTGGATGAGGCCCGTGCCTTGCTGGCGGTGGCGCCTGGCGTGGAGCTGCTGGAAAACTTCGAGGCCAACCGCTTCCCCATGCCGACGGACGTGACCGGCCGTGATCCGGTGGCCGTGGGTCGCATCCGCCAGGACCTCAGCGAGCCCAATGCCCTGGAGCTGTGGCTCTGCGGCGATCAGATCCGCAAGGGTGCCGCCCTCAACGCCATCCAGATCGCCGAACTGCTGATCGAAGGGCCACCTGCTGGCCCTGGAGCTGGGCTGCCGGGAGGTGCCGCTTGAGCACCACCTTGGGTTCGTCCGCGCCGTTCGGGCGTGTGGTGACGGCGATGGTGACGCCGTTTGCCGCCGATGGCTCGGTGGATCTTGCGCTGACCGCCCGGTTGGCCGATCACCTGGTGAGCCAGGGGTCCGATGGTTTGGTGGTGTGCGGCACCACCGGTGAATCGCCCACCCTCAGCTGGGCTGAGCAGCACGCCCTGTTTGCGGCCGTGAAGGGAGCCGTGGGCGACCGCGCCAAGCTGATTGCTGGCAGCGGCAGCAACTGCACCGCTGAGGCGGTGGAGGCCACCCGGGAGGCGGCGGCCCTCGGTGCCGATGGCGCCCTGGTGGTGGTGCCGTATTACAACAAGCCCCCCCAGGACGGCCTGGAGGCCCATTTCCGCGCCGTGGCCGCGGCGGCTCCCGAGCTGCCGCTGATGCTCTACAACATTCCGGGTCGTACCGGCACCAGCCTGGAGCCGTCCACCGTGGCCCGGCTGCTCGACTGCCCCAACGTGGTGAGCTTCAAGGCGGCCAGCGGCACCACCGAAGAGGTGAGTGCCCTGCGGGCCCTCTGCGGCGACCGTCTCGCTATCTACAGCGGTGACGACGCCCTCACCCTGCCGATGCTGGCGGTGGGAGCCGTGGGTGTGGTGAGCGTTGCCAGCCATCTGGCTGGCCCCGAGATCAGCGCCATGATCCGCGCTTTCCACGCCGGCGATCTGGCCGAGGCCCTCGCCCTCCATGAGCAGTTGCTGCCCCTCTGCAAGGCGCTGTTCTGCACCACCAACCCCATCCCTGTCAAAGCCGCTCTGGAGCTCTGCGGCTGGCCAGTGGGTGCCCCCCGTCTTCCTTTGCTGTCCGCCACCGCCGACGTGCGACAACGCCTCTCCGAAACCCTGGCCGCCCTGCGTCCTACCTGACGCCAAGGCTTGAGACCAGATTTGTTCCCATTGTTTCCATCTCCTGAATCGTTTTTGTTTCTATGACCCATTCCAACGGCGCCAACCCATCCGGCATCAAGAAGCCGGCCCTGCGGGTGATTCCCCTCGGTGGCCTGCATGAGATCGGCAAGAACACCTGTGTGTTCGAGTATGGCGACGACATCATGCTGGTGGATGCCGGCTTGGCCTTCCCCAGCGACGGCATGCACGGCGTCAACGTGGTGATGCCGGACACCAGCTATCTGAAGGAAAATCAGAAGCGCATCCGCGGCATGATCGTGACCCACGGTCATGAAGATCACATCGGTGGCATTGCTCACCACCTCAAGAACTTCACCATCCCCGTGATTCATGGACCGCGCCTGGCGCTGGCCATGCTCACCGGCAAGATGGAGGAGGCCGGTGTGATGGACCGCACCATCCTGCAAACCGTCGCTCCGCGCGATGTGGTGAAGGTGGGCCAGCACTTCTCGGTGGAGTTCATCCGCAACACCCACTCGATGGCCGACAGCTTTTCGCTGGCCATCACCACCCCGGTGGGCACGGTGATCTTCACCGGCGACTTCAAGTTTGACCACACGCCGGTGGATGGTGAAACCTTCGACATGGCCCGGCTGGCCCACTACGGTGATCAGGGCGTGCTGTGCCTGTTCAGTGATTCCACCAACGCCGAGGTGCCCGGCTTCTGCCCCCCTGAGCGCTCGGTGTTCCCCTGCCTGGACCGCCACATCTCCCAGGCCGAAGGCCGGGTGATCATCACCACCTTTGCCAGCTCGATTCACCGGGTGTCGATGATCCTGGAGCTCGCCCTCAAGAACGGGCGCAAGGTGGGTCTGCTGGGCCGCTCCATGCTCAACGTGATCGCCAAGGCGCGGGAGCTCGGTTACATGCGCGCCCCCGATGATCTGTTCGTGCCGATCAAGCAGATCCGTGATCTGCCCGACCGCGAAACCCTGTTGCTGATGACCGGTAGCCAGGGTGAGCCCCTCGCCGCTCTGAGCCGCATTTCCCGCGGTGAGCATCCCCAGGTGCAGGTGAAGAGCACCGACACGATCATCTTCTCCGCCAGCCCGATTCCGGGGAACACCATCTCGGTGGTGAACACCATCGACCGGCTGATGATGCTCGGCGCCAAGGTGGTCTATGGCAAGGGTGAGGGCATCCACGTGTCCGGCCACGGTTTCCAGGAAGACCAGAAGCTGATGCTGGCCCTCACCAAGCCGAAGTATTTCGTGCCGGTGCACGGGGAGCACCGCATGCTCGTGGCCCACAGCAAGACCGCCCAGTCGATGGGCGTGCCGGCCGACAACATTCTGATCATCGACAACGGTGACGTGGTCGAGCTCAGCCCCGATGCGATCCGCAGGGGCGATCCGGTCAAGGCCGGCATCGAGCTGCTCGATGCCTCCCGTAACGGCATTGTTGATGCCCGGGTGCTCAAGGAGCGTCAGCAGCTGGCGGAAGACGGCGTGATCACCCTGCTGGCTGTGATCAGCACCGATGGGGTGATGGCGGCGCCGCCGCGGGTGAACATCCGCGGCGTGGTCACCACGGCCGATGCCCGCAAGCTTTCGATGTGGGCCGAGCGGGAAATCGGCTGGGTGCTGGAGAACCGTTGGAACCAGCTCTGCCGCAACACCGGCGGCAAGGCTCCCGACGTGGATTGGGTCGGCGTGCAGCGCGAGGTGGAGGTGGGTCTGCAGCGCCGCCTACGCCGTGAGCTGCAGGTGGAGCCCTTGATCATCTGTCTGGTGCAGCCCGCCCCCGCTGGCACGCCGGCCTACAAGGGTCGGGCTGATGCCGAGCCCGATAGCCGTCCGGCTCCCCGGGGTCGGGGCGGCCGCGATGGTGGTCGCGATGGCGGGGGCCGCGGCCGCGATGGGGGCACTCCCGCACCCCTGCGCCAGCTCGCTGCCGTTGGGGCTCCCGCCGCAGCGGCAGCCGCCGCAGCTGCTACGCCGACTGCCACTGCGGCCACAGCCGTGGCCGTCAAGGCGCCGGCACCCGCGGAGCTTGAGCCGGAACCCGCCGGCCGCACCCGCCGCCGGCGTTCCGCCGCCGCCGGCTGAGGCTTCGTCTAACGCGGTTTCAGCGGATCACCACTCGCAACAGCCCCTTGGAGAGCTCGGCAATCTCCTCGGGGCTGAGGCTGTTGATCGACTGGGCTGGACGCTCCGCGATGGCGGTCGGGTTCTCAGCGCTCACGGCAACCTCCAGGTCTTGGGCTGTTGCAGGATTGGCCTGAGTCACCTCGATCAGTTCGGGTTCGTCGATCACCTCGACCATCAGGTGTGACACCGCATGGAGGCCGCCCAGTTGTTCCATCCAGGGCATGGCAGGTATGGCACCGCTGCCCGTCGGCGTGGGATGCACCGCTTCGGCGGTGAAGGGAAAAGTCTGGCCGCCACTGGCGACAGCTGTGGTGGCCGTGGTGGGCGCGGGCGTCGTCGGGGCTGGCGCCTGGCTCTCGCACTGCGCCAGGCCCTGGGTGGCGATCTCCAGCAGCACCGGCTCCTTGGTGGCCGCCTGCACCCGGCTGTAGAAGCCGGCGGCCGTGGCGCCATCCTGGTAGCCATACAGAAAGGTGTGACCGAGCAGGAGCTGCAGGCGTTGGCGCAGGGGGTGGCCGGGGTCATTGGGCAGGTCCAGCAGCAGCTCTTCGCTGCGCCTTGCCACGACGTCCCACTGGCGTTCGCTGTACACCCGCTCAATGGCTTCGTAGCGCTGCTGCAGAGAGTCCGGCGCGGCGGTCATTGAGGTGAGGGTGGGGAAGGAGGGACGAGCCACAGTGTGGAGCGATCCCACCGCAGCTGCCAGCCCGCGCCCAGATCGGCGCTGCCGGGGGCCTGGGCGGATTGCAGCCGCTGGCGCAACTCCTCCAGGGGGCGGGCCGCCAGCACCTGTCCGGTGTGCCGCTCAAGCCAGCGGTGCAGCAGTTGGCGCTGGTTGGCGGCTGCCTGACCCACCAGCTCCCGGCGTCGCAGGGCTGGCGTGACATTGGCGCCGCTGAGGGCTTGCAGGGCCAGGTCCACCAGTTCGCTGCGGCAGTCCACCTCGTCCACCAGCCGAGCGGCCTGGGCGCTGATGCGCGCTGCGGCGCCGGGATGCAGGGCTTCCAGCACGGGCAGCACCTCGCCCCGGATGCGGTTGCGGCTGTAGCGGCGGTCGTTGTTGCTCGGGTCGTGCCACACCGGCAGCCCCAGTTGCTGACACAGACGGCCCGTGTCGCTCCTGGACAAGGGCAGCAGCGGCCGTGCCAGCAGCAGGGGGCTGGCCCCGACGGCGAGGGGGCGCAGGCTGCGCAGGCTGGACAGGCCGCGCCGGTGGCTGCCACGGGCCAGATGCAGCAGCAGGGTTTCGGCCCGGTCGCTGGCGGTGTGGGCCGTCACCACGTGGCTGGCCCCCAGGGCCCGTGCCCGGGCCTCCAGCTGGCCGTAGCGCCAGTCGCGGGCGGCGGCCTCGCTGGGGTGATCTGTTGTGTTGGGCGCCGCTGGCGGTCGCTCCCAGCGATCGATGTGCAGGGTCAGTCCCTGGGCGGCGGTCCAGACGGCCAGCTCCGCGGCCTGGCTGCCGGATTCGGGGCGCCAGCGGTGGTCGCCGTGCCACAGCTGCAGCGACCAATGGTGCAGTCGCTGCAGGTCGTGCAACAGGGCCAGCAGGGCCATGGAGTCCTGGCCGCCGGACACCGCCAGCAGCAGCGTGGCCCCGGCCGGCAGCAGCTCCGGCTGGCGCCGCAGGTGGCGGTGCAGGCGCAGGTGGTCGGGGCTCCAGCGCTGGCCAGGGGGGCGGGAGAGGTCCTGGGCCGTAGCGGCACTGGATGGGAGAATCACCCCACTATCCCAACGGTTGCGTTCCATGGTTGCGAAGTCGCGTCTCGCTCAGCTGCCCACCGCGCTGCAGGCCGCGTTGGCTGAGCGTCGCCTGCTCAAGGTGATCGCCGGCCTCACCAACTTCGATGCTGCCGCCGTGGAACGCATCAGCCAGGCTGCCGGCCAGGGCGGCGCCGACCTGATCGATGTGGCCTGCGATCCCGCGCTGGTGCGTCGGGCGGCCGCGGTGAGTGGGCTGCCGATCTGCGTCAGCGCTGTGGCGCCTGAGCTGTTCCCCGCCGCCGTGGCCGCCGGTGCCGCCATGGTGGAGATCGGCAACTACGACGCCTTCTACCCCCAGGGCCGGATCTTCGACGCCGCCGAGGTGCTGGAGCTCACCCGCCGCACGCGCGAGCTGCTGCCCCAGGTGGTGCTGAGCGTCACCGTGCCCCACGTGCTGCCCCTTGACCAGCAGGAGCAGCTGGCCGTGGATCTGGTGGCCGCCGGCGCCGACATCATCCAGACCGAGGGCGGCACCAGCGCCAAGCCCTTCAGCGCCGGCACCCTCGGCCTGATTGAGAAGGCGGCCCCCACCCTGGCGGCTGCCCATGCGATCAGCCGCGCCCTGGCCGCAGCCGCTTGCGAGGCTCCCGTGCTCTGCGCCTCCGGTCTGTCGGCCGTCACCCTGCCGCTGGCGATCGCCGCCGGCGCCGCCGGGGTGGGCGTGGGTTCGGCCGTCAACCGGCTGGCGGATCCGCTGGCGATGGTGGCGGTGGTGCGCGGGCTGCGGGAAGCCCTGGGTAGCGGCGCCGGCCTGGCTGTGGCGGCTGGCGCAACAGTTGCACGTTGACGCCAGGGCCTGTGGTGACGTGCTGAACCCATGACTACCTTGCGGGAGTTGATCCCTGCCTGGTTGTCATGGGTTCGTTGATGTGGCTGTTGCAGTGGCCGATCCGCGCGGTCGTGCTGTTGATCGTGGCCTGGCTGCCCCTCGGCGTGGAGGTGAGCAGCTTCCCGATCGCCCTCCTCGCCGCCGTGGTGATCGGCCTGCTCGGCACCCTCTTGATCTGGCCGATGAAACTGGTGCTCGGTCCGATCTGGGCGGTGACCAGCCTGGGCGGACTGATCAGTCCGGTGAGCCTGCTGTTCAACTGGATCATCACTGTGATCCTGTTCGGTCTGGCGGCCTGGCTGATCAAGGGGTTCCGCCTCAAGAACGGTCTGGTGAGCGCGATTCTCGGCGGTGTGGTGTACGCGGTGCTGTCGGCGATCATCCTGCGCCTGCTGGGCCTCGACGTTGACTTCACCCGGGCGGCGGCGCTGATCACGGCGGCTCCAGCGGCTTGAGTTCGGATTGCCGGAGTCACGGCGACTCCAGTGGCCCCCGAGAATGGGGGGATGGTTCCGTTTCAACTGCACGCCCCTTATCAGCCCAAGGGTGACCAGCCCACGGCCATCGCCGGGCTGGTGCAGGGCGTTGATGGCGGCGAGCGCTACCAGACCCTGTTGGGGGCCACCGGCACCGGCAAGACCTTCACCATCGCCAACGTGATCGCCCAGACCGGCCGACCCGCGCTGGTGCTGGCCCACAACAAGACCCTGGCGGCCCAGCTCTGCAACGAGCTACGGGAATTCTTCCCGAACAACGCCGTTGAGTACTTCATCTCCTACTACGACTACTACCAGCCGGAGGCGTATGTGCCCGTCTCCGACACTTACATCGCTAAAACCGCGTCGATCAACGAAGAGATCGACATGCTGCGCCACTCGGCGACGCGCTCGTTGTTTGAGCGCAAGGATGTGATCGTGGTGGCCTCGATCAGCTGCATCTACGGCCTGGGGATTCCTTCGGAATACCTCAAGGCAGCCGTGAAGTTTCAGGTGGGCGAAACCCTCAACCTGCGCAGCTCACTGCGGGACCTGGTCAACAACCAGTACTCCCGCAACGACCTGGAGATCTCCCGCGGCCGTTTCCGTGTGCGCGGCGATGTGCTGGAGATCGGCCCGGCCTACGAAGACCGGCTGGTGCGGATTGAGATGTTTGGTGATGAGGTGGAGGCGATCCGCTACGTGGATCCCACCACTGGCGAGATCCTGCAGAGCCTTGACACCATCAACATCTACCCGGCCAAGCACTTTGTGACCCCCAAAGAGCGGCTGGGGGAAGCGATCCAGGCCATTCGCACCGAACTACGAGAGCGGCTGGAGGTGCTTAACGGCCAGGGCCGGTTGCTGGAGGCCCAGCGGCTGGAGCAGCGCACCACGTACGACCTGGAGATGCTCGAGCAGGTGGGCTACTGCAACGGCGTGGAGAACTACGCGCGCCATCTGGCGCAGCGTGAAGCGGGTACGCCCCCGGAGTGCCTGATCGACTACTTCCCCGACGACTGGCTGCTGGTGGTCGATGAGAGTCACGTCACCTGTTCGCAGCTGCAGGCCATGTACAACGGCGACCAGGCGCGCAAGCAGGTGCTGGTCGAGCACGGCTTCCGGCTACCCAGCGCCGCCGACAACCGGCCCCTCAAGGGCTCGGAGTTCTGGGAGAAGGCGCGCCAGACCATCTTTGTGAGCGCCACCCCCGGCAATTGGGAACTGGAGCAGAGCAGCGGCCAGGTGGTGGAGCAGGTGATCCGCCCCACCGGCGTGCTTGATCCGATCGTGGAGGTGCGCCCCACCGAGGGGCAGGTGGACGACCTGCTGGGCGAGATCCGGGTGCGAGCCGACAAGCGGGAGCGGGTGCTCGTGACCACGCTCACCAAGCGCATGGCCGAAGACCTCACCGACTACCTGGCCGAGAACGGTGTTCGGGTGCGCTATCTGCACTCGGAGATCCACTCACTTGAGCGGATCGAGATCATCCAGGACCTGCGCAATGGTGAATACGACGTGCTGGTGGGCGTGAACCTGCTGCGCGAAGGCCTGGATCTGCCGGAGGTGTCACTGGTGGCGATCCTCGATGCCGACAAGGAGGGGTTCCTGCGGGCTGAGCGCTCCTTGATCCAGACCATCGGCCGGGCCGCGCGCCACATCGAAGGCATGGCTCTGCTCTACGCCGACAACCTCACCGATTCGATGGCCAAGGCCATCTCGGAAACCGAGCGGCGCCGCGCCATCCAGCACGCCTACAACCAGAAGCACGGCATCACGCCCACCCCCGCCGGCAAGCGGGCCGGCAATTCGATCCTGGCCTTCCTGGAGGTGTCGCGCCGGCTCAACGACGACCAGCTGGAGCAGGCCACCGAGCAGGCCGAGCACAACGAAGTGCCCCTCGATGCCCTGCCGGAGCTGATTCAGCAGCTCGAAGACAAGATGAAGGCTGCCGCCAAGACCCTCGACTTCGAGGAGGCCGCCAACCTGCGCGACAAGATCAAGGGGCTGCGTCAGAAGCTGGTGGGTAAGGCTTGAGCCTTTGCTTCAGACGGGGCCTGGCGCGTCAGCGACCGGCCGCCTTGAGCACGATCTTGATGGTCCTGACCAGGATCAGCAGGTCGAGCCAGAGGCCGGCGTTGCGCAGGTAGAAGAGGTCGTAGCTGAGCTTCAGCTCGGAATCCTCCACGCTGGCGGTGTAGGGCATGTTGACCTGGGCCCAGCCGCTCAGACCCGGCCGCACCCAATGGCGCAGGCGGTAATTGGGGATCTCCGCCTCCAGGCGATCCTCCAGTTCGGGGCGTTCCGGGCGAGGGCCGATCAGGCTCATCTCTCCCCGGAGCACGTTGATCAGCTGGGGCAGTTCATCGAGGCGCGTGCGGCGCAGCCATCGGCCGATCGGGGTGATTCGTGCGTCGTCTTCGGTGGCCCAGAGGGCTTCTCCGCGCTCTGCCTGGGGCACCATCGTGCGCAGTTTCAACACGGCGAAAGGTTGACCCAGCAGGCCTGTGCGCTGCTGCCGGTAGATCACGGGGCCGCCGTCCTGGGTCCGGATCGCCACCGCCGCCAGCGCCAGAATCGGGCTGGTGACCAGCAGCAGCAGCACGCTGATCACCACATCGGCGAAGCGTTTGAGCTGTTGTTCAACGGTGCTGTGCTCACCGTCGATGCGGCTTGAAAACAGCAGCCACTGGTCGCCCACCCAGCGGGGTGGAATGCGCTGCAGTTCCTGCTCGGCCATCGCGGCCAGCGACAGCACCGGATGCCCCTCCCCCACCACGAGCTGACAGAACTGCTGCACATTCGCTGCAGTGGCGACGCCGCTGCTGAGGGCGATGGCCGTGCGGGGTGACTGGGTGGACCACAGCGTCGGGCTGAACGACAGGATCGCCGGTACGGGAGTTTGGCCACTGGCGCCGTCGCGGTGCCATTCCCGGGCGATCGCCTCGGCCTCGTTCGCAAGCGCCACGATCTGCCAGCCGGGGAGCGGCGAAAGGCGTTGTCCCTGACGCAGGCCCAGCCGCACCAGGGCACTCCACAGGGTGACCAGGCTGAACAGAGGAATCAGGCTGCCGCGGTGCAGCAGGCCGATCTCCGGCGGCAGCCGCAGCAGCCAGCCCAGCAGGGCGCCGGCCACGAGGCTCGCCGCACTGGTGATTCCGAGCCGCAGCAGCAGTTGCCTCCAGCGCAGCCGCGCCAGCTTCAGCAGGGTGTAGGAGCCGAAGAGCCAGCCCAGGCTCAGGTAGATCAGCGTCAGGGCCAGCAGCAGCTGCTGCTGGTGAGCCAGGTTGCTCTGGCGCAGCCCGTTGATGGTGATCGCCAGCGCCACCAGCCCGGCCCCATCGAGGCCCGCGGCCACGGTCAGGGGAAAGCGGTGGCGGCTCCAGCTCATCCGGCCACGGTCTCCGTTGGTGTCTCCGTTGGTGTTTCTGTGGGGGCTTCGGTGCCCTCGGCGCGGTGGCTGATCGCTCCACCCAGGCCAAAGGCGGCGTGCACGGCCTGCAGCGCCCGCACGCCGTCCGTTTCGGCCACCACACAGCTGGTGCGGATCTCGCTGGTGGCGATCAACTCGATGTTGATGCCGGCATCGGCCAGGCAGCGGAACATGCGGGCGGCGGTGCCGGGGGTGCAGGGCATGCCGGCGCCGACGGCGCTGATGCGGGCGATGGCAGGCCCCTGCTCAAAGCAGGCGCCGGGCCACTGGCGCAGCAGCGGGGCCAGGGTCTGCTCTGCCCGGGCCAGATCCTCTCGCTTGAGCACGAAGCTCATGTCGCGGCTGCGGCTGATGCCTTCGCCGTGGGTTTGGACTGGATGGGTGCGCTCGGATTGCACGATCGCGTCGAGGCTGATGCCGGCGTCGGCCAGGGTGCGGCAGACGGCCGCCGCGGTGCCGGGGCGATCCGGCAGGCGCTGCACGGCCACCTGGGCCTGGTCGCGGTCGAGGGCGACGCCCCGCACGGCCGGATCCCCCAGCTGGCAGGGCCCGGGATCGCGGCGCAGGTGCTGTTCCGGGAGCTCGAAGGCCTCGGCGGCAGCCCGCAGGGCCTTGGCGGCCTGGTCCCCGGCCACCAGACAGCTCACCTTCACCTCGCTGGTGGCGATCAGGCGCAGGTTGATGCCGGCGCGGGCCAGGGTGTCGAACAGGCGGGCGGCCACGCCCGGCCGGCCCATGATGCCCGCGCCGGAAATGCTCAGCTTGGCCAGACCCGCTTCGGCGCTGAGCTGGGCGCCGCCATCGCCGAGCGTCGTCCCCATCCCTGCCAGCACCTCCCGGCACACCAGCTGGGCCCGGTCGCTTTCGGCGGCCGCGAGGGTGAAGGCGATGTCGTTGGTGTAGCCCTGCTGGCCCGTGCCCTCGTGGGTGGCCTGCACGATCAGGTCGACGTTGAGGCCGGCGGCGCCGAGGGCCTCGAACAGCTGGGCCGCCACTCCAGGCCGGTCGGGCACATGGGCGAGGGCCAGCACGGCCTGGTCGGTGTTGAGTTCGGCGCCATCCACCGGCTTGCCCAGTTCCAGCCCTTCATGGCCGATCGGCCGCGCCACGCCGCTGGTGAGCCGGGTGCCGGGCTCCTCGCTCCAGCTGGAGCGCACCACCAGGGGCACGCCGTAGTTGCGGGCGATCTCCACCGCCCGCGGATGCAGCACGGCGGCGCCGAGGCTGGCCAGCTCGAGCATCTCGTCACAGGTGACGGTGGCCATCAGCTGGGCGTCGGCCACCTTGCGGGGGTCGGTGGTGAGCACACCGGGCACATCGGTGTAGATCTCGCAGGCGTCGGCCCCGAGCGCTGCCGCCAGGGCCACGGCTGAGGTGTCGGAGCCGCCGCGGCCCAGGGTGGTGATTTCCGGGGTGCCGCCGACGCCGCTGCTGGTGCCCTGGAAGCCCGCCACCACCACCACCTGGCCTTCGGCCAGCAGGCGCTGCAGCCGTTCCGTGCGGATCTCCAGGATGCGAGCCCGGCCGTGGGCTGACTCGGTGATGATGCCGGCCTGGGTGCCGGTCATCGACACGGCGGGCACGCCCTCGGCATGGAGCGCCATCGAGAGCAGGGCGATCGACACCTGCTCGCCGGTGGCCAGCAGCATGTCCATCTCCCGCTGGGGCGGGTTGGCGCTGATCGCCCGGGCCAGGCCGGTGAGCTGGTCGGTGGTGTGGCCCATCGCCGACACCACGATCACCAGCTCATGGCCCTCCTCGCGGCAGCGGGCGATGCGGCGGGCCACCGCCTGGATGCGCTCCACATCGGCCACCGAAGTGCCACCAAATTTCTGAACCAGCAGGGCCATGGCGGGGGCGGCGGTGGTGGGCGTCCGTGAAAGAACGGTTGATTATCCGTCCTGGTCTCTGGCTGGCTCTGGGATTGGGTTCAGTTGGCGAGCAGGAAGCCGTCGCGGAAGGCGTCGCCGGCGTCGGTGCCGCGTTTGAGGGCCGCTTCCACGTTGAGGAGCTGGCTGAGCAGGCGCAGAAAGACGGTGGGCTGGCGGCCGCGGATCTGTTTGCGCATCACGTAGATGCGTTTGGGGTTGCCGATGCCCGCCGCCTTGGCGATCACGGCCACGTCCTGCTCACCGGCGCGCTCCAGCAGGGTGACCCAGAGCCAGCCGCGGATCTGGCTGGTGAGGGCGGCCACGATGCGCAGGGCCGGTTCGTTGGCCTCCAGCAAGGCATCCAGCCGGGCAATGGCCTCGGCCGGCTGGCCCGCCAGCAGCGCATCGCCCACCGCCAGGGCGCTGGTGCTCTGGCCGCCCACCAGGGCCTGTACGGCCTCGCCGCTGATCGGCGCGCCGGGGTCGACGTAAAGGCTCAGCTTTTCGAGCTCGCTGGCCAGGCGGGCACTGTCGCTGCCGACGGCGTCGGCCAGGGCTTCGGCGGCGGCCGACTCCAGGCTCAGCCCCAGCTCCCGGGCGGTGCGGCTCACCAGCTCCACCTGGCCGGCGCCGTCCCAGATGGCAGGCAGGGCAAAGCTCTGCTCGCTGGCCTCGCCCGCTTTGACCAGCTTCTGCAGGGCCTTGGTGGTGCGCAGGCGGGCGTCGGGTTTGCCGGGGCTGACCAGCAGCAGGTGGCAGCCGTCGGCCACCTGGGCCAGGGCGGCCTCAAAGCCCTCGGCCAGCTCGGCCGGGCACTGGCTGCAGAACGGGCTGCGCTGCAGCACCACCACCCGCGCCCCGGCGCCGAAGGGCGGGGTGCGTGCTTCCTCCAGGGCCTGAGCCGCCTGGCCGCTGTCGTTGCCATCGAGGCGGCTCAGGTTGAGGCTGGCCCAGCTGGGATCGAGGTGCTCCTGCACCAGCGCATCGACGGCGCGATTGCGGGCCGCCTCGTCGTCGCCCCAGAAGAGGTGAATGGGCATGGGGTGGCGCCTGGGGGCTTGGAGCTCGCGGCGCTCAGAGGCGCAGGGCGCTGAGCACGGGGTGCTGGCCAGTCTGGGCCAGGGTGGGATGGTCGGTGACCAGGACCGCCGCATCGGCCTGGATGGCGGTGGCCAGTTCGATGGCAGCGCTGTCATCGAGCTGGGGTTCCTGGCGGCGCAGGCGCACGGCTGCCGCTGCGATGGCCGCATCGGCGGGCACCAGCTGCCAGTGGCGGGGGTTGTCGAAGGCTCTGGCATAGCGCTGGGCCAGGGCTTCATCGCCCCGGGCCAGGGGGCCCTCGAGTACCCGGATCAGGCTGATGCTGCTCACCACCCCGATCCAGTAGCCCGCGGCGATGTCCTGCATCAGGGCCTGGAGATGCTTGCCGGCACCCTTGGCGTCCGCCAGGAACGCCACCAGGGCCGCGCCATCCAGGGCGATCCGCGAGCCCTGGCCGAGCAGCCGGGGGTTGAAAGCGTGTTGGCGTGGTCCTGCGGCCTGGGGCCCCAGGTGTTGAACGGGCTGCACGAACGCCTGTGGCGGCGGTGCCGGCCGGGCCGGGTGGCGCTGGTTGGGGTCCCAGCAGCCGCGGCCGCTGCCCTGCAGGGCCATCAGGCTCTGCACCTGCAGCTGCCGCAGCCGGGGATCGGTGGGTGCCCTCCCCGCCAGCGGCACCAGGGCGGCCATCGGGGTGCGATGCCGCTGGATCACGAAGCGCTCGCCGGCGGCGGCCCGCTCCAGCAGCTCCGGAAGCCGGCGTCGGGCCTCCTCCACGCCAAGGGCGTTCGTGGGGTCGTCGGGGTTGGTCACCGCGGCGCGGCGCGGGGTCGCCGCTGGGTGTGTGCCTAATTCTGTACAAGCTGTACAGAATTGAGGAGGCTCGCGCCGACAGGGCACAACCTGGGCTGAGTTTGGCGGTGTTGTTCATGCCCGCAGTCGGCGCCGACCCGTTGAAGCAGCCCTTTGAGCAGCCCTTTGAGCAGGCGTTTGATCACCCGATTTTCCGGGAGAGCATGCGGTTGATCCGGGAGCTGCCGGGGTTGGAGGCGGCGTTGGCTCCGCTGACGCCTTTGCAGCAGGACGTGCTGCTGCGGCTGATCCACAGCAGCGGCGATCCGAGCCTGGCTGCCGACCTGCGCTGGTCGCCGGGGGCCTGCGAGGCGGGGCTGGCGGCTCTGGCGGCCGGGGCGCCGATCCTCACCGATACGGCGATGGCGGCGGCGGCGGTGACGCCGATGGCGCGGCGCACCTTCGGCAATCCGGTGCGCAGCGTGCTGGATTGGGCGCCCGATCAGGCGCCGGCGGGCTCGACGCGTACGGCCGTCGGGATGGCGGCGGCGCTGGCGGCGTTGGCCGATGCTGGCGGGCCGGATCGGCGGGGGCCGGTGGTGTTGATCGGCAGCGCCCCCACGGCCCTGGAGGTGCTGCTGGAGCTTGGTGCGCAGCCAGCCCTGGTGATCGGCATGCCGGTGGGGTTTGTGGGGGTGGCGGAGAGCAAGCGTCACCTGGCGGCGAGTGGCCTGGCCCATCTGCGGCTCGAGGGCTCCAAGGGCGGAGCCGGACTGGTGGCCGCGGCCTGCAACGCCCTGCTGCGGGCGGCCTGGCTTCAGGCGGCGAGCGCGCCGTCTGCTCCCGTCTCGTCCTCCTGACTGCCTGCTTCCTCCTGACCGACCCGCACAACGCTGTTGGCTTCGATGCGGCCTAGCACCTGGCGGGCCCGCTGCACCACCGCTACGGGCACGCCGGCCAGGCGGGCGGCCTCGATGCCGTAGCTGCGGCTGGCACCGCCCGGGGCCACCTGGTGCAGGAACACCAGGGCGTCGCCGGTTTCCTGGACCAGCACCTGGGCGTTGGCGACGTTGGGCAGCAGCTCGGCCAGGGCGTTGAGCTCGTGGTAGTGGGTGGCGAAGACGGTGCGGGCCCGGATGCCGCCGCGCTCCGGTGGGGTGGCCAGGTGCTCGGCCACGGCCCAGGCGATCGAGAGGCCGTCGAAGGTGGCTGTGCCGCGGCCGATCTCGTCGAGCAGCACCAGGGAGCGCTCGCTGGCGTGGTGGAGGATGTTGGCGGTTTCGGCCATCTCCACCATGAAGGTGGATTGGCCGGCGGCCAGGTCGTCGCCGGCGCCGACGCGGGTGAAGATGCGGTCGGCGATGCCGAGGCGGGCCGAGCGGGCCGGGATCCAGCTGCCCATCTGGGCCATCAGCTGCAGCAGGCCGGTCTGGCGCAGGTAGCAGCTCTTGCCGCTGGCGTTGGGGCCCGTGAGGATGATGAGGTCGGGTGTGGCGTTGGATTCCGCGGCTCCCAGCCGCACGCTGTTGGCGGTGAAGGGCTCCTCCACCAGCAGCTGCTCCACCACCGGGTGGCGGCCCGCTTCGATGTGGAGCAGGCGGGCTTCAGGGCCATTGGGGTCGGTGAGTTCCGGGCAGCAGTAGCCGCCGGTGGCGGCCACCTCGGCCAGCGAGGCGATCGCATCGAGCTCGGCCACCAGGCGGGCGGCATGGCGGATGGCGGCGGCCTGCTCACCCACCTGGGCCCGCAGGGCGCAGAACAGCTCGTATTCCCGCTGGGCGGCGCGGGCCTTGAGCTGCTGGATGGCGCCTTCGCGGTTGCGCAGCGCCGGGGTGACGAAGCGCTCTTCGTTGGCCAGGGTCTGGCGGCGGATCCAGTGCTCGGGCACGGCCGCCGCCTTCGCCTTGGACACCGCCAGGAAGTAGCCAAACGTGCGATGGTACTGGAGTTTGAGGGTGGCGATGCCGCTGAGTCGGCGCTCCTCGCGCTCCTGCTGGGCGAGCCAGGCGTCCTGGTCGTCGAGCTGGTTGCGCAGGTGATCAAGGGTGGGGTCGACGCCGTCGTGGATCAGGCCGCCCTCGGTGAGCGACAGGGGCGGGGTGTCGAGCAGGGTGTGGCGCAGCGCGGCGGCCAGGGTGTCGAGCTCGGGCCAGGGGCGGGCCAGGGCCTGCAGGGGCGCGCTCTGCGATGTGGTCACAAGTGTGGCCACATTTGGGAGGCGCTCGAGGCCATCGGCCAGGGCCACCAGATCCCGGGCCGAGGCGCTGCCGGCGCCGGCGCGGCCGGCCAGGCGCTCCAGGTCGCCCATGGGCCGCAGCAGCCGGCGGATCGCCAGCCGCAGCGCGCGCTGGGCCACCAGCTCGCTGACGCCGCCCTGGCGCTCCAGGATCGTCGAGCGCTCCACCAGCGGCGCCTGCAGCCAGCGGCGCAGGCAGCGGCCGCCCATGGCGGTGTGGGTGCGGTCGAGGGCCCACAGCAGGGACCCCTGGAAGCTGCCGCCCAGCTGGGTTTTGGTGAGCTCCAGGTTGCGGCGGGTGGCGGCATCGAGCACCAGCTGGTCGCCGGCATGCCAGGTGGTGGGGAGATCCAGCGGCACCTGGGCGGCCGTGGTGGTGCCGGGGGCTGGCTCGGGGCCCTGCAAGGTGCTGTCGAGGTAGGCCACCAGGCCACCGGCCGCCCGCAGCGCCAGGGGCAGCTCGCCCAGCCCCAGGCCATCGAGGCTGGCCAGGTCGAAGCGCTGCCTGAGGGTGGCGCGGGCTTCCAGGGCTTCAAAGGGGGTGCGGGGCAGGGGCGTCGGCCGCAGGGCCTCGGGGCACCAGGCGGGGCTGGGGGTGTCTGAGCTGGTGGCCTCGGGGCGGGTGGTGGCGGCGGCAGGCCAGAGCACCTCGGCTGCTTCCACCTGAAGGAGCTCCTGGTGCAGGGCGTCGCTGCCGGCGCGCTCGGTGACCCGGAACTCGCCGGTGCTCACGTCGGCCACCGCCAGGCCCCAGCGGGCGGCGCTGCTGCCCTCGCCCTCCAGCACCACGGCGCAGAGCCAGTTGTTGCGTCGGGCCGCCAGCAGGCCTTCTTCCAGAACCGTGCCGGGGGTGAGCACCCGGGTGATGCCACGCTTGAGCAGTTCGCCTTTGGCTGGGCCCCTGGCTGGGGCGGTTTCGAGCTGGTCGCAGAGGGCCACGCACAGGCCGCGGCGCACCAGTTCGCCGCAGTAGCGCTCGGCGGCATGGTGGGGAATGCCCGCCATCGGCACCCGGCCCACGCCCTTGCCGCCCTCCTTGCCGGTGAGGGTCAGCTCCAGCAGGCGCGAGAGGGTGATGGCGTCTTCGAAGAAACACTCGAAGAAGTCGCCGAGGCGGTAGAGCAGCACCCGATCGGGATGGGCGCGCTTGAGCTCCACGTAGTGGCGCAGCATCGGCGTGAGCTGCTCGGGCTCCACCAGCTCGTGATGGTGCCAGGGGGGGAGGTCGGTGTCGCTGTCGGGGGGGGCGTCGGGCGCTGCGGCGGGGTTTGCCGTGGTTTCCGGCGCGGCTTCCGGCCCCGGCCTGCGCTGGCGGGTGCGGGGTCGCGACGCGCTGGTGGAGAGCGGCTCGGGCCCGATGGGGGGCTCGGTGAGGGCAGCGGCCGGCGGCTCCTCGGGAAGGCCCAGGGCGGCGGCAAGCGAAAGCTGCTGGTCGGCTTCCGCGGCCACGGCGAGGGGCAGGCACAGGGGGCGTTGATCGTAGGCGGGGTGGTCCGGTGCTTTTCTCGGGCTCACCCCACAACTTGTGAAGGATCGCTGGGGGCGCTCGGCGCTCGGCCGGGCCGTCGTGTGAGAATCCGCCCACCGACTTGATCGGGCCCAGCTCTGATCCGGCTTCTCGCCACTCGCCGCATCCGCCATGCAGTTCCTCAACACCCTCACCGTTCTGGCCCTGGTGGTGCTGTCGTTTGCGCTGATCGTGGCGGTGCCGGTGCTCTACGCCAGCAGTGAGGATTCCGGTCGCTCCAATCGCCTGATCCTGCTCGGCGGTCTCGCCTGGGTAGCCCTGGTGCTGCTCAACTGGGGCATGAGTTTCTTTGTGGTCTAAGGGGCTCAAAACCCTCTGCGTAGCCTGAGGGCATTCGCACACCAGCCCGTGGCCAGCTTCGAGGGAACCTTCACCGGCGCCAGCGGCCTCCGAATCGCCATCGTGGTGGCGCGGTTCAACGACCTGGTGACCGACAAGCTGTTGAGCGGCTGCCTCGATTGTCTGGGCCGGCACGGGATTGACACGGGAGCCACCAGCTCGCAGCTCGACATCGCCTGGGTGCCCGGCAGTTTTGAGATCCCGTTGGTGGCCCAGCGCCTGGCGGCCAGCGGCCGCTACCAGGTGGTGATCACCCTGGGGGCCGTGATCCGCGGCGACACCCCCCACTTCGATGTGGTGGTGGCTGAGGTGAGCAAGGGCGTGGCCGCCGTGAGCCGCTCCACCGGGGTGCCGGTGATCTTCGGCGTGCTCACCACCGACACCCTGCAGCAGGCCCTGGAACGGGCTGGCATCAAGAGCAACCTGGGCTGGAACTACGGCCTGCAGGCGCTGGAAATGGGCAGCCTGATGGCGGCACTTCCGGGCTGACGGGGCTGCCGGCGCGCTGTCTTACCCGGTTGAGACACTGGGGTGCGCTGAGCTTCCTTGTTTCACCAGCAGCACCTGGGGCTCCGCAGAGCAGAAGCCCAGCTGTTCGTAGAAACCGGCGCTGTTGGTGGTCATCAGGTAGGTGCGCTCGACGCCGCGCAGGGCCGGGGCGGCGAGCAGGGCCTCCACCACCCGGCGGCCGAGGCCCTGGCCGTGCAGGTCGCCGGCCACCACCACATCCCAGAGCACGGCGCGGTAGATGCCATCGCTGCTGGCCCGTCCGAAGCCCACCAGGCGTTTGCCCTGCCAGAGGCTCACCACCATGGTGCTGCCGGCCAGCAGCCGGCGCAGCTGCGCCATGGTGCGCCCCTGGGCCCAGAAGGCGTGCTTGTTGAGCAGGCGCTGCAGCTTCCACAGGCCCCGGGTGGGCCGCAGGCCAGGCCCCAGGCCAAACCAGCGCAGGCCTGGCGCGCCCGGGGCGTGGATCAGGAGCCGCAGTGCTGCCATGCCAGCATCCTCCCAGCAGAGTGCGCCCCCATGACCCGCAAGGGCATCATCCTGGCCGGCGGTAGTGGCACCCGGCTGCATCCGATCACCCAGGCGGTGAGCAAGCAGCTGCTGCCGGTGTACGACAAGCCGATGATCTATTACCCGCTCAGCACGTTGATGCTGGCGGGGATTCGCGAGGTGTTGATGATCACCACCCCCCAGGATCAGCCGGCTTTTGAGCGCCTGCTGGGCGACGGGTCGGCCTGGGGCATGACGATCGCCTACGCCGTGCAGCCCAGCCCGGATGGGCTGGCCCAGGCCTTTCTGATCGGCGCCGATTTTCTGGACGGTGCGGCGGCGGCCCTGGTGCTGGGCGACAACCTGTTCCACGGGCACGATCTGATCCCCCAGTTGCAGGGCTGCAATGGCCCCGCCGAGGGCGCCACGGTGTTTGCCTATCCCGTGCGGGATCCGGAGCGCTACGGGGTGGTGGAGTTTGCCGCCGATGGCCGGGTGCTGAGCCTGGAGGAAAAACCCAGCAAGCCCAGGTCGCGCTATGCCGTAACCGGGCTCTACTTCTACGACGGCTCGGTGGTGGAGCGTGCCCGGCGGGTGCAGCCTTCGCACCGTGGTGAGCTGGAGATCACCGATCTTAACCGGATGTATCTGGAGGAGGGGCTGCTGCAGGTGGAGCTGATGGGCCGGGGCATGGCCTGGCTGGATACGGGCACCTGCGATTCGCTGCATGAGGCCGGCAGCTACATCCGCACCCTGGAGCATCGCCAGGGCCTCAAGGTGGGCTGCCCCGAGGAGGTGGCCTGGCGCCTGGGCTGGATCAGCGCCGACCAGCTGGCCGCCCTGGCGGCGCCCCTGCGCAAGAGCGGCTACGGCGACTATCTGCTGCAACTGTTGGAGAGCTCCGATGCAGGCTGAAAGCCTCACCATGGCAGCCGGCGTCACCCTTGAGGGGCCACTGCTGCTCACCCCCCGGGTGTTTGGCGATCCGCGGGGCTTCTTCTTCGAAAGCTGGAACCAGCAATCCTTCAATGCGGCCGCTGGCGACACCGCCTTCGTGCAGGACAACCATTCGCGCTCCAGCCGCGGCGTTTTGCGCGGCATGCACTACCAGTTGCCGCCCCATCCCCAGGGGAAGCTGGTGCGTTGCGTGCTGGGCGAGATTTTCGATGTGGCGGTGGACATCCGCCGCGGTTCGCCCACCTATGGCCAGTGGGTGGGCGCGGTGCTCAGCGCCGAGAACCACCAGCAGCTGTGGATGCCGCCGGGGTTTGCCCACGGCTTCCTCACCCTGAGCGAGCAGGCTGAGGTGCTCTACAAAACCACTGATTTCTGGAGCCGCGAGTGCGAGCGCGCCATCCGCTGGGACGACCCTGCGCTGGCGATTGCCTGGCCGCTTGAGGCCCTGGCTGGCGCAGAGCCCCAGCTGTCGGAGAAGGACGGCGAGGCACCGTTGCTGGCGGAGCTGACAGGCTCTGATCTGTTCATCTGAGGTCAGAGTGGCAGCCAGTTCAGACCATTGAAGCGATCGAAATCACGATCGAAGCTGACCAGCCGCCAGCCGTTGGCGATCACCAGGGCGGCCAGATAGGCATCGGTGTGGAGCCGGGCCGGCAGCTCGGCGCTGGAGAGCAGGCTGTGAAAGAGGTCCCAGCCGTCGTGCTCGGGTGCTGCCATGGCCACACCAGGTTGGCGGCAGAACGCCTGCAGGAGAGCGGAGGCTTCCGCTGAAGCCAGTGCCGCAGCGCCCATCAGTTTTGGTTGGCTCACCAATCGGATCAGCCCCAGCGCTGTGACGGTGCAGAACAGCACCTCAGCGGCAGCCTGCTGCTCCCAGTAGTGCAGAGCCTGCCTGTGGTGTGGGTGATCCGTGGCGGCCAGAGCCAGCCACACGTTCAGATCGGGGAGATCCGCTGGATCGGTGTGGGATTTCAAGCGTCGAGCATTTCAAACAGCGTGGCGTTGCTCAGGTTGTGGCTGGGGATGCTGAGGGAGCTGTGCAGTTGGGGCAGGCTTTCTGCGGTGCGCTGCGTTGCTGCAGCGGGAGGAGTTGTGCTGAGGCCCTGTTCCACATAGCTGCGCAGCAACTGTTTGAGCGTCACCTGCTCATGGGCTGCTCGGGCCTTCAAGCGGGCAAACAGGGGGTCGGGCAGCTCCAGGGTGGTGCGCATGGCCGAGGCTATAGATGTGCGCATTTTAGTGCGCATCAAGCGTGGCTGGCTTGCCAGCCCTGCCGAAGAATTTGAAGGGGGGGATGGCCCTGCGCAAAGCCATCGGACTCACCAGGGCAAGCCGGGCTGCAGCCGGGCCTGTCGCCTTGGCTTTCCATTCGATCTGGCCCAGAAGGCTCAACCGAGCCATTCCTGAGAGAGCTCGGCAACAGCGCGGAATTCAGGGTCTTTGTGCAGCAGGGTGGCACCGATCTGCTGGGCGGTGGCAGCGATCCAGGCATCTGCGAGCGACAGGGAATGGCAGGCCTTGATGCTCGCGGCGCGCTCCAGCAGGGGCTCCGAGGCCTCAATCCATTGCAAGGGCAGGGCCTTGAGCTGCTCGTAGGCCAGGCGGCCAGCGCGCTCATCTTCATCCTTCCAGACGCGATAAAGCACTTCCATCCGACTCATAAAACAGGCGTAGCAGTGCTGTGACTGTTTGAGCGCTTGTTCCACGCGGTCGGCACCGGGCTCGTCGTCACGCAGGGTGAGCAGTGCTGAGGTGTCCAGCAGAATCAGCATTGGCATCAGCGACCAGCGGTGCGCTCTGCCTCACGCTCAGCGATCAGGCGTTGGGTGGAGCCGCCGCGCTTGCCCGTGCCGCGAAAGGCCTTCACCGGTGATGGGTCAACGGGGAGCACCCGGATGGAGCCATCCGCCTCCACGATCCATTCCAGGCGTTTGGAAGGGCCCAGAGAAAAGCGATCACGGATGGCAGCAGGGATCACGGTTTGGCCGCGGCTGGTGATGGTGCTGCGCACGGCCGCCCCCGGGTGAATTACCAATCCTTAGATTAGGTCATTCACGCGGCTGCCATCCCGGCCCTGCTGCCCACAATGGTGGCAAGTTTGACCCTGCCCCAGCCATGAAGGTGCTGCTCACGGGGGCCGCCGGCCAGCTGGGCCAGGCGCTGATCGCCTCCAGGCCGCCCGGGGTGGAGCTGATCGCCTGCAGCCGGGCCGAGCTGGACCTGGCCCATGCCGAGGCCTGCCGGGCTGCTGTGGGCGATCTGCGCCCGGATTGGGTGCTCAACGCAGGTGCCTACACGGCGGTGGACAAGGCTGAGAGCGAGCCTCAGCTGGCGGCGGCGGTGAATGCCGGCGCCCCAGCGGCGTTTGCCGAGGCCCTTGCGGCAACAGGGGGCCGGCTGTTGCAGGTGAGCACCGACTTTGTGTTCAACGGGGCCCAGGGTTCGCCGTATCGGCCCGAGCAGCTGTTGGATCCGCTCGGTGTGTATGGCGCCACCAAGGCGACGGGGGAGGCGGCGGCGCTGCAGCTGCCGGGGGCGCGGGTGCTGCGCACGAGCTGGGTGTATGGGCCGGTGGGCCAGAACTTCTGCCGCTCGATGCTGCGCCTGCACCGTGAGCGCGAGCAGCTGGGGGTGGTGGCCGATCAGGTGGGCTGCCCCACCAGCACCCTCACCCTGGCGGCGGCCTGCTGGCGGGCGATCGGGGTGGGCGCAGATCCCGCCGCTGACCCCTTCGGCCCCCGCATCCTGCACTGGAGCGATGCCGGTGCCGCCAGTTGGTACGACTTCGCGGTGGCGATCGGCGAGCTGGGGGTGCGGGCCGGCCTGCTGGAGCGGGCCGCCAGGGTGAAACCGCTCACCACGGCGGATTACCCCACGCCGGCCCAGCGCCCCAGCTATTCCCTGCTGGATTGCACTGCCAGCCGAGTAGCACTGGGGCTGGAGCCGTTGCACTGGCGCGAGGCGTTGGCGGCGGTGCTGGCTCGGGGGGATTAGGGGCTGCCACCAGGGTGATCAGGCCTGCCTGTCCGTAGCGCTGAACGGATGGATCAGCCTAACCTCAAAGCGCCCGCTAAAAACCAGAATGGATTCATAATGGTTGCAATGTCGGCGATCACGTGCTGCCATGGCCAAAACCATCACGCTCAAGAACCTGCCCGACGCGCTCCACGCCAGGCTCGCCGCCGCCGCCAAGCGGCACCGGCGCAGCCTCAACAACGAAGCCATCGTTTGTTTGGAAGCTGGCTTGGGCCATGAGCCCTTGGCGGTGGACCAGCAGCTGCAGGAGATCCGCGCCTTGCGCAACAGCCTCGCTCAGCACGGCTTTGATCCGGCTGAGATCGATGCCTCCAAGCGCGAGGGGCGGCCTTGATCGTCGTTGATACCAATGTGTTGGCCTATCTGCTGCTGCCAGGGCCCAGAACGCCGTTGGCCGAAGCCCTGTTGCTGGAGCAACCCCGCTGGGCAGCGCCGCCGCTTTGGCGCAGCGAGTGGCGCAATGTGCTCAGCACCTACCTGCGACGTGAGCTGCTGCACCTCGCAGACGCCGTGGCGCTGATGCAACGCGCCGAGATGCTGCTGTCTTCTCAGGACCAACCCGTGGCCTCCGAGCAGGTGTTGCGGCTGGCTTACAGCAGCGGCTGCAGTGCCTATGAATGCGAGTTTGTTGCTGCTGCCCAGCAGCTGGGGGTGCCGTTGGTGACTGAGGATCGGGCTCTTCTTGCGGCTTTCCCGGATGTGGCAAGGCCTCTGGAGCCCTCCACTGCCTGAACGGGCGTGAATGGGTGGAGGATCTGGCCAAGTGTTGTTAAGGGTGGTGCCACCAGGCGTGGTTGCTTCGCTCCCGCAGGAGTGCACAACCGTGTTTGGGCGTGTCTAGAAATCTGTACAGATTTTGGACGCTTTCGGGTCAGCGCCTCTCCGGTCCAGTCAGCCCGTCAAACACCCGTGAAGCGAATCGAGCCCGTTCATCGCTTCACGCGATGAAGCGATTAGGCTGACCCGATGGAGCCTCGATGGATCTGGCAGCAGCCCGACTGGCCCAACTTCCGCTGGGATGGAGCCGCGCTTCGGCCAGCACTGCTGCAGGCATCTGCGGCGCGTCAGGGGCTGGCTGAGCAACTGGATCGTCTGGATGCAGGCCTTGGCCGTGAGGCCCTGGCGGCGCTGATCAGCCGCGAGAGCCTCAGCACGGCAGCCATTGAGGGGGAACAGCTGGATCCTGCTGAGGTGCGTTCTTCGGTGGCACGGCGTTTTCAGCTGCCTCCGGACACGCCGGGTTTGCCCCAGCGGGAGGCCAGCGCCAAGGTGGAGGGTCTGGTGCAGCTCTTGCTGGCCTCGACGGCTGAGCTCGATGAGCCACTGACGCTTGCAGCCTTGCATCGGTGGCACGCGGATCTGTTTGCTGCAGGGCCCGATGGGTTGCGTGCCATCGCCATTGGCGATCTGCGCGGATCCCTGCCGATGCAGGTGGTGTCGGGTGCGATTGGCCGGGAAACATTGCATTTTGAGGCGCCGCCACGGGAGGGTTTGGAGGGCCAGCTGACGCTGCTGCTGGATTGGTTCAATGGCCTATCCCTGGAGCTGGATGGCCTGATTCGGGCAGGGCTGGCCCATCTGTGGTTTGTCACGCTGCATCCTTATGACGATGGCAATGGCCGGCTGGCCCGCGCCCTCACGGATCGCGCCCTGGCCCAGATCTCCAGGCCGGAGGCTCAAGCGACGCCAACCGATCGGCTGATGGCCGGCGCCCTGGGGCTCTCAGCCCGGATCCAGCAGCAGCGGCGGGCTTATTACCGGGAGCTGGAGCACTGCCAGCGGGGCCCATCAGAGGTGACGCGCTGGCTGCAGTGGTTTCTGGAGCAGGTGGCGGCGGCGGCTCTCAGCAACCAGGCGGTGGTGGCCGCAGTGCAGGCAAAGGCCCTGTTTTGGTGGCGGCATCGCAATAGCGGTTTCAATGCGCGGCAGCAGAAGCTGCTCAATCGGCTGCTCGATGCCGAACCCGAAGGATTTCAAGGGGGGATGACCCTGCGCAAAGCCATCGGACTCACCAAGGCAAGCCGGGCCACGGCCTGGCGCGATCTCAGCGAACTGGTGGAACTCCAGGCTCTCGAACCGATCGGCGCTGGTCGGAGCCGGGCCTATCGACTTTTCACACCTCGGCCAGATCCAGGGCAAGGCCAGCACATTGGGGCTCAGCACTGAGGGTTTCGACCCTGTGCGAGGAGCTCGCTTTGCGGGTAGTGCCCTTTTGGAGTGTGGTGTTTGGGAGTGTCGGCAAATCTGTACAGCTTGTACAGATTTTGGACGCTTTCAGCTCAGCGGTTGGGGTGCCGTTGGTCACTGAAGACTGCGCCCTCTTCGATGGCCTACGCCCCGATGCCGACCGCCGCTTTGCGATCAATGGGTCCAAGACCACGGTGCGTTGAGTGTTTTGGGTTGGTCGTTGGCACACGACCGCGATCGCTGGCATGGAGTGCAGCGAACATATCCCTCACGTCGAGGGCTGCGGAGGCGTCTTGGCGGTCGGTCGGGGCGACGCAGATGGGCCGAGCTTGGCTGTTCACGCCATTCCCCCGTACTCCTCAAGCACTGAGATCACATCTCGGACTCGCCTGGCATTGCGTTCGGAGGGGTCGAGCTGGTGT
>JBILUH010000077.1:0-7237 GCA_044371095.1 Cyanobium sp.
AGCACAATCTCGTGCTGTTGCTGGGCTGCCGCAACGATCCCCGCCAGTTGGAGAAACAGCAGCGGGAGGTGTTTCAGCAGGTGTTCGAGCTGGTGGATCGCTTTGACCTTTACGGCCAGGTGGCTTACCCGAAGCAGCACGAACGCCAGCAGGTTCCCGCCATCTACCGCTGGGCTTCACGGCTGGGCGGCGTGTTCGTCAATCCGGCCCTCACCGAACCCTTCGGTCTCACCCTGCTGGAGGCCGCAGCCTGCGGGGTGCCGATCGTCGCCACCGATGACGGCGGCCCCAAGGACATCCTGGCCCGCTGTCAGAACGGCCTGTTGGTGGACGTGTCCGATCTGGACGCCTTGCAGCAGGCCCTGGAGGACAGCCTGGCCACCCCGGAGCGTTGGCGCCGCTGGCGTGACAATGGCGTGGAGGCCGTCAGCCGTTCGTTCAGCTGGGATGCCCATGTGAACCACTACCTGGGGGCAGCAACGGCCGCGGCCCACCAGGCCGCCAGCCTGCGACCCAGTCGTTGGTTTCAACAGGGAGAAACGGGGCCATCGGTGTGCCCCGAACGCTTGCTGGTGCTGGATCTGGATGCCAGCCTGGCCCATCCCGATGCCGGCAGCCTGGCCGAGCTGCGCCGTCGCCTGCAGGGCGAGCCCCAACTGGGCATCGGCGTCACCAGTGGCCGCTCAATCCGGGCGGCTCGGCAGCGTTTTGCGGAGCTGCACCTGCCCGAGCCCTGTCTGTGGATCACCCAGGCCGGCACCGAAATTCACACCCGTTCGCCCCAGGGCCCTTTGCCCGACCATCACTGGCAGCGCCACATCGGCCGCCGTTGGAGCCGGGCCGCCGTGGTGGCGGCGATGGCCGCTCTCGAACCGCGGCTGCGGCTGCAGGACCCGGACCAGCAGGGACCCTTCAAGGTGAGTTATCTGCTGCAGGAACCCGACCAGGGCATCCTGCCCCTGGTGCGCCAGACCCTTCAGCAGCACAATCTGCCGGCCCGTCCTCACCTCTTCCAGCACTGGTATCTCGATGTGCTGCCGCTCACCGCCTCGAAAACCGAGGCCCTGCGTTATGTCGCCCTGCGCTGGCAGCTGCCCCTCAACGCCATCCTGGTGGAGGCCAGCCAGCAGGGGGATGGGGAACTGCTGCGGGGGTTGTCCTGCGGCGTGGTGCCGCGTGATCACGATCCAGCCCTCGAAAGCCTGCGCAACCATCGGCGCGTCTTTTTCGCCTCGACGCCCCAGGCCTGGGGCCTGCTGGAGGGACTGGATCACCACCGCTTTCTGCGGCGGTGACGCCCGCGCCTCTGGCCCTGGCGTCTTAAAGCTGGGGCTCCTCGCTGCTGACGCCGGCGTAGTGATTGTTGCCCTCCGGCATCCAGTAACTCAGGTCGTTGTGCCAGAACAGCCGGCCCGGCAGCTGGCGGGTGCTCAGCTTGGTTCCCGCCATGGCGGTGACCAGCTGGCCCATCTCCACCGGGGAGAGATCGGTTTTGACATCAGCGCCGGCGATCTTCAGCAGCTCCGGCAGCCGGGCCAGGGTGGCTGGTTGGGCCAGTTTGCGGAACACCTCGGCAAGCACGAGTTTCTGCCGCTCCATCCGGCCCAGGTCGCCCAGCTCATCGTGGCGGAACCGCAGGAAGCCTTCCAGCTGCTCACCTTTCAACACCTGCCGCCCGGGGTAGAGGTCGATGTAAAGGTTCTGGGCGTTGTCGATGTAGTACATCCGTTTTGGCACATCCACCTCGACACCGCCGAGGGCGTCGGCCAGGTGCTCGACGGCCCGCAGGTTGACCCGTACGTAGCGGTCCACCGGTTCCCCGAGCAGCGTCGTGAGCTCCTGTTTCAGGGCGCCCATGCCCCCGAAGGCGTAAAGGGCATTGGCCTTGAGTACGCCGTAGTCGGCCGATTCCACGAAGGTGTCGCGTGGCACCTGGGTGAGCTGGGTGAGGCCGTCCTTGAGCTGCACCGTGAACATCACATCGGTGTTCTCGCCCACCTTGTCGGTGCCGATCACCAGGATGCGCCGGTTGCCCAGGCCAAAGGGATTGATCAGGTTGGTGAGATGCCGGGGCCCGTGCAGCAGCGCTGCCAGCGCTCCCGAGGCCAGTTGGGGCAAAGGTCCGGCCAGGCCATAGCCCAGGGCGATCCCCAGGGCAAAGGGCACCAGCGGTAGCCGGCGCCGTCGTCCCGCCGGGGCAGGATGACCCGTGGCCGTCTGGCGTTGCTCGCGCCCTGACTGGCGTTGTTCGCGACGTTTGCGCAGGTCGGTGACCAGAGCCCCGCGGCTGCTGTCGCGTCGGTTGCGACGCGGGCGGGGTTGGGCCTGGCTCATGTCGGCTCCTGTTGGCCGCACCTTAAGGGCCGGAACCCTGCCGCACCAGGGGGTGAGCGCCGCTTGCTCAGCTGGAGGGCCGCACCTCGATCCGGGCCGCGGCGCCATCGGCTTTGCGACGGGCCTCCGTTTCCGTGCTGCCGCGCGCCAGGACCACGCCCATGCGCCGCTGGGGTCTGGCCTCGGCCTTGCCGAACAGCAGCACCTGGGTGTCCTCCTCCACCAGGGCCTCGGCTACCCCGCCGTAGATCACGGCGCTGCCCGATGTGTCGGCCAGGATCACGCGGCTGGCCGCGGCGCCGAGGCTGTGGATGGCGGGGATCGGCAATCCCAGCACCGCCCGCACATGCAGCTCGAATTCGCTGAGGTTCTGCCCCATCAGGGTCACCAGGCCGGTGTCGTGGGGGCGGGGCGAGAGCTCGGAGAACACCACCTCAAGCTCACCGGCCGGATTGGATTCGCTGCCCGGTCTGCGGCACAGGAAGAACTCCACGCCGAACAGGCCAGCACCGCCCAGGTTGTCGGTGACGGCCTGGGCCATTGCCTGGGCGGCCGCCAGGGCCTGGGCCGGCATCTGGGCCGGTTGCCAACTGCACTGGTAGTCGCCCCGCTCCTGGATGTGGCCGATCGGCGGGCAGAAGAGCGTGGGTCCTGCCCACTGCTTCACGGTGAGCAGCGTGATCTCCAGCTCGAAATGCAAAAACTCCTCCACGATCACCTGACCTCCTTCCCCCCGGGCGCCGGCCAGGGCCCCTTCCCAGGCTGCTGCAATGCCCTCGGGGCCATGCACCACGCTCTGACCCTTGCCCGACGAGCTCATCACCGGCTTGACCACCACCGGCCAACCCAGGGGTGCGGCGGCGGCGGCCAGCTCTTCTGCGCTGCGGGCATAGGCGAAGCGGGCTGTGCGCAGGCCCAGTTCCGTGGCGGCCAGATCGCGGATCCGGTCGCGGTTCATGGTGATGGCCGTGGCCCGGGCGGTGGGGATCACGGTGATGCCCCCGTCCTCCAGCTCCGCCAGGGCATCCACGGCCAGGGCCTCGATCTCCGGGATCACCAGGTTGGGCTGGTGGCGGCGAACGACGGCCTTGAGGGCCTCGGCATCGGTCATGGCGATCACCTCGGTCGCATCGGCCACCTGCATCGCCGGGGCGCCGGCGTAGCGGTCGACGGCGATGACGCGGCAGCCGAGGCGCTGGGCGGCGATGGCCACCTCCTTGCCCAGCTCGCCGCTGCCCAGCAGCATCAGGGTGGCGGGCAGGCAGGTCGGGGCAGGTGAGGACATGGTCGGTGTCCGGGATGGTCACCGGACAGCAAGATGGAGCCGATCTTCCTGCACACCGGGGCGCACTGATGGGTTGGCTGTTGGGTTTGCCCCTGGGTTTCAGCACCGCCGGGGACGCCGCCAACGGGTTGTTGTTCGGCTGGGATATCGCCACCCTCCAGAAGTGGGCCCTGATTTATCTGGGGCTCTCCTCGTTGGCCTTTGTGGTGGTGTGGGTGGTCGGCTACCTGCGCCGCGGTTGAGGTCTGGGTCCCGGCTCAGGGCGCTTCATTCAGCAGGGTGAGCTGGCGCACGGGGGATTCCTCGTTGATGAAGCCGTAGGCCTCAAACACCGTCGGGTCTGGATGGGTGATGTGCTGGCCATCGCTGTGCCGTTCCAGCTGGAACCCCTCGCTGGCCATGCGGCGCATCAGGGCGGCCGCCTCCTCGAAGCGGGCCGCCATGGCTGCGAGGCTGGCGCAGTCGGAGCTGAGGCCGGTGTCCTTCCAGGTGAAGTAGGCCATGGGATCAGGGGCGATGGCAGGGCTCAGGGCAGCAGCACCAAACCCACTCCCACCAGTAGCAGGCTGGCGAGCCAGAAGCGGATCACCACCACCTGTTCGTTCATGCCCCCCAGTTCGAAGTGGTGGTGCAGCGGCGCCATCCGAAACAGCCGCCGGCCCTGGCCGGTGGTTGGGTTCTTGGTGGCCTTGAACACCCACACCTGCAGGATCACCGAGAGGGATTCGGCCAGGAACACCCCGCCCATCACCAGCAGCGGCCAGAGGCTGTTGGAGAGCACGGCGACGGCGCTGAGGGCGGCCCCCATGGCCAGGGAGCCCGTGTCGCCCATGAACAGGCGGGCAGGATGGCGGTTGTGGGCCAGAAAGCCCAGCCAGCAGCCGGCCATGGCCGTGCAGAAGCCGGCCAGGGCGGCATCGCCTTCGTGGCCGCGCAGCATCAGCTGCAGCCCCAGGCCGGCGAAAACCACGGCGCCACATCCCGCCGCCAGGCCGTCCAGGCCGTCGGTGAGGTTGGTGGCGTTGCTTTCGGCCAGGAACACAAACAATCCCAGCGGCCAGATCAGCAGCCCGATCGGCAGCACCCAGCCCAGGGGCAGGGCGATGTCTCCAGCCGACGCCCCCCCCAGCCACTGGCCCTGGGCGGCCCAGAGCAGAAACAGCAGGGCCGCCCCCGCCTGGAGCAGCAGTTTCCCCCGGGGGCTGAGGCCTGTGTTGGTGCGGCGGGTGAGGCTGCGCCAGTCGTCGATTGCGCCGATGGCCATGTAGGCCAGGGTGACGGCGGCGACGGCCAGCAGCCGGGGATCACTGGGGGTGATCAGGCCCCCCACCAGCACCCCCACAGGCACCACCAGCAGCCCGCCCATGGTGGGGGTGCCCGCCTTGCTCAGGTGACCCTGGGGCCCCTCTTCGCGGATCACCTGGCCCAGCTTGAGCTGCCGCAGCCGCGGCACTCCCCAGGCCGTCACGCCGGCGCTGATCAGTCCGGCCAGCAGCAGGGGGGCGCTGAGCTGGGGTGAGCGGGTTTGCCAGTCGCACACCGCGCACGCCAACAGTAGAGCGATGGCCAGCAGGATCGCGGCGCGCTCACTGCTGGACCTGGAGGAAACGACCAAGGGAAGGGGATGACGGTCGCCCCAGTTTCCCTTGCGCAGCTCAATCTTCCCAGTCTTCGTCCTGCTGCTCGTCGTCCTTGTTGTAGTCCTCCTTCTCGCCCATCAGCGCCGAGAGCTCTTCCTCTTCCACCGTGCTCACATCGGTGCTGGCGGTTTCCTCGTCGGCCACCAGACGCCCGCTGGTTTCCAGCCAGCTCAGCAGGTCGGGTTCATCCCGCAGCGGCAGCACCGGTGCCGGTTCGCCACGTCCGTAGCGGGTCAGCGAAGGGTTGATGGTGTCGAGGCGACTGCTGCCACTGGTCGCGAGTGTGCTCATACGTGTTGCTGACGGTGGGTCCGCTGACGACGGGTCTGCTGAAGACAGGTCTCCTGAAGACAGGTCTCCTGAAGACAGGTTGGCTTAAGGCGGGTCGGTGTAAGCCAGATCGGCTTAAGACGGCTGTCTACGGGGAGCCAGGCTGGGCCCAGCAAGACCAATCAACCACCATAGCCTCAGCGCTGAAGTTGCCCATGGCACCGATGGTTTCCAGCACGTTGACGGGGGTCCTGCGGCTGTGGTCCCTGGCGCTGGCGATCAGTGCCCTGCTGGCCGCCGCTGGCCAGCGCTGGCCCGATCCGTTGCCGGTGCAGCCGGCATTGGTGTGGCTGCTGGTGCTGCTGCCGCCCCTGGTGGTGGGGCTCTGGTTGCTGACCCGCTGGTCGCTGCCCGACCCCGACAGGGGAGAATCGTCCGAGTGAGCGCATGGAGACGCGTTGATGGGTCGGGCGAAAAAGGCGGTGCTGGCTTACTCCGGTGGTGTGGACACCAGTGTCTGCATTCCCTATCTGATGCAGGAGTGGGGCGTGGAGGAGGTGATCACCTTCGCCGCCGACCTGGGTCAGGGCGATGAACTGGAGCCGATCCGCCAGAAGGCGCTCGATTCAGGGGCCAGCCAGTCGATCGTGGGCGACCTGATCGAGCCCTTCATCACCGAGTTCGCCTTCCCGGCGATCCGCGCCAACGCCCTCTACGAGGGCCGTTACCCGCTCTCCACCGCCCTGGCCCGGCCGCTGATTGCCCGCCGCCTGGTGGAGATCGCCCGCGAGGTGGGTGCCGATGCGGTGGCCCACGGTTGCACCGGCAAGGGCAACGACCAGGTGCGCTTCGATGTGGCCATCGGCGCCCTGGCCCCCGATCTCAAGGTGCTCACCCCGGCCCGAGAGTGGGGCATGAGCCGCGAGGAAACGATCGCCTACGGCGAGCGCTGCGGCATTCCCTCGCCCGTGAGCAAGAAGTCGCCCTATTCGATCGACCTGAACCTGCTGGGCCGCTCGATCGAAGCCGGTCCCCTGGAGGATCCCAACGTGGAGCCTCCCGAGGAGATCTACGCCATGACCGTGTCGGTGGATGCCGCTCCGGCGGCTCCCCAGATCGTGGAGATCGGCTTCGAGCAGGGCAATCCCGTGAGCATGGATGGGGAGCGCCTCGACCCCGTGAGCCTGATCCGCAAGGCCAATGCCCTGGCCGGTGGCCACGGCTTCGGACGCCTCGACATGGTGGAAAACCGGGTGGTGGGCATCAAGAGCCGCGAGATCTACGAGACCCCCGGGCTGCTGCTGCTGATCAAGGCCCACCAGGAGCTCGAGAGCCTCACCCTCGCCGCCGACGTGCAGCGCTACAAGCGCCAGATCGAGGCCAGCTGGGCTGATCTGGTGTATCAGGGCCTCTGGTATGGCCCGCTCAAGGAGGCCCTCGAAGGCTTCATTGACCGCACCCAGCAGACCGTGAACGGCACGGTGCGCGTGAAGCTGCACAAGGGCAACGCCACCGTGGTGGGCCGCAGCAGCGCCACCAACAGCCTCTACGTGCCCGACATGGCCACCTACGGCTCCGAGGACCAGTTCGATCACAAGGCGGCCGAGGGCTTCATCTACGTGTGGGGTCTGCCCACCCGTCTCTGGGCGGCCAACCAGCGTCAGCGTTAGACAGCGGGATTGCTGCTGTTCAGTCCGAAGGCATGCAG
>JBILUH010000029.1:0-25171 GCA_044371095.1 Cyanobium sp.
TCCAGTCGAAGGCGTAGCGGGCGCGGCTCAGTTCGTCGTCGCGGTCGCGCGCACCGGGGCGGTGGCGGGCGATGTCGGCGGCGTGGGCGGCGATCTTGTAGGCGATCAGGCCCTCGCGCACGTCTTCAGCGTTGGGCAGGCCCAGGTGTTCCTTCGGGGTCACATAGCAGAGCATCGCCGTGCCATACCAACCGGCCATCGCCGCGCCGATGGCGCTGGTGATGTGGTCGTAGCCGGGGGCGATGTCGGTCACCAGCGGACCGAGCACATAGAAGGGCGCCTCGCTGCACTCCTCCATCTGCTTCTTGACGTTGAACTCAATCTGATCCATCGGCACGTGCCCCGGACCCTCCACCATCACCTGGATGTCGTGCTCCCAGGCGCGGCGGGTGAGCTGGCCCAGGGTTTTCAGTTCCGCCAGCTGGGCCGCATCGGAAGCGTCGTGCTGGCAACCCGGCCGCAGCGAATCACCCAAGGAGAAGCTGCAGTCGTAGCGCTTGAAGATTTCGATGATGTCATCGAAATGGGTGAACAGCGGGTTCTGTTTGTGGTGATACAGCATCCACTGAGCCAGGATCCCGCCGCCGCGGCTGACGATGCCGGTGAGGCGACCCTTCACCAACGGCAGGTGCTCAATCAGCAGACCGGCGTGGATCGTCTGGTAGTCGACCCCCTGCTGGCAGTGCTTCTCAATGATGTGCAGGAAGTCGTCGGCGTCGAGCTTCTCGATGGAGCCATGCACACTCTCGAGCGCCTGATACACGGGCACCGTGCCGATGGGCACCGGCGACGCGTTGATGATCGCCGTGCGCACCTCATCGAGGTTGACGCCGCCGGTGGAGAGATCCATCACCGTGTCGGCGCCGTATTTCACCGCCAGGCGCAGCTTGGCCACCTCCTCATCGAGATCGGAGGCGTTGGGGGAGGCACCGATGTTGGCGTTCACCTTGCAGCGGCTGGCGATGCCGATCGCCATCGGCTCCAGGTTGGTGTGGTTGATGTTGGCCGGGATGATCATCCGGCCCCGCGCCACCTCCTCCATCACCAGCGATTCGGGCAGGTTCTCCCTCTGGGCCACATAGGCCATCTCTTCGGTCACCACGCCCTGGCGGGCGTAGTGCATCTGGGAATAGTTCGCGGTGCCGCGACGCTTCTCAATCCAGGCGCTGCGCATGATGGGCGGTGGCGAAGAACAGGGGACCGCAAAAGAGCGGTGAGGGGGGTCCTGAGCCGATGCCGAGTTCGTTTCCACTTCCCTGCGCCGGCATGACCCGGATCAGGTTCGGAGGGTGTGATCTCAGCCCGAAGCTGCGCGGCTGATTGGGCCGGCAGCGGGGCACCCCTAGTGACAGTTAAAACCTAGCAAGCCCGCAAGAGGCTGGGGTTTCTAAAGGAGACGCGGGTCAGGGTCGTCGGGATTCAGAGCTGTCCGGATTTTGTACAGCCTGTACAGAATCTGGACACACCTGAAACAGCCTCACCGACTAGGACCTCAGCGCTGTAACCCGTTGAGCGCCGCGGCCACCACCCGGTGGTCGGAATCGCCCTGAAGCTGTTGCAGCAGGCTGCGGGCTTCGGCGTCGCCGTGGTCGCGCACGAGGCGGCCGAGGATCTCAGCCCCACCGACCCGCACGGTGCCATCTGCGTCGGTGATGGCCATTGCCGCCAGCTCCAGCAGCCAGGCCGGATCAATGGCCGGCTGCTCGGCAAGAGCCGAGAGGATGCTGCAGCGCACCAGCCACTGCTGATCGGCGGCAAACACATCCCGCAGCAGCGGCCAGGAGCGCTCGAGGGAGTGGCTCACCAGGGAGTTGGCCGCTTCGGCGCGCACGTTGGCGTCCTCGTCGTGCTGCATGGCCTTCACCAGCGCCTGCCAGCCCACCTCGCTCTGCTTCACCCCCAGGCCGGCGCAGCTCAGCGAGCGCACCATAAAAATCCCCTGCTCCAGGCCCAGCAGCAGCAGGGGCACGGCCTGTTCAACCGGCACCTCCCGCAGGCCCACCAGGGCCGGCATGGCCCGGCTGGGATCGCCAGACACGATGGCGTCCCGCAGGGCGGACAGATCGGGGGAGGGGCTGGTCATTGCCCTCCATCGTGGCGCAAGGCCGCCAGCAACTCCCGCCGCCGCCGCCGCTGGACCAGGGCACTGGTCACGAGCAGGCCCGTGCCGATCAGCAGCGCCGGCAACGCTGGCAAGCGATCAACGCCGCGGCGCTGCAGCAGCACCAACAAGGCCAACAGGATCAGCAGGGGCGAAGAGAGGGCCAGCAGCCCCCGCAACCAGGGCCGGCGTCTCACGGCCGCCGCTCCATCCAACGCAGCAGGCTCCAGGTGAGCACCCGGATGCCCACCGGCAACGACGCCTCATCGGGGGCAAAGGTGTTGCTGTGCAAGGGCGTACAACCCTCCGGCCCCGCCACCCCCAGGCGAAACATCGTGCCGCGGGTGCCCTCGAGCAGTTGGGCAAAATCCTCGGCGCCGAGGGAGGGCTGCTCCAGCCATTGCACCTGGGGCCGGCCCAGCAGCTCCACCGCCGCCTCGGCCACCAGTTCGGTGAGGGCCGGATCGTTGTGCACCGGCGGCGAGATCACCCGGTAACGCACCCGCGCTTCGCCGCCGTGGCCCTGGCAGAGGGCGTGCACGGTGTCTTCAATCCAGCCCGGCAGCTGAGCGTGCATGTCGGTGTCGAGGCAGCGCACCGTGCCGAGCAGGCGCACATGGTCGGCGATCACGTTGAAAGCCTTGCCGCCCTCGATGCGCCCGAAGCTCACCACCACCGGGTGCAGGGCATCGAGCCGGCGGCTGATCGCCTCCTGCAGCCCGCTCACCACCCGCGCCGCGATCCAGATCGCATCGGTGCTCTGGTGGGGCCGGGCACCGTGGCCGCCCTCGCCCAGCACCTCCACCTCCAGCTCCCCCGCCGCCGCCGTGAGGCTGCCGCTGCGCACGCCGATCGATCCCGCCGCCAGGCTGGGAAACACGTGCACGCCAAACAGAGCCTCCACGCCCTCCATGGCGCCTTCAGCCTTCATCCACGCCGCCCCCTGGGCCGTTTCCTCGGCGGGCTGAAACAGCAGCCGCACCCGGGCCGTCAACAGCTCGGGGTGGCGCGCTGCCAGCCCACCCAGCAGGCAGGCCACCCCGAGCCCCACGGCGGTGTGCAGATCGTGGCCGCAGGCATGCATCAGCCCCTGCTGGGTGGAGGCGTAGTCGAGGCCGGTGCGCTCCTCCACCGGCAGGGCGTCCATGTCGACCCGCAGGGCCACCAGGGGCGCAGGGCTGCCAGCAGCCGGCTGCTGGGGCCCCAGCTCGGCCACCACCCCCGTGCGGCCGACCCCCTCGCGCACCTGCCAACCCCAGCGGCGCAGTTCACCGGCCACCAGGGCGGCGGTCTGCTGCTCATGACCGCTGAGCTCGGGATGGCGGTGAATGTGGCGGCGCAGCTGGATCAACTCCGGCAACACCCCCGCCAGGGCTTCATCGAGCCCCAGCGCTTGCCAGTTCAGGGTGCAGGGTGAATCGGTCATGCCGGAGGCCGTCATGCAGGAAGCTGTCATGCGGGAGGCCTGCATTCAGGAGGCCAGGGCGAGGAATTGCGCCAGAGCTTCCACCGGCACGGGGGGCCAGCGCCGCGTCGATCGCAACCATTCTTGCTGCCGGTAGCGCGGATCGAGACCGGAAGCCGCGGCCCAGTTGCTCTCCGCCTCACCGCTGGCCCCCTTCTGCCACAGCAGGGCCGTGAGCGCGGCACGGGCGTCGGCAAACAGCGGGTAGCGGCGAATCAGGTTGCGCAGCTCCCGCTCCGCCTCAGCCCGGTCCCCCAGTTGAAAGGCGGCCAGGGCAGCACTGGATCGGGCCATGGCGAAACCAGGCCGGGCCAGGGAGGCCGCCTCAAAGCAGCGGCGCGCCACCTGCCAGTCGCCCAGGGAACCCTTCACATTGCCGAGGTTGTAGAGGGCCGAGGCCCGCGGTTCGCCCTCATCGCTCGGGGCCCGCTCCAGGATCCAGCGGTAGTCGGCCTCAGCGGCGGCCCACTCGCCCAGAGCCTCCTCGGCGGTGCCGCGGTTGAGATGGGGGTCGGGGCTGTCGCCATCGAGAGCCATCGCCTGGGTTTGGTCGGCGATGGCGGCCCGGGGATCACCGAGGGCCAGCTGCACATTGCCGCGGTTGCTCCAGGCCGCCGCATCGCCCGGAGCCACCTCCAGCACCTGATTCCAGAGGGGCAGGGCCTCGCCGAAGCGACCCTCGCGACTGGCGCTGAGGGCCTGATCAAACAGCTGGGGCAGCAGCAACTGCACCCCCAGCAGCAGCGCCAGCAGGGTGGACATCATGAAAGGGGGCCGCTCATGCCACCGCTCCGGCAGGCCAGCCCAGGTGGCGGCGGCCCGCCGGGGTGACCAATCGGCCCCGGGGGGTGCGCTGCAGAAAGCCCAGCTGCAGCAGGTAGGGCTCCACCACCGCTTCCAGGGTGGCGGAATCCTCCCCGAGGCCCGCTGCCAGGGTGTCGAGGCCCACGGGCCCGCCGCCATAGCCCTCGAGCATCAGGGTGAGCAGGCGCCGGTCGCTGGCATCGAGGCCGCGGTCGTCGACGCGGTGCAGGCTGAGGGCCTCGGCCACCAGCGCTGCGCCGATGCGGCCATGGCCCCGCACCGAGGCCACATCGCGCACGCGCCGCAGCAGGCGGTTGGCGATGCGGGGGGTGCCGCGGCAGCGGCGGGCCACCTCCAGGGCCGCGTCGGCCTCCAGCGCGATCTGCAGCAGGCCCGCGGCCCGCTCCACGATCGCCTGCAGATCGTCGAGGCCGTAAAACTCCAGCCGCTGGATCAGCCCGAAGCGATCCCGCAGCGGCGAGCTCAGGGAGCCGGCCCTGGTGGTGGCCCCCACCAGGGTGAAGGGCGGCAGCTCCAGGCTGCGGGTGCGGGCCGTGGTGCCCTTACCCACGGTGAGGTCGAGGCGGAAGTCCTCCATCGCCGGATAGAGGATCTCCTCCGCCACCCGGTTGAGCCGGTGGATCTCGTCGATGAACAGCAGCTCGTGGGGCTGCAGGTTGACCAGCAGGCCGACGATGTCGCGGGGGCGCTCCAGGGCCGGCGCGCTGGTGATGCGGCAGCGCACCCCCAGCTCCTCGGCCAGCACCAGGGCCATGGTGGTTTTGCCCAGGCCGGGGGGGCCGTAGAGCAGCACGTGATCAAGCGCCTCCTGGCGGGCGCGGGTGGCCTCCACGGCGATGGCCAGCACCTGCTTGAGCTCGCTCTGACCGATGTAGTCGGCCAGCCGCCGGGGACGCAGGCCGTCTTCCCGGGCGGGTGTCACCCCATCGCTCGCCTGTTCGCCCGCGGCCTCCTCCGCCACGGCGGTGGGATCCACCAGGCGCTGCGACGCGGCGGGGTGGCTGGCCTCCCGGCCGGGGCGGCCGCGGGGCGCCGTGGATCCCGAGGAAACAATCGCCATGCAGCGAGGGTACCGGGGGCTCCCTAGGGTCGGGAGATCCAGGGGACGGTTGCGGAGCAGCGATGGCCAAGGGCGGGGGCAAGAAGAGCGCCAAGGCCCAGCGCGATGCCGCCAACAAGCTGCTGGCCGACAACCGCTTTGCTCGCCACCAGTACGAGATCCTCGAAACGCTTGAGTGCGGCCTGGAGCTGTTCGGCACGGAGGTGAAGTCGATCCGGGCCGGCCAGTGCAACCTGCGCGACGGCTTCTGCCTGATCCGCAAGGGGGAGCTGCAGCTGCACAACGTGCACATCTCGCCCCACAGCCATGCCGGGGCCTACTTCAACCACGAACCCCTGCGGGTGCGCAAACTGCTGGCCCACCGCCGCGAGATCGACAAGCTGCGGGTGGGGCTCGAGCAGAAGGGCCTCACCCTGATCCCGCTCAACCTGCACCTCAAGGGCTCCTGGATCAAGCTGACGATCGGCCTGGCCAAGGGCCGCAAGTTGCACGACAAGCGCCACGAGGAGCGGCGCAAGCAGGACATCAAGGACGCCAAGGTTGCCATCGCCCGGCTCTGAGCTCAGCCCTCTGGGCTGGGCGACACCGGGGGCGGTGGGGCCGCTGGGGGGGCCAGGGGCGGTTCGGGCACCGATGGCACCTGGGGCGCCTGGGGGGTTTCCGGCTGGGCCGGAGGCGTCTGGGGTGCCGCCGGCGGTGCCTCCGGCGGGGGATCGGCCCGCAGCGACAGGGTGATCAGGGCCGGCGCCACCCCCTCGTTGGTGACCAGCAGCTGCACCGGCGAGCGCTTCTGCACCCCCAGGCTCACCACCCGCAGGGGCCCCTTGGCCTCCAGCAGGTCGCCGTCGGGACCGAACACACTCATCTGCATCAGGGGCGAACCGTTCACCCCCAGCACCAGCCGGTAGCCCGGCGGCAGCCGCACCGGGAACAGCCGCGCGCCACCGGCCTCCACCTGGGCCGAGACCACCCGGGTTTCCAGGGGCTGGGCCTGAATCGCCTCGATCTGCACATTGGCGAGGCTCTGCTCGGCCGCGGCAAACCACAGCTGGCGGAAGGGTTCGGGGGGGATATCGGCGCCGGGACGGCCCGGCAGCAGGCTCTGGGCGCTGCCCGACACCAGTTGCCGCAGCACCGCGGAACTGAGGCCCTGGCTCACCAGCGACTGCTGGCGCCGCTCCCAGTCGCCATTGCTGAAGCTGCCCAGGCGACGGCGGATGTCGAGGGGCAGCTGCTCCACCCGGGCCAGCCACTCCTCGGCGAGTTCATTCCACACCTTGCGCAGGGGCGCGTCTTCGAGGGAGTCGCTGGGCAGGCGGCCGCCCCGCTCCGGGAACTGGGCCAGCAGGCTGGCGTCCACCAACTTCAGGAACCAGCCCCGATCCACCTGCATGGCCCGCAGCCGGTTGAGCAGCTGCTGGCGCTGGTCGACCTCTGCGGGCGGCAGGCTGCTGGGCAGCTGCAGGGCCGCATCGGGGGTGGGCAGGGCCAGGCGGCCGCGGCTCAGCCACCACCAGCCCAGGGCGGTGCCCACCACGGCCGAGAGCACCAGGGCGATCACCACCGGCCAGATGCCGCCCTCGGCGGCCTCCTCCCGCTCCTCCAGGCGACTGCGCTGCACCGCGGGTGGCGGCGGAGGGGTGAGCGGTGGCAGCTCCGGCTCAGGGAGGGCAGGTTCAGACGTGAGCGGCGGCGGCTCAGGGGCCGGTGGCGGTGGCGGCGAGGTGGCCGCCACGGGCGGAGGCACCAGGGCGACGGTGCGGTCGGCGCGGGGCACCGGGCCGGTGCTCTCCGGCATGGGCAGGGCCTGGAACGCCGCCAGGGCCTGGGAAGCCGAAGCAAAGCGCTCGCCGGGCTCGCGGCGCAGCAGGCGCCGAACCTGCTCCTGCAGGGCCGGTTCAGCACTCAGGGCCGCCGGCCAGCGCCAGGCGAGGGTGACCGGATCCAGCAACCGGGCTGGCTGCTCGCCGCTCAGCAGCACCAGGGCCACCACCCCAAGGGCGTGGAGATCCATCCAGGGCTCGGGCTCAGCCGCGCGGGCCCGCTCCGGCGGCGCGTAGCCCGGGGTGGCTGCCGGGGTGCCGGCCACCAGGCCGAAATCCAGCAGCACCGGCAGACCATCACTGTCGCGGCGCAGCAGGTTGGCCGGGCTGAGATCGCCGTGCACCAGCTCCTGGCTGTGCAACACCGCCAGCACCGGCAGCAGCTGGCGCAGCAGCAACAGCACCTCACCCGCACCGAACACCAGCTGGCGCTCGGCGCGGGCCTCCAGCAGCTGCTGGTAGGTGCGGCCGGCCTGCCACTCGCGCACCAGCCACAACCCCCCGGCCGCCGGGATCGCCGCCCCCAGCCGGGGCACCTGGGGATGGAGCACCCCCTGCAGTCGCCCCCAGAGCTGGCGGGCCCGCTCCAGATCGACGCCCGGGCCCAGCAGCCGCAGGGCCATGGGCGCCTCGGCCGCCAGCTGGTCGCTGGCCCGCCACAGCTCCCCCTGGGGCGCGTCACCCGGGGGCGCGGGACTGAGGCGCTGCTCAAGCCGGTAGCGCTCGCCGATCAGCTGACCCACCTGCGCTGCCATCAGGCCACTCCGGCGGCGAGGGCCCGCTCAGGCTGGTGCAGACCTTTGGCGGCCAGCCAGTCGGCGTCATAGAGCCGGGAGCGGTAGCGATCACCGCTGTCGCAGAGCACCGTGACGATCGTGTGGCCCGGGCCCAGGCGCCGGGCCGTTTCCACCGCCGCGGCCACGTTGATGCCCACCGAGCCACCCAGGAACAGGCCCTCCTGCCACAGCAGCCGATAGATCGTCTCGAGGGCGGTCTGGTCGTCGATGCGCACGGCGTCATCGATGGGGGCGCCCTCCAGGTTGGCGGTGACGCGGCTGTTGCCAATCCCCTCGGTGATCGAACTGCCCTCGCTGCTGAGCTCACCGCGGGTGGCCCAGGCGTGCAGGGCACTGCCGTGGGGATCGGCGAGCACGCAGCGCACCGCCGGGTTCTGCTCCTTGAGATACAGCGCCACACCGGCGTAGGTGCCGCCGGTGCCAGTGGCCGCCACCCAGGCATCCACCCGGCCCTCGGTCTGCTGCCAGATCTCCGGACCGGTGGAGTTGTAGTGGGCGCGGCGGTTGGCCAGGTTGTCGAACTGGTTGGCCCACACGGCCCCGGGCGTCTCGGCGGCGATGCGGCCCGAGAGCCGCACGTAGTTGTTGGGGTCGCGGTAGGGCACCGCCGGCACCGTGCGCACCTCCGCCCCCAGGCTGCGCAGCAGGCCGATCTTCTCGGCCGACTGGGTGTCGGGAATCACGATCAGCGCCTTGTAGCCCCGGGCATTGCAGAGGTGGGTGAGGCCGATGCCGGTGTTGCCGGCGGTGCCCTCCACCACCGTGCCACCGGGCTGCAGCAGCCCCTGCTCTTCAGCCTCCAGCAGGATGCCGAGGGCTGCGCGGTCCTTCACCGAGCCGCCGGGGTTCATGAACTCGGCCTTGCCAAGGATCTGGCAGCCGGTGGCCTCGCTGAGGGCATGGAGCCGGATCAGGGGCGTGTTGCCGACGGCGCCCACGAACCCTGAAGTGATGCCGGACATACCCGCGTGCTGTGCGTGGCGGGATCGTAGGCAAGGCCTCTAGGGTCGGGCCTGAATTCAGCCGGGATGGGCGGCGGCGGAATGGGGCAGGCGCTGGGGGCGCGTTACACGCAGGTGCGCCGGCACAGTCTCGCCCTGGTGGCGCCCCTGGAGCCGGAAGACCTGTGCCTGCAGGGCATGGCCGACGCCAGCCCGCCCAAATGGCACCTGGGCCACACCACCTGGTTTTTTGAGCAGTTTCTGCTGCGGCCCCAGCAGGAGGCTGGGGTGGCCTTGGGCTACACACCGGCCCCGGCGGCGTGGAGTTTTCTGTTCAACAGCTATTACGACGCCGTCGGGGCCCGCCACCCCCGGCCCCAGCGGGGTCTGCTCAGCAGGCCGCCGCTGGCGGAGGTGCTGGCCTGGCGGCAGCGGGTGGATGGGGCCGTGCTGGCCCTGCTGGAGCAGCTGGAGCCCGGCGATCCCCGGCTGGAGCTGGTGGAGCTGGGGCTGCAGCACGAGCAGCAGCACCAGGAGCTGCTGCTGATGGACCTGCTCGATGGCTTCTCCCGCAACCCCCTCGAGCCGGTGTACGCCCCCGAGCCGGAGGCCGCCTACCGGAGCGCCGCCGCAGGCGAGGCTGAGGGGCCAGCGCCTGTCTGGCTGCAGCACGCCGGGGGGCTGGTGGAGATCGGCCACCCGGGTGGGGGTGGCGGCCCCGGGGGCCCGGCAGGCGCCTTCCATTTCGACAACGAGGCGCCCCGGCACCGCCAGTGGCTCGAACCCTTTGCGCTCAGCTCCAGGCTGGTGAGCAACGGCGACTTTGAGGCCTTCATCGCCGATGGCGGCTACCGGCGACCGGAGCTCTGGATGAGCGAGGGCTGGGCCGTGGTGCAGGCGCGGGGCTGGCAGGGGCCGCGCTACTGGCGCGATGGCGAGGAGTTTTCACTGGCGGGGCGGCAGCCGCGGCGGGCGGCGCTGCCGGTGCGGCACCTGAGCTGGTTTGAGGCCGACGCCTACGCCCGCTGGGCCGGCGCCCGGCTGCCCAGCGAGGCCGAATGGGAAGTGCTGGCGCCCCGGTTGGAGCAGGCCTTCGGGGTGCTGTGGCAATGGACCGCCAGCCCCTACCGGCCCTATCCGGGCTTTGCGCCGGCCGCCGGGGCGGTGGGGGAATACAACGGCAAGTTCATGAGTTCCCAGATGGTGCTCCGCGGCAGCTGCTTTCTCACCCCCGCCGGCCACGCCCGGCGCACCTATCGCAACTTCTATCCACCGGCGAGCCGCTGGATGGCCGCCGGCCTGCGCCTCGCCCAGGACCGCCCATGCTGATCGACCTGCACCCCGCCCCTGCGGACATGGCCCGGCTGGTGCGCGAGGGCATGGCGCAGCGGCCCCGCCAGCTGCCGGCCTGGCTGCTGTACGACGCCGAGGGCTCGCGGCTGTTTGAGGCGATCTGCGAGCAGCCGGAATACGGCCTCACCCGCACCGAAACGGCCCTGCTGGAAGCCCGGGCCCCGGAGCTGGCGGCGGCCCTGGGGGAAGGGGTGCTGGTGGAATTCGGGGCAGGCAATGCCCGCAAGGTTGGGCCCCTGCTGGAGGCGCTGCATCCGCCGGCCTACATCGCCCTCGACATCAGCGCCGACCATCTACAGCAAAGCTGCGTGGCCCTACAGGCCCGCCACCCGGCGGTGCCGGTGCTCGGCATCTGCTGCGACTACAGCCAGCTGCACCAGCTGCCGCATCACCCGCTGCTCAACGGACAACGGCGGCTGGGCTTCTACCCCGGCAGCTCCCTGGGCAACTTCACCCCTGCGGAAGCCAAGGCGCTTCTGCAGCAGATGGGCCAGCTGCTGGGGGCCGGCGCCCGGCTGCTGATCGGTATCGACCAGCCCAAGGCCGTGGCGCAGCTGGAGGCCGCCTACAACGATGCCGCCGGCGTGTCGGCGGCCTTCGCCCGCAACCTGCTGGTGCGGCTCAACCGCGACCTGGCGGGCAGCTTCGACCCCGACGCCTTCGCCTACACCGCCCGCTGGCAGCCCGAGCACACCCGGATCGCCATGGCCCTGGTAAGCCGTCAGGCACAGACCGTGCAACTGGCAGGGGAGACCTGGAACTTCGCCGCCGGCGAGCCGCTGATCACCGAGTACAGCGTCAAATACGACCCGGAGGCCTTCCTCGCCCTCGCGGCGAGCGCCGGCTGGCGGGGGGCCGGCCGCTGGAGCGATCCGGCCGGCGACCTGTCGCTGCACCTGCTGGTGAAGGCAGACTCATAGCCAGAGGCAAGAGCGCCATGGGTCGTGAGGAGCAACGGGCCGCCATGCGCCAGGTGCGCGAGGGTCTGATCGCCGAACTGGAGGAGCTGTATCGGGGCGCCTTCGACCGCATCAGCAACCACGACCTGGGCGAAGGGGCGATCGCCCGGCTCACCCAGCTGCTGCTGCGCTCCCGCGAGGCGGCGATCACGCCGCTGCAGCAGGAGATCGAAGCGCCGTTGATCACCAGCCCCGCCGGCAGTCAGGCCCCCGAACCCGAGCCCAAGGCCGCCCCGTGAGCTGGCTCGACGAGCTGGAGGCACGACTGGAGCAGCAGCTGGAGGGCTTTTTGCGGGCCAATCCGGCCCAGGAAGCCCTGCTGGAGGAGCAGGGCGCGCGCGATCGCCAGGCCCGGCTGGTGGGGCAGCGACGCCAGTTGCAACGGCAGGCGGAGCAGGAGCGCCAGGCCCTGCTGCAACTGGCCGACGAGATTCAGCGCTGGCAGGAGCGGGTGGCCAAGGCGCGGGCCGCCGGTGCCACCGCCCTGGCCAAGCGCGCCGAGGCCCACCAGCAAGGCCTGATGGAGCAGGGCCGCCAGCGCTGGCAACACCTGAGCGAGCTGGGGGTGAGCTTCGCGGCGGTGGAGCAGGACCTGCGCGAGCTGGAGAGCCGGCCACGCCCGCCACGGACCTCCAGCCTGGAGCAGGACTGGGCCGCCTTCGAAGCCGAGCAGGCCCTGGAGGCGTTGCGGCGGCGGCAGGCTTGAGGAGGAGAAGGAGAGCGTCGAAACCTCCCCAGATCGAGCTCTCCGGAATTCCGTACAAGCTGTACAGAATCTGAGAGGGCTCAGAATCCCGCCAGCTGCCACCAGGCCCCACCAGCCACCGCCATGGGTTTTCTGCTGTCCAAACTGCTGCCGCTGCTGCTCTATCCGCTGGGCCTGGGCCTGCTGCTGCAACTGCTGGGCCTGGCCGCGGCCCCCAAAGGCAGCGGTCAGGGGAGCGACCCACGCAGCAGCAGGCGCCGTCAGGCCAGCCTCTGGCTCAGTGGCGCGGGGGTGGGGCTGATCTGGCTGGCTGCGATGCCGCTCACCAGCCGCCAGCTGATCTGGGGCCTGGAGGAGCGGGCGGCGGCGCTCACCCCGCGGCAACTGCCCCGCGCCGATGCAGTGGTGGTGCTGGGCGGCGGATTGCGGCCGGCTCTTCCACCCCGGCAGGGGGTCGAAGTGGCGGAGGGGGGCGACCGGCTGCTGCGCGGCGTGCAACTGGTGCGCCGGGGCCTGGCGCCCCTGCTGGTGACCAGCGGCGGCCGGGTGAGCTTCACCGCCAACGATCCCGCGCCGCCGGAGGCGCTCTGGGCCCGCGATCTGGCCCAGGAGCTGGGGCTGCCGGCGCAGCGGATTCTGATCAATCCGGGCTCCCGCACCACCGCCGAGGAGGCCCGCGACATCGGCGTTCTGGGCCGGCGGCGGGGCTGGACCCGGGTGCTGCTGGTGACCAGCGCCTTTCACATGCCCCGCTCGCTGGCCACTTTCCAGCAGCGCAGCGGCCTGACGGTGGTGCCGGTGGCCTGCGACTACCAGCTGCCGGATCGGGCCCACTACGGGCAGCCCACCATGGGCAACACGCTCAAGAGTCTGTTGCCCGACGCTGAAGCGATGTATCTCAGCACCGTGGCCCTCAAGGAGCACCTGGGGCTGGCGGTCTATCGGCTACGGAACTGGAGCTGATCAAGCTGGCTTGCGTTGAAACCGGCTTGTTTTGAATCCAGCTTGCGGTCAAGCCTTGGGAGCCGGGGGCACAAGGCTGACGCCTTCGGGCGGCGGGGTGGGGTCGGGATCGGCGATCAGCATGTGTTGCAGCACGATCTCGGGACGTTCACTGTCGCGCCAGCGGATCCGATAGGCCGGCATCTTGGTGCCGCGGCTGGTGGTCTGCTCCACAGGCTCCATCACCCAGCCCCGGCGCGAGCGGCCCTGGGGGTTGCGCTTCACCACAGCATCCGCGTGTTTGAAGCGAAAACCGACGCGCTCGCCACTCATGGAATCGCTGGCCCCGGATGGGGGAGATTGCCTACTGAAGTGATTATCCCATTGCGGCAGGCGCCGCAGCAGGGCGGCTCTCCGGCCGCGCCTCAGGACGCAAGAGGGGGAAAGCGATCACATCGCGGATCGAGGGGCTGTCGGTGAGCAGCATCACCAGGCGATCGATGCCGATGCCCAGGCCGCCCGTGGGGGGCATGCCCACCTCCAGGGCCTGGAGAAAGTCTTCATCCACCTGCTGGGCTTCATCGTCACCGGCGGCCTTGCGGGCCTGCTGGGCCTCCAGGCGCTGGCGCTGGTCCACCGGGTCGATCAGCTCGCTGAAGGCATTGGCGGTTTCGCGGCCCACGATGAACAGCTCAAAACGCTCCACCATCCCCGGCTTGCTGCGGTGGGCCCGGGCCAGGGGCGAGTTTTCCACGGGGTAGTCGATCACGAAGGTGGGCTGGATCAACGCCGCCTCCACCCGCTGCTCGAAGGCCTCCACCAGCAACCGCCCCACCGAATCCGCCAGGGCCGGCACCTCCAGCCCCTGGGCCGCCATCGCGGCGGCGGCTTCCTCGCGGCTGCCGAAGCTGTTGAAATCCAGGCCCGTGGCGTCCTGCACCAGCGCGTGCATGGTGACCCGGCGCCAGGGGGGCGCCAGATCGATCGCCGTGCCCTGGTAGCTGATCTGGGTGGTGCCGCACACCTGCTGGCACACGTGGGCAATCAGCTGCTCCGTGAGTTCCATCATGTCGGTGTAGTCGGCGTAGGCCTGGTAGATCTCCACCGAGGTGAACTCGGGGTTGTGGCGGGTGCTCACCCCCTCATTGCGGAAGATGCGGCCCAGCTCATACACCCGCTCGAAGCCTCCCACCACCAGCCGCTTGAGGTGCAGCTCGGTGGCGATGCGCAGGGTGAGGGGCAGGTCGAGGGCGTTGTGGTGGGTTTCAAACGGCCGGGCATCAGCGCCACCGGGCACGCTCTGCAGCACCGGCGTTTCGATCTCCAGAAACTCGCGCTCATCGAGCCAGCGGCGCATGGCGCTCACCGCCACGGCACGGCGCCGGAAGGTTTCGCGGGTGTCGGGCGAGACGATCAGATCGAGGTAGCGCTGGCGGTAGCGCTTCTCCACATCGGCCAGGCCGTGCCATTTGTCGGGCAGGGGCTGCAGCGATTTGGTGAGCATGGTCCAGCCCTTCACCTTCACCGACAGCTCACCGCGATCGGTGCGGCGCAGGCTGCCCTGCACGCCGATCAGGTCGCCGGCATCCACCAGCGAGGTGAGGTGGGCGAAGGCCTCGGGATCCTCCGGCATGGAGGCCTGGAGGGTGGCCTTCTCGATAAACAACTGGATCGGACCGGTCTCATCGGCCAGGGTGAAGAAGGCGAGCTTGCCCATCACCCGACGGGTCATCACCCGACCGGCCACAGCCACTGCCACGTCGCGCTCCTCGCCATTGGGCAGGTCGGCGTGGGCCTGCTGCAACGCAGCGGTGCGGTGCGTGGGCTCAAAGCGGAGGGCATAGGGCCCCTGGCCCAGGGCCGCCAGGGCTGCGGCTTTCTCCAGACGGGTCTCGCGCAGCTCCGACAAGGCAGGCAGGGGGCTCAACCGGCCCATCCTGCAGGAGCGTCAGGCCGGGAGGGCCAGAGGCCAGGGGTCTCAGGCGGGCTGTTGTGCCTCAGGCATTAGCCGCCAGGCCCGACTCGGCCATCCGCTGGGAGGCATAGCCGGTGCCGCGCACGGTGAGGATCAGCTCCGGGTTGCGCGGATCAGGCTCAAGCTTGCCCCGCAGCCGGGCCACATATACATCCACCACCCGCAGATCGGCGGCGCGGCGCGGCGGATAACCCCAGAGCTGTTCGAGGATCTCCGCCCGCGGCACCACCCGGCCGGGCTCGCGGAAGAGCAGCTCGAGCAGGCTGAATTCGGTGTAGGTGAGGCCGATGCGCTCACCATCGCGGGTCACCTGGCGGCGGTTGGTGTCGACCACCAGATCGCCCACCCGCAGCACACCGCTGCCGCTCTGCACCTCGCGAGGCTCCGTGGAGGCCGAGCCCCGACCCACCCGGCGCAGGATCGTGGCGATGCGGGCCTCGAGCTCCTTGGGGCTGAAGGGCTTGGGCAGGTAATCGTCGGCACCGAGATCCAGGCCCGACACCCGCTCCGCGATGGCATCAAGGGCCGACAGGAAAATGATCGGCACGCAGGATTCGGCCCGCAACCGCCGGCATACCGCAAAGCCATCGAGCTTGGGAAGCATCACGTCGAGGACGACGAGATCGGGCTGTTCCTGGTGGAACAGGGTGAGGGCCTCTTCACCGTCCTCAGCGCAGATCACCCGATACCCGGCCAGCTGCAGGCGCATCACCAGCACCCGGCGCACCGCCGCCTCGTCGTCCACCACCATCACGGTGGCCTTCGGGTCCACCGGCGCCGATCCCAGCGAGCCGGACCCCATGGATGCAGACCCATAGATATCGGAGGAGGCATCCATGAAGGGCTCAGCAGCTCCTCCACGAAACGCGCTGTCCCCCGAACTGGGCCTGTCCTCCGAGGGCATGGGCGAGGGGCCGGGATGAAGAATCGCAACCATACCCTTCAAAGCACCCTGCGGTCATCCCCCAGATCGCCGCCGCCGGAGCCGATCTGGCCACTTTTAAGGATTTCTGCAGAAACAGACAGATCGCCGCGCTGCTGATATCAGCCCCAGCGGGCGCGGGCGTAGCGGTTCCATTCGTCGGCAGCCGCGGCCAGGGCGGCATCGCTGCCCACCTGGCCGAGCATGGCGCGCTGCAGCTGGGTGTACACGATCGCCTGCAGCCGCTTCACCCCCGGGCTGGCCGGCACCAGCACCCGCGCCCGCCGCAGGGTCTGGGCGGATAACAACCGGGCCCGCTGCACCAGCGCCTCCTCGGGCGTCCCCGCGCCGCCGGCCGTCCCCAGGGACGCCTCCAGCTGCAGCAGGGCCTCGCGGTTGGAGGGCAGCACCCGCGCCTGCTCGGCAAAGGCCAGCTGGTTGGGGCCGTTGGTGAGAAACAGGGCGAAACGGGCCGCCTCAGCCGCCAGGGCGCTCTGCCTGGGCACCACCAGGTTCATCACGGCCACGTTGGCCTCCCCACCGGCGCCGGTGAGTGGAGCGAAGGGCGCCGTCACGGCGGCAATGCCGGGGGCATTGGTCTGCAGGTTGCGCAGGAAATCGGGGCCGGTGGCCACCTGGGCCAGGTCGCCCGACTGGTAGAGCTCAATCGCCCGCCGGTAGCCCTGGCTCACCACCTCGCGCGGCAGCAGACCGCGGCGGTAGAGGTCGCTCCAGAAGGCGAAGGCGCGCCGGCCAGCGGGGCTGTTGAACGCCGCGCGATGGACGCCATCCAGCAGCTGCACCCCCATCTGCACGAGGGTTTCCAGCAGCTCGGCCGAGTCGTCGGGCACCACGGTGACGAACAGGCCATAGCGGCCGGTGCGGCGGCGCACCGCTTCGGCAAAGGCGGGCACCTCATCCCAGGAGCGTGGCGGCGCCCCGTAGCCGGCGCGCTCCAGCAGCCGGCGGTTGGCCATGGTGATCCGGGCCGTCAGATACCAGGGGATGGCGAACTGCTGAGCTGAGGCGTCCTGCGTCAGCCCAGCCTCTCCCTGAAGACCCACCTCCTGACGCCCCGCCTCCCAGATCGCCGGCAGATAGGCGTCGGCCGCCCCGGCCGGCAGCACCATGGTGAGATCCCGCAGCCCCCCCTTGCTGGCCAGGTTGGCGGCAAAGGGTGGGTTGAGGTTGACCAGATCGGGTGCGGTGCGGGCAAACACCGCCGCCAGCAACTTGCGCTCCACCGAGCTCCAGGGCACGTCGGTCCAGCGCACCCGGATGCCAGGGTTCTGGCGCTCCCAGGCAGCGATCAGCCCCTGCAGGTAGCCGTTGAACTTGGGAGCCAGATCCAGGGTCCAGAAGTTCAGCACCCGCTCGCCGGAGGCTCCGCCGCCCCAGCCCTCTCCCCCGCCGGATCGGCCGCAACTGCCCAGCCCGGCCGCCAGCAACGCCGCGGCCGAGCCCCCACTGAGGAGTTCGAGAAATCGCCGCCGGCCGTGCTCGCGTCCCATCGGCTCAGCTTCGCCCGCCCTGGGTCTGCTGACGCCACAACAGCAGCTGCAGGGAGCACAGCAACGGAGCCAGCAGGGCCGTGAGCAGGGTCTGGGCGAGCCAGGTGTGCAGGGCCGACGCCGGCAGCCACTCCGCGGGTGACCACGACCCCAGCAGCCGGCTCTGCAGGATCAGGCTGCCCCCCAGCAGGGCCGTGCCCAGCAGGGCCAGCAGCCCCAGGTTGAAACTGCGCTCGATCGGCGGACCCTGGCGGCCCAGCCGGCCCCACCACCAGCCGAGCAGAGCCAGGGCCGGAATCTGGGTGATCGGGCCGAGATGGAGCCCGTCCAGCACCAGGCCGAGCCCCGCACCCGCCAGGGCGCCGGAGCGGGGGCCATCCACCAGCGCCCAGGGCAGCAACCACAGCACCGGCCAGGCCGGCGGCACCCCCGCCAGCTTCAACGGCGCCGGCGAGGCCAGCACCAACCACGGCACCACCAGGGCCGTGGCCACACACCAGCCATGGCGGGCCAGGCGACTCATGGCAGCCGCACCTGCACCCAGTCGACCGCTTCCGCCGGGGCACTGAGCTGCACCACGGCCTCGGTGGCCGGCACAGCGCGATCGTCGACCGACTGGATCACCCCCACCGTGAGGTTGGGCGGCAGCAGGGTGCTAGCCGGAGACGTCACCACCACGTCGCCGGGTCGCACGCTGGGGTCCTTCTCCAGAAAGCGCAGCACGGGCCGACTGGTGCCGACCCCGGTCAGCAGGCCATGGCGCTGGCTGCGGCCCACCCACACGCCCACGCGGCTGCCCGGATCGGTGAGCAGGGCGACGGTGGCGGTGGTGGGGGTGACGCTGGCGACCCGGCCGAGCAGGCCCCCGGGCGCCGTCACCGGCAGGCCGGGCCGGATGCCCTGCAACGCACCGCGGCCGATCACCAGCTGCTGCCACCAGCCGCCGGCCTGCCGCGAAATCACAGGTGCCGACACCTCCCGGCCGCCCCGCCCCTGCAACTCCAGCAACGCCCGCAGCCGGCGGTTGTCGGCATCCAGCTGGCGCAGCCGGGTCTGGTCGCTGAGGTTCTGGGCGCTGCGGATCCACTCGCCCTGGGCGCTGCCCGGCCAGAAGGGACGGCTCAGCAGAGCGTAGGCATCACTGACGCCAGCTCCCTTGCTGAGCCGCACCGCCACAAGGGCGAGCAACAGGAGGCCCCAGGGCCAGGCCTGAAGAATCACCCGCAGGGCGGGAAGGCGAAGCCTGCGGCCGGCCTGCATGGGGCTCAGGTGGACTGACGCACGAAGTCAGGGGTGTCGAGCACGCGCTCCAGCCGCTTGTAGTCCTCGAGCACCATGCCGCAACCGTTCACCACACACAGCAGGGGGTCCTCGGCCACGTGGGTGAGGATGCCGGTTTCGTGGCTGATCAGGTCGGTTATGCCGCGCACCTGGGCGCCACCGCCGGCCAGCATGATGCCGCGATCGACGATGTCGGCGGCCAGCTCGGGCGGGGTGCGCTCAAGGGTGCGCTTCACCGCTTCCACGATCACGTTGAGGGGCTCGGCCATGGCCTCGCGGATGTCACCGGCGCGCACGTTGATGGTGCGGGGCAGACCGGAAAGCAGGTGCAGACCGCGCACGTCCATCGAGGTGTTGTCGTGGGCGTCATCGGGGAAAGCGGAGCCGATGCGGATCTTGATGTCCTCGGCGGTGCGTTCGCCCACCACCAGGTTGTGCACCTTCTTGAGATACACGGCGATGGCGTCGCTGAGCTCGTCACCGGCCACCCGCACCGACTCGCTCAGCACGGTGCCGCCCAGGCTGAGCACCGCCACCTCGGTGGTGCCGCCACCGATATCGACGATCATGGTGCCCACCGCCTCGGTGACGGGCAGGCCGGCGCCGATGGCGGCCGCCACGGGTTCATCGATCAGGTGCACCTCACGGGCACCAGCCAGGCCCGCCTCGCGCACGGCGCGGCGCTCGACGCCGGTGACGCCGCTGGGGATGCCGATCACGAGCCGCGGGGCCACGATGCCGCGGCCCTCATTGGCCTTCTGGATGAAGGTCTTGATCATCTGCTCGGCCGCGTCGAAGTCGGCGATCACGCCGTCGCGCAGCGGCCGCACGGCGCGGATGTTGCCGGGGGTGCGGCCCAGCATCATCTTGGCCTCATCGCCCACAGCCAGGGTCACGCCCTTTTCGAGATCCAGCGCCACCACAGAGGGCTCCTGCAGCACGATCCCCTTACCCGACACGAAAATCAGGGTGTTGGCGGTGCCCAGATCGATGCCGATATCCCGCGAAAACTGGAAACGACGAAAAAACACGGACGCCCGGCCTGCAAGGAAGCAATCATACGAGGGTGTTACAGACGGACCGAACGGTGGAACTGATGAAAGGTGGCAGCCCAACCGGGTGCCGCATCATTGATCCATCAGCACAGGAGACATCACCATGGGCGTGAATTCCATCACCCTCGTCGGCCGGGCCGGCCGCGACCCGGAGGTCCGTTATTTCGAATCGGGGAGCGTGGTGGCCAACCTCACCCTCGCCGTCAATCGCCGCAGCCGCGACGACGAGCCCGACTGGTTCAACCTGGAAATCTGGGGCAAACAGGCCCAGGTGGCGGCCGACTACGTCCGCAAGGGAGCTCTGGTGGGCATCATCGGCAGCTTCAAGCTCGACCGCTGGACTGACCGGGCCAGCGGCGAGGAGCGCACCAAGCCCGTGATCCGGGTCGACCGGCTGGAGCTGCTGGGCTCCAAGCGCGACGCCGAGGGCGGTGGCTTCAGCAGTGGTGGCGGCGGTATGGGCAGCAGCGGCTTTGGTGGCGGCGCCCCCAGCGAAGAGGAAGTGCCCTTCTGATCGTCAGGCGCCTCCCCGGACCTCAGGCGCCCCCGAGCCAACAAAAAGCCCTCGCTGGAGTTCCGGCGTGGGCTTCTAGTCCGCCTTCAGGTGCCGAGTGCCCCTTAGGCCTGGCCCCTGGTCCGCCTGAGGAGGTGTGATCCAAGCCCGCCGTTCGCACGAATGTGCGGGCGGGCGGATCACACCTCCTCAGGCGGAACCCATCAGTAGCGGTAGTGCTCGAGCTTGTAGGGCCCCTCCACCGGCACGTTGATGTAATCGGCCTGCTCCTGGGACAGCTCGGTGAGCTTGGCGCCGATCTTGTCGAGGTGCAGGCGGGCCACCATCTCATCGAGGTGCTTGGGCAGCACATACACCTGCTTCTCATACTGCTCACCCTTGGTGAACAGCTCGATCTGAGCCAGCACCTGGTTGGTGAAGGAGTTGCTCATCACGAAGCTGGGGTGGCCGGTGGCGCAGCCCAGGTTCACCAGCCGGCCTTCGGCCAGCAGGATGATCTTGTTGCCGGAGGGCAGCACGATGTGGTCCACCTGGGGCTTGATGTTGTCCCAGGCGTACTGCTTGAGCGAGGCGACATCGATCTCGTTGTCGAAGTGGCCGATGTTGCACACGATCGCCTGATCCTTCATCTGGATCAGGTGCTCGTGGCGGATCACCTTGAAGTTGCCGGTGGCGGTCACGAAGATGTCCACATCGCCCACCACGTCGTCGAGGCGCACCACGCGGTAGCCCTCCATGGCCGCCTGCAAAGCGCAGATCGGGTCGATCTCAGCGATCATCACGGTGGCGCCGAGGCCGCGCAGCGACTGGGCCGAACCCTTGCCCACATCGCCGTAACCGAGCACCAGGGCCACCTTGCCGGCCACCATCACGTCGGTGGCACGCTTGATGCTGTCGACGAGCGATTCGCGGCAGCCATAGAGGTTGTCGAACTTGCTCTTGGTGACCGAGTCGTTGACGTTGATGGCGGGGAAGGGCAGCTCGCCAGCCTTCTGCATCTGATAAAGGCGGGCCACTCCGGTGGTGGTCTCCTCGGTGACGCCCTGGATGTTGGCGTAGATGCGGGAGTAGAAACCAGGCTGGGCGGCCAGCTTCTGGCGAATGCTGTTGAAGAGGGCCGTTTCCTCTTCGTTGGAGGGATTGTCGAGAACGGAGAGATCCTGTTCCGCCTTGGTGCCGAGCACCACCAGGCCGGTGGCATCGCCGCCGTCGTCGAGGATCATGTTGGGCGTGCCGCCATCGCCCCACTCGAGGATGCGGTGGGTGAAGGCCCAGTACTCATCCAGGGTTTCGCCCTTGTAGGCGAACACAGGGACGTTGGCGGCGGCAATCGCGGCCGCAGCGTGATCCTGGGTGGAGAAGATGTTGCAGCTGGCCCAGCGCACCTCGGCGCCGAGGGCCACCAGGGTTTCGATCAGAACGGCGGTCTGGATCGTCATGTGCAGGGAGCCCGCGATGCGAGCGCCCTTGAGGGGCTGCTCAGCGCCGTACCTGGCCCGCAGGGCCATCAGCCCGGGCATCTCGGTTTCGGCGATCGCGATCTCCTTGCGGCCGAAATCGGCCAAGCCAAGGTCGGCAATCACATAGGTGTTGGTGCTCTGCAGTGCAGGAGCGGCGGGGGTAGCCACCATGGGTTTTGTTCTCGCTTGGGGTACAGCTCGCTCCCGGCTGGGAGGGCGTGGTTGGGAAATATCTGCGGAGACGCCGAGGCTTCGGGCTCGCTGAAGAGGCAATCTACAGGCAGGTCCTGAGCCCGCGTGACGCACCACCTCGCCGATGCCGCCGCCACCCACGCCTTCGGACGGCACCTGGCGGCCCGCCTCAGCCCCGGCAGCACCCTGCTGTTGCAAGGCGATCTGGGCGCCGGCAAAACCTGCCTGGTGCAGGGCCTGGCCGCCGGCCTGGGCATCAGCGAGCCGATCACCAGCCCCACCTTCGCCCTGGCCCAGCACTACCCGCTCCCGGGTGTAGGCGGAGTGCCGGGCGGGGGCCTGGTGCACCTTGACCTCTACCGGCTGGAGCTGCCCGCCGCGGCCGATGAGTTGTTTGCCCAGGAGGAGGAGGAGGCCCGGGCCCTGGGCGCCCTGCTGGCAGTGGAGTGGCCCGAGCGGCTCAGCGTCCTGCCGGCGGGCTGCTGGCGGATCCAGCTGCGCCTGAGCGACCCCCACAACCCCGATGCCGGCCGCCTGCTCGAGCTGAGCGCGCCACCTTGAGCGCCCTGCCCTGAGCAGCCCAACCGCCTCAGGCGTGGCTGGCGAGGAAGGCCTGCACGGCATCGGCGCTGGGCTGGGGATCAATGGCACCGGCCCCCTGGCAGACCAGGGCCCCGCAGGCACTGGCAAAGCACAGCCGCTGCTCCGGCTGGCTGTGCACCCGGTTGTGCACCTGGTTGTGCGACTGGTTGTGCAACTGGCTGTGCAACAGACCCGCCGTGAAGGCATCGCCAGCGCCGGTGGTGTCGACCACCGGCACCCGGAAGGCGGGCAGTTCCCCGCTGCAGCCTGCGAAGCACCAACGCAGCGGCGCCCCGCCGTCGGTGACGACCACATCCGGATGCTGCGGCAGGGCGGCGCTGACCACGGCGGGGTCGTCGCTGCCAAACAGCCAGCGGGCTTCCTCAGCAGCGCACTTGATCAGGGCGGCTTGCTGCAGCAGGGGCGCGGTGGCGGCGATCTGAGCCGAGGTGGGACCGCTGGCGGGATCGGCGGCCGGGTTCCAGAAGGTGGGGCGCCAATTCACATCGAGGGCCAGGGCCACGCCGGCCGCCGCGGCCTGACGGCAGGCAAGCAGCAGGGCTGACGCCGCGGCGGGCGACGCGAGGGGGATCGTGCCCACCAGCAGCCAGCGTGCCGTCGCCAGCAGAGGCCCGAGTGCGGCAGACAGCTCGCTGGCATCAAGCGCCTGATCTGCAAAGACTTCGCCTGCAAAGACTTCGCCTGCAAAGACTTGGCCTGCCATGCCGCCATCGCCTGCACCAGCCCGATCAGCGGCCGCGGCAAAACCGCCAAACTGCCGATCACCACTGGCGTCACGCCGCACCAGCACGACGCGACTGGGGCGCCGGGCATCCCATTGCAGGGCCGAGGTGTCGACGCCCCGTTCGGCAAACACGGCAGCAAAGGCCTGACCGATGGCATCGCGCCCCAGGCGCCCCAGAAAGGCGCTGGGGGTGCCGAGTCGGGCCAGGGCGCAGGCCACGTTGGCGGGGGCGCCGCCGAGGCGATCGCCGTCGGGCAGATACAGCCGATCCACCAGCGCTTCACCCAGACAAAGCACCAGCGGCGCGGCAGGGATCTGGGGCGGAGGCATGGACATGCGCTGGGGCATCGATCGGGACACCGATCAGAGCAGCAGCCGGCCGGATGATTCTCCCACCACCATCCGCGGGGAGGAGGCCGCGGAGAAGCGCAGTCAAAGCGCAGACAACAGGCTGCAAAAAGAGACCACAATTGTGGTTCTTTTTTGGAGGGCGCCGAACAGCAGCATCCAACCCGTTAGCCCACCCCGAGAGCCGAAACCGCAAACCCAACCCCGCCACAACGTCAGAGCCTGATCAACAGCGCCGCAATGATGCGGGCGTTGGCGGCGGGGAAGGGAAATTCCCCCAGCTGCTCGGGGCGCACCCAACGCACCTGCTGGGACGCCAGGGGCTGGGGCTCGCCGCTCAGCCAGGTGCAGAGATGCACCACGAAACGCAGCTTCTTGTGGCTGTAGGCGTGGTCGACCACGATCAGCTCCTCGCCCACCTCCGCTTCGATCGCCAGTTCCTCGCGGAGCTCGCGGCGGATCGTGTCAACGATCGCTTCACCCGGCTCCTGCTTGCCGCCCGGAAACTCCCACAGCCCGCCCAGCAGTCCCTCATTGAGCCGCTGGTCGATCAGCACCTCGCCCGCCGCGTTACGCACCACCCCCACGCCGATCACCTGAAACGGCAGCGCGCGTGGGGCATCCTTCACGGGGTAGGCGGCGGGGTCGCCGGCAGCGTAGGCAGCGCAGTGCCCCTGCCAGGGGCAGAGGCCGCAGCTGGGGTTTCGGGGCGTGCAGACGGTGGCGCCCAGGTCCATCAGAGCCTGGTTGAACGCTCGGGGCCGCTGCGGATCGAGCAGCGACTCGCTCAGCTGCCACAGCCCGTTGAGCTCCCGCGCCGGCGGCCGCGGGCTCGCGATCAGCCGTGCCAGCACCCGCTTGACGTTGCCGTCGAGGATCGCAAACGGCAGATCAAACGCCGAGGAGAGAATGCTGCCGGCGGTGCTGCGGCCGATGCCCGGCAGAGCCAGCCAGCCCTCGAGGGTGCGGGGCCAGGGATCGGGGCCCGGGTCAGCGGCGGGACCCGCGGCATCCAGCAGCATGCGCGCCGCTCGCTGCAGCCGCCGGGCCCGGGCGTAGTAGCCCAGGCCCTGCCAGAGCAGCAGCACGTCGTGCTCATCAGCGGCCGCAAGGGCCTCAAGGCTGGGAAACCGCTCCATCCAGCGCCACCAGTAGGGCAGCACCACCTGCAGCTGGGTTTGCTGCAGCATCACCTCGGCGACCAACACGCCGTAGGGATCCAGCGCCTCGCCCGGCTCGGGCAGATGGCCATCGGTGCGGAGCTTCCACGGGATGTCGTGGCGGCCGTGGGCCTCCCACCAGGTCAGCAGCAACCAGGCTTTGCTGTCGCCCGGATCAGCCGGCGACGTAGGCCTCGACGGCATCACTGATCCGGCGCAGGCCAGCCAGGCCGTCGCGCTCAAGGTTGCGCACCCGGTCACGGCTGATGCCCAGGATGCGGCCGATGCCGGTGAGGCTCATCGGCTCACCGCCCTCGGGGTTGTCGGCGCAGGGAATGCCGTAGCGCATCTTCAGCACCCGGCCCTGCAGCTCCGGCAGCTGCTCCAGCAGCGCCCGCAGATCCCCCTTCAGGCACTCCCCATCCACACGGTCGTCCGGCAGTTCCGCGTCACC
>JBILUH010000078.1:0-7131 GCA_044371095.1 Cyanobium sp.
GAGTGGTCGTCACGTCGGGAGCGGCTGCAGACCCAAACCTGGTGGCAGCACTGGCGCCAGCTGGTGGTGGCCCTGGTGCTGCTGCTGGTGTCCGGGTTGGGCCACCTGCCCGGGGCTGGCCTGGAGGCCCTGTGGATCCATGCGCTGGTGGCCACGTTGGCCCTGGCCGGGCCGGGGCGCCCGATCCTGGTGCGGGGTGCCCAGGCGTCCCTGGCGGGGTTGCCCAGCATGGACACCCTGGTGGGGCTGGGGGTGCTGAGTGCCTACCTGGCCAGCCTGGTGGCCTTTCTCTGGCCCCAGGGCGGCTGGCCCTGCTTCTTCAACGAGCCGGTGATGTTGCTGGGCTTCGTGCTGCTGGGTCGCTTCCTGGAGGAGCGGGCCCGCTTCCGCACGGGCCGGGCCCTCGAAGAGCTGGCCGAGCTCCAACCCGACACCGCCCTGCTGCTGCTGGGCGAGGGGCCATCCCGGCCGGTGCGGGTGGGGGGCCTGCGCCCCGGTGATCGCGTTCAGCTGCTGCCCGGCGATCGGGTGCCGGTGGATGGCGTGGTGCTGGAGGGCGCCTCGGCGGTGGACGTGTCGGGCCTCACCGGCGAACCGCTGCCTCTGCAGGCTGCCCCAGGCAGCGAGCTGGCCGCAGGCAGCCTCAACCTGGAGGCCCCGCTGGTGCTGGAGGTGCGCCGCCGCGGGGCCGACAGCGCCATCGCCCGGATCATTCAGCTGGTGGAGCGGGCCCAGGCCCGCAAGGCGCCGATCCAGGGGTTGGCCGACCGGGTGGCGGGCCGCTTCACCCTGGTGGTGCTGGCCCTGGCCGTGGCCACCTTGCTGTTTTGGTGGCTGCTGGGCGCCCAGCTGTGGCCCCAGGTGCTCAGCCCCACCCACGTGGCTGGCGTGATGGGTGGGCACCATGGCAGCCATGGGGTGCTGGGCGCCGGCGTCGAGACCCCCTTTGCCCTGGCCCTGCAGCTGGCGATCGCCGTGCTGGTGGTGGCCTGTCCCTGTGCCCTCGGGCTGGCCACTCCTGTGGCCATCACGGTGGCCACGGGCCGCGCCGCCCGCGCCGGCCTGCTGTTTCGGGGCGGCGATGCGATTGAAACCGCGGCCGGAATCGAGGCGCTGTTGTTTGACAAAACCGGCACCCTCACCCTGGGCCGCCCCCTGGTGGCGGCGCTGGAACCCCTGGGGGATCTGCCCCCCGATGGGTTGGTGCAGCTGGCCGCCAGCCTGGAGGCCGGCAGCCGCCATCCCTTCGGCTTTGCCCTGCTCCAGGAGGCCCAGCGGCGCGGGCTGGAGCTGCTGGAGGTGGTGGGGGGCCAAGCCGTGGCTGGCCAGGGCGTGAGCGGCTGCATCGCCGATCAGGTTGTGAGGGTGGGGCGGCTGGCCTGGGTGGAGCCTGCCCCGACGCCGGAGCTGCTGGCCCGCCAGGCGCTGCTGGAGTGCCACGGCGCCAGTGTGCTGGCGGTGGCCGGTGAGCAGGGCCTGCTTGGGTTGGTGGCGGTGGACGACCAGCCCCGCCCTGATGCCGCCTCGGTGCTGGATGCGCTGCGGGGCCTTGGGCTGCAGCTTGGCCTGTTGAGTGGCGACCGGCGGGAGCCGGTGCAGCAGCTGGGGGCCCGGCTGGGGTTGGAGCCGGCGGAGCTGGCCTGGGAGCTGCGGCCCGAGCAGAAGCTCGAGCGGATCCTGCAGCACCCGTCCCGCGGCGCCCTGGCGATGGTGGGCGATGGCATCAACGACGCCCCGGCCCTGGCGGCGGCGGATCTGGGCATCGCCGTGGGCACCGGCACCCAGATCGCCCAGGACACGGCCGATCTGGTGGTGATGGGCGATCGCCTCGAGGGCATCGTGCGGGCCTTGCTGTTGGCCAGGCGCACCATGGCCAAGGTGCGCCAGAACCTCGCCTGGGCCTTTGGCTACAACCTGATCGTGTTGCCCCTGGCCGCCGGCGTGCTGCTGCCGGGATTCGGGGTGCTGCTCACCCCGCCGCTGGCGGCGCTGCTGATGGCCCTGAGCTCGATCACGGTGGTGGTCAATGCCCTGCTGCTGCAGGATGGGTCCTCTGATTCCCGCTGATCTCCAGGTGGCAGAACCGGCAGTGGCTTCCCGCGGTCGGTTCGTGGTGCTCGAGGGCATCGACGGCTGCGGCAAGACCACCCAGTTGGAAGCCCTGCGCACCTGGCTGCCCGCGAGTGGCCTGCTGGCGCCCGGTGCCCGGCTGATCGTCACGCGGGAGCCGGGGGGAACAGCCCTGGGTTCCGCCCTGCGGCAGTTGCTGCTGCATCCACCAGGGGAGGCGGCGCCGGAACCGATGGCCGAGCTGCTGCTCTATGCCGCCGACCGGGCCCAGCATGTGGAGCAGGTGATCCGCCCGGCCCTGGCGGCGGGCCACTGGGTGCTGAGCGATCGGTTCAGCGGTTCCACGGCCGCCTACCAGGGCTATGGCCGCGGCCTCGACCTGGTCACCATCACCCAGTTGGAGCAGCTGGCCACCGGCGCTCTGGCGCCGGATCTCACCCTGTGGCTGGAGTTGCCCCTGGCCGAATCCCAGCGCCGCCGTGGCGCACGCACCGCCGATCGCATCGAGGCCAGTGGGGAGGCCTTTCTGCAGCGGGTGGCTGATGGGTTTGCGGCCCTGGCCCAGGAGCGCGGTTGGCGGCGCGTCGATGCCACCCAGTCGCCGGAGCAGGTGGCGGCGTTCTGCCGCACCCAGTTGACCGGCCTGGCGGCGGGCTCGGCTCCGTGATGGCGCTGTTTGGGGATGTGGTGGGTCAGCCACGGGCCGTGGCCCTGCTGGCAGCCTCCCTGACCCAGAGGCGATTGGCACCGGCCTACTTGTTCGCCGGCCCGGATGGGGTGGGACGCCGGCTGGCGGCGTTGCGCTTTCTCGAGGGGGTGCTGGCGGGGCCGATGGGCGATGCCGGTATCCGGCGGCGGCTGCAGGAGGGAAACCATCCCGACCTGCTCTGGGTCGAGCCCACCTACCAGGACAAGGGCCAGTTGGTGCCCGCCTCCAAAGCCGAGGAACTGGGACTGGCTCGGCGGGCGGCACCCCAGCTCCGCCTTGATCAGATCCGCGAGATCTCGCGGTTTCTCTCCCGCCGGCCGGTGGAGGCCAAGGGCTGTCTGGTGGTGCTGGAGGGGGCTGAGGCGATGGCGGAAGGGGCGGCCAATGCCCTGCTCAAAACCCTCGAGGAGCCAGGCGATGGCCTGCTGCTGCTGATCGCGGCGGCTCCGGATCAGCTGCTCAGCACGATCCGTTCCCGCTGCCAGCAGATCCCCTTCACCCGGCTCAGCGCCGAGCAGCTGGCGGCGGTGCTGGAGCGGTGTGGCCACCCGGCCCCCACCCTCGACCCGCCGGAGTTGCTGGAGCTGGCGGCGGGCTCGCCGGGGGCGTTGCTGCGCTGCCGCCAGATGTGGACTGCCTTGCCGGAGGGGCTGGTCGAGCGGCTCCTGAACCTGGCGACGGCCGCGGATCCGCTGCAGGCCCTGGCGCTGGCGCGCGATCTGGCCGAGGCCCTGGATGGGGAGCAGCAGTTGTGGTTGCTCAACTGGTGGCAGTTGGCCCTCTGGCGCCGCCAGGCCCCGGTGGCCCAGCTGCAGCGCCTGGAGCGCCTGCGCAGCCAGCTGCGGGCCTACGTGCAGCCCCGGCTCGCCTGGGAAGTGGCCCTGCTGGAGCTGGCGGGTCTCTGAGCTCCCCGGCTTTCTGAGCTTCTCGGGGGCTTCGCTCAGCTGGCCTGGGCGAGTTGGTCGTCGCTGGGCAGTTCCAGGCAATAGCCGGCGCCGTACACCGTCTTGATGAAACGCGGCTTGCGCGGATCGGGTTCCAGCTTGGTGCGCAGGTGGCGCACGTGCACCCGGATCGTCTCGATGTCGTCGTCGGGTTCGTAGCCCCAGACCTCCTTGAGGATCAGCGAGGGCGCCACGGTCTGCCCGTGGCGCTGCAGCAGGCAGTGCAGCAGCTCGAATTCCAGGTGGGTGAGCCGCACCGGTGCATCAAACCAGATGGCTTCGAACCGCTCTGGCACCAGGGTGAGACAGCCGTAGCTGAGGATTTCGTTGTGCTTGGCGGAGAGGGGGGCATGGTCGCTGCGGCGCAGCAGGGCCTTGACCCTCACCATCAGCTCTTCGAGGTCAAAGGGTTTGGCCAGGTAGTCGTCGGCGCCGGAGTTGAAGCCGCTCACCTTGTCCTTGATGCTGCCCAGAGCGGTGAGCATCAGGATCGGAATCTTGGCGGTGCGCTCATCGCGCCGCAGCCGCTGGCAGAGGGTGAAGCCATCCACTTTCGGCAGCATCAGATCCAGCAGGATCAGGTCGGGGCTGTACTGCAGCGCCAGGGCCTGGCCCTTGATCCCGTCATCGGCCCGCTGCACGTCGAAGCCGCCATGCTCCAGGTGGCCTGCCACCAGCTCGCGCATGTCGCTGTCGTCTTCGATCAGCAGGATGCAGGGCTTCATGAGGTCAGGCGGGGGCGTCAGGCAGGGAAGTCAGGCTGAGGGCGGCAGCCTGTGAATCAATCGCTACTGCTGCAGCGAAGTTGCAGGCATTTTCTCCGGTTTTGCAGCCCGGGCGAGAGCCCCGCTGCTCTTGGGGCGTCTTGGATTCGGCACGGGCAGGTTTCTGCGCCCGTGCTGAAGGGCCTTCAGGGCGGTGCTGGTCAGGGTTTGCCGCTTCCCAAGGGACGCCCCAAGGCAGGGGATCTTCAGGATTTCTTCGCAGTTTTTTGTTGCAGCCGTCGGGCTCTGGGCTCTAGGTGCCGGCAGTTGCCAGTGCGCCGACCATAAAAAAACCGCAACCCGTAGGTTGCGGTTGATGGAAAAGCTCCCCGGGCGGGATTCGAACCTGCGACCAATCGATTAACAGTCGATCGCTCTACCGCTGAGCTACCGAGGAACGCATGAGCAGTCCGCAATGGGACATTGCTCGCCGGCCGAAACCGGTCTGAAGAACTTACCCCTCAGGGCTGCCGGCCTGCAAGGGGTCCAGCTGCTCGGCCAGGGCGGTTCCGTCCTGCCAGCGCCCGACGGCCCCGTGCTCCATCAGCGCCGCACCGTCACAACGCTGCAGCTCCTCCAGTCGATGGGTGATCCACAGGGCGGTGAGGGGAGCGTCGGGCCGATGGGTGAGCTGCCAGAGCAGCTGCAACACCTCGTGCTGGCTGTCTGGATCGAGCAGGGCTGTGGGCTCATCGAGCAGCACCAGATCGGCGGCACTGGCCAGGGCGCCGGCAATGGCCAGGCGTTGTTTCTGTCCGCCGCTGAGGGTGTGGATCGGCCGCTCCGCGAAGCCGTGCAGGCCCACCTGGGCCAGGGCCTGCTCCACGCATCGGTGGCGTTCGTCGTCGCCGAGGCCGGCCGGCAGGCCCAGTTGCAGGTCGCTGGCGCAGCTGGGCAGCAGCAATTGGTGATCGGGGTTCTGGAACACCAGGGCGGCCTTGCCGGCGGCGTGGATGCGGCCGCTGCGGGGCTCCAGGAGGCCGGCAATCAGGCGCAGCAGGGTGCTTTTACCGCTGCCGTTGCTGCCCACCAGCATCCACAGGCCAGGCCGCGGGATCTGCAGGGTGCAGTGGCGCAGCGCCGGGCGACCGTTGGGCCAGGCGAAGCTGAGCCGCTCCACGGTGAGGGGAGGTGTCATGGCTCGGGGGGTTCCAGTGCGAGCCCCTGTCAGCTCAGTTGTCGAAGCTGAATCCGGGACGCTTGCCGCCGCTCCCCATCGCCGACTTTTCATAGAGCTGCACGGCCACCACTTCGCTGGTGAGCAGGCTGATGCGCTTCTCCTCCTCCTTCTCGCAGGTCAGCTCGAGCAGTCGCGGCCCCGTGCCCTCCAGCGCCTGGCGCACCTGGCCGTAGAGGGCCTGGGCGTCGGCCAGTTCCTTCCGCTGCACGGCAACGGGCATGGGGCTGAGCTTGAGGGAGAGCTCGACGACGTACATGGAACGGGGATGGGCTCGCCCCACTGTGGCGAATCGTGCCCCGCTTGGTGTCGGGGCGCGGCCGGGCGTGGGGCCGGTAGGTAGATGTGCTCAGCCTCTGCCCAGGGTTGCGCAGTTGCGGGCGACTACCCGTAGAGTTGCGTTGTAACGCTTCATGAAGCCGCTCTCATGACGATCGCTCTAGGGCGCGCGCCGCAGCGGGGATGGTTCGACGTCCTCGATGACTGGCTCAAGCGCGACCGCTTCGTATTTGTGGGTTGGTCGGGTCTTCTCCTGTTCCCCACCGCCTATCTGGCGCTGGGGGGCTGGCTGACCGGCACCACCTTTGTCACCTCCTGGTACACCCACGGCATTGCCAGTTCTTACCTGGAGGGCTGCAATTTCCTGACCGCCGCCGTCAGCACCCCCGCTGACGCCATGGGCCACAGCCTGCTGTTGCTCTGGGGCCCTGAGGCCCAGGGTGATTTCGTGCGCTGGTGCCAGCTCGGCGGCCTCTGGCCCTTCGTGGCCCTGCACGGCGCCTTCGCTCTGATCGGCTTCATGCTGCGTCAGTTCGAGATCGCCCGTCTGGTGGGCATCCGCCCTTACAACGCCATCGCCTTCTCCGGCCCGATCGCGGTGTTCGTCAGCGTCTTTCTGATGTATCCGCTGGGCCAGAGCAGCTGGTTCTTCGCGCCCTCCTTCGGTGTGGCAGCGATCTTCCGCTTCCTGCTGTTCCTGCAGGGCTTCCACAACTGGACGCTGAACCCCTTCCACATGATGGGCGTGGCCGGCATCCTCGGTGGAGCCCTGCTGTGCGCCATCCACGGCGCGACGGTGGAGAACACCCTGTTCGAAGACTCCGATCAGTCGAACACCTTCAAGGCGTTCGAGCCGACCCAGGAAGAGGAGACCTATTCGATGGTCACCGCCAACCGCTTCTGGAGCCAGATCTTCGGGATCGCCTTCTCCAACAAGCGCTGGCTGCACTTCTTCATGCTGTTCGTGCCGGTGATGGGTCTGTGGACCAGCAGCATCGGCATCATCGGCCTGGCCCTCAACCTGCGTGCCTACGACTTTGTGTCGCAGGAGATCCGCGCCGCTGAGGACCCCGAATTTGAAACCTTCTACACGAAGAACATTCTTCTGAATGAAGGTCTGCGTGCCTGGATGGCACCGGCTGACCAGCCGCACGAAAACTTCGTCTTCCCTGAAGAGGTTCTGCCCCG
>JBILUH010000079.1:0-7086 GCA_044371095.1 Cyanobium sp.
ACCAGCCGGCGCGGAATGCTGTCGCTCTCCTGCTGGTCGGGCCCGCTGAACACCACCCCTTCGCGCTCGCTGCGGTTGTCGTCTTCGCTCAGGCCGCCGGGGCGCACCACGGTCCAGTCGAGGCCGCTCTGCTCGAGCCAGCGCTCGCCCAGGCGCTTCCACACCAGGATCAGGCCAAAGAGATTCAGCGGGTGCTGCCAGCGGCCGGCGCACAGGGCGCTCACCAGCACCACCCGCCGCAGCCCCACCGCCTGGCAGGCCCGGATCTGGTCGCGCACCCCGAAGGCATCCACCTTCAGCGGGCCGGTGAGATCCACCGACGGGCGGGCTCCCGTGGCGATCACCAGGGCATCACAGCCCGTCAGGGCGGCATGCAGGGCCTCGGTGGCACCGAGATCCAGGCGCCGCACCTCGAGCTGGCCCTGCTGCTCCGCCTCGGCCAGGGCAGGCGGCAGCACCGAGCCGGGTCGCACGATCGCCCGCACCGTCAGACCCTGCCGCAGGGCTTCATCCACCACCCGCCAGCCGGTTTTGCCGGACGCTCCCGTCACCGCCACCAGGCCCATTGCTGCTGCTCGTCCACGCCTGGACCATGTTGCTCGCATCGGGGCTGCAGCTGCCTGACTACGGTTGACCCATCAGCAGTGCACTGTGGCGGGGCCCATCCTTCAGGCCCGGGGGCTGAGCAAGACCTACCGGATCAGCGAGAAGCAGCCCGGGCTGGCCGGCACCCTGCGGCACCTGGTGCGGCGGCGCCACCGGGAGGTGGTGGCCGTGGATCAGATCAGTTTTGCGATCGAGCCGGGCGAGATCGTCGGCTTTCTGGGCCCCAATGGCGCCGGTAAGACCACCACCCTCAAGATGCTCACCGGCCTGATCCATCCCAGCGGTGGCTCCCTGCAGGTGGCGGGATACGAGCCGTGGCGGCGTCAGGCGGCCTTCCTGCGCCAGATCACGCTGGTGATGGGCAACCGCCAGCAGCTGATCTGGGACCTTCCGGCCCTCGATTCGCTGCGGGTGAATGCCGCGGTGTACGGCATTGCCGAGCCGGAGGCGCAGCGCCGCATCGGCGAGCTGGCCGAGATGCTGGAGCTGGGGCCGGAGCTGCGGCGCCCCCTGCGCAAGCTGTCGCTGGGCCAGCGCATGAAGGCCGAGCTGCTGGCGGCGCTGCTGCACCGGCCTTCGGTGCTGTTTCTCGATGAGCCCACCCTGGGGCTCGATGTGAATGCCCAGGCGCGGGTGCGCGACTTCCTGGCCGACTACAACCGCCGCACCGGCGCCACCGTGCTGCTCACCAGCCACGACATGGGCGACATCACCGCCCTCTGCCCGCGGGTGCTGCTGATCCACCAGGGTCAGCTGTTCCATGACGGCTCCCTGGCCGAGCTCACCCTGCGCCTGGCCCCCTGCCGCCAGGTGCGGATGGAGCTGGCCGACCTCCATCCGGTCGAGGCCTTTGCGGGCTTCGGCGTGATTGAGGCGCACCAGGGCCACCAGGTGCGGCTGCTGGTGCCGCGCGAGCAGCTCACCGAGCGGGTGGCGGCGCTGCTGGAGCGTTTTGCGGTGGTGGATCTGGAGGTGAGCGATCCGCCGATCGAGGAGCTGATCGGCGGTCTGTTTCGTCAGCGCGGGGAAGCCTCGGCGGCGGGAGGGGTGCCTTGAGCTGGGCCTGGCGCGTGGCGCGGGCGCTGCTGGGCAGCCAGTACGCGCTGATGCTCGAATACCGGGCCGAGATCGCCCTCTGGGCCCTCTCGGGGGTGCTGCCGCTGATCATGCTGGGCGTGTGGAGCGGCTCGGGCGCGGGGGCCGCCGCCGGCCTCACCCCCCAGCAGCTCAGCCACTACTTCCTGGCGGCGTTTGTGGTGCGCCAGTTCACGGTGGTGTGGCTGATCCACGTGTTTGAGGAGGATGCCCTGCAGGGCCGCCTGTCGCCCTACCTGCTCCAGCCCCTGGCACCGCTGTGGCGCTACCTGGCCGCCCACATCAGCGAGCAGGCCACGCGGGTGCCGTTCGTGCTGCTGATGCTGGTGGTGCTGGGGCTGGCGGCGCCGGGGGTGCTGTGGTGGCCGTCGCCGGCGGCGCTGGTGCTGGGGCTGCTGGCGATCCTGGCGGCTTTCCTGCTGCGGTTTCTGCTGCAGGTGATCGTCACCACCCTGTGTTTCTGGAGCGAGCGGGCGGCGGCGCTGGATCGGCTGCTGATGATTCCTTATCTGTTTCTCTCGGGCCTGGTGGCGCCACTCGACACCTTTCCGCCGGCGCTGCGGCGGCTGGCCCTGGCCACGCCCTTTCCCTGGATGGTCGACTTTCCGGCCCGGCTGCTGGCCGGTGAGCCGGTGAATGCGGCGCTGGGATTCGGCGCGATCGCCGCCTGGTGTCTGCTGCTGCTGCCGATCGGCCGGGTTCTGTGGCGGGCCGGCCTGCGCCGCTACTCGGCGATGGGCGCGTGAGGGAGTTTGCGCGCTACTGGCGCAGCCTGCGCTGCTTCTGGAGCACCTCGCTGGCGGCGGAGCTGGAGTATCCGCTCAATGCGGCGATCGAGCTGGTGTCGGTGCTGGGCAACCTGGCCGGCAGCCTGTTTGTGCTGCAACTGCTGTTTGCCGGCGGCCCGAGCCTGGGGGGCTGGAGCTGGAGCGGGGCGCTGGTGGTGCTCGGGCTCTACACCCTGCTGGATGGCTTCACCACCTGCGTGCTGCAGCCCAACCTCAGCCGCATCGTCAACCACGTGCAGACCGGCACCCTCGACTACGTGCTGCTCAAGCCGGTCGACAGCCAGTTCTGGCTCTCGGCCCGCACCGTGTCGCCCTGGGGGCTGCCGGCGATCGCGGCGGGGCTGGGGCTGATCGGCTGGGCCCTGGCGCAGGCCGGCCCGGAGGCTGCAGCTGGCCTGCGCGCGCCCGGGGCCGTGCTGCTGCCCCTGGCGCTGCTGCTCGCCGCACTCGTGATCCTCTACAGCCTCTGGTTTGTGCTGGCGGCGCTGAGCATCTGGTTTGTGAAGGTGTGGAACGCCACCGAGGTGCTGCGCTACACCCTGGTGGCCGGCCGCTATCCGGTGAGCGCCTATCCGCCGGCGCTGCGGCTGCTGTTCACCTTTGTGCTGCCGGTGGCCTTCCTCACCACCGTGCCGGCCGAAGCCCTGCTGGGCCGGGGCTCGGCGCTCTGGGCCATCGGCTCGCTGCTGGTGGCGGCGCTGTCGTTTGCGGGCAGCCGGCGGCTTTGGCGCTTCGCCCAGCGCCACTACACCTCGGCTTCGAGTTGAGCGGCTTCGAGCTGGGGCGCGCCATCATCCGCCTAACACTCCCGGCTTCCCCGCAGCGCCTTCATGGTTGTTTCCCCCGCCGTCGATGCCGCCAGCCTGCAGCGCTGGCAGGAGCACTGGCAGCAGCGCTGGTATCCGGTGGCCTACCTCCAGGATCTGGATCCCCGCCAACCCACGGCCTTCACCCTGCTGGAGCAGGATCTGGTGCTGTGGTGGGATGCTGCCGCCGGCCAGTGGCGCGCCTTCGCCGACGTCTGTCCCCACCGGCTCGTGCCCCTCAGCGAAGGCCGGCTCAACGGCCGGGGTGAGCTGGAGTGCCCCTATCACGGCTGGAGTTTCAACGGCGAGGGCCGCTGCACCGCCATCCCCCAGGCCGAGGCCGACGTGGCCGCCCGCGCCTGCGCCAGCCCCCGCAGTGCCTGCCGCGCCTACGCCACCGCCACCGGCCAGGGGCTGCTGTTTGTGTTCGCGGGCGACCCGGAGCGGGCTGCGGCGGTGCCCCTGCCCCTGGTGCCGGAGCTGGACGAGCCCGGCTGGCTGGTGCAGGACACCTTCCGCGACCTGCCGATGGATGCGCTCACCCTGCTGGAGAACGTGCTCGATGTGAGCCACGTGCCCTTCACCCACCACCGCACCGTGGGCCGTCGCCAGAACGCCTCGCCGGTGGTCGCCGAGCTCACAAGCTCGGGGCCCGAGGGGTTCACCCTGGCCTGGCCGGAGGGCCCGCGGCGGGGCAAGCTCGGCAGCCAGGCCACCACCTTCGTGGCTCCGGGCCTGATGTGGCACGACCTCACCGCCCAGGGGTTCGCCCGCTTCATGACCGTCGTCTACGCGACGCCGATCCGCGCCGGGGAATGCCGCCTGTTTGCCCGCTTTCCCTTCCAGTTCCGCTCCGCCGTGCCGCGGCTGCTGCTGCGGGCCCGGCCCGTGTGGCTGCAGCACCTCGGCAACCACACCGTGCTCGAAGACGACCAGGTGTTTCTGCACGGTCAGGAGCGGGTGCTGGCGGAGCGGGGTGGCAGCGGCGCCCTGGCCCAGGCCTGCTTCCTGCCCACCAGCGCCGATGTGTACGTGCAGGCGCTGCACAACTGGGTGACCACCATCGCCGGACCGCCGTGTCCCGGCGGCGCCCTGCCCCCCCGGTGGGGTCGGCCAGCGTTGATGGACCGCTACGACAGCCACACCCGCCATTGCCGGGCCTGCTCCGGTGCCCTGCGGGGCGTGCGCCGCTGGCGGCCGCTGGTGCTGGTGGCCCTGGGGCTGGAGCTGGTGCTGGCGGCCTGGCTGCCGGGGGTCGCAGCCCGTGTGGGCCTGCTGGTGGCCCTGGGCCTCACGGCGCTGCTGCTGCGCCAGCTCAACCGCTGGGAGCGCCTGCTCCACCGCGGCGACGGCCATCCGCCCCGCAATGCCCTGGATCGGCGGGACGACTGATCAGCCCCGGCCCTGCTGCAGCGGCTGCTCCCGGCAGTGGATCTGCCAGGCCCGCAGCAGGTCGACACGGGTGATGCGATAGCCCAGCCGGCGGGCGGCGAGCACCAGCTCCTGCTGGGAGCGGCAGTGCCGCAACGCCCGCTGCACTGTGGTGTCGGCTTCGGCGTCCTCCACCAACCGTTCCAGTTCGCTCCAGCTCATCGCGTGGCCGTCCGGGTCTCTCACCATGCCCATCGCCCCGCCAGATTGCAAGGTTCCATCCGTCACCAACGGCTGAAGGATCAGGTCTGCTGATCGGCGCCCTCCGATGATTGGCAATCCGGCCTGGCGGCCCTAGCTAGGAGGGAGATAGACGGGCTTGGGTGATGGTCAACAAACCCGTGGACCAACCCGCGGACCAACCGCCGGAACGCGCCGATGACGGCCATGCGCCGGAACCGCCGCCGCCGATCACCCCCCATGCCACGCCGGTGCTGGATGACCAGGGCCAGCTCACCTACGTCGGTGATGACGGGCGGCGCTATGTGGTGGGGTTACCGCCGGAGGCCGACGAGCAGAGCGTCGAGCGGGTGATGGCCACCCTGGCTGCCGGCGGCGACCTGTTTCAGCAGATTGAGGCGCTCTGTCACCGCTGGATCGCGGCGGTGACGGGCCCCGACCTCGACTCCCGGGCCGCCCTGGTGCTGTTGATCACCACCCTGGAAACCGCCCTGGAGGACACCTACGGCGAGGCGTAGAGCGCGCGGCGGATGGCGGCCTCACTGACGTCGTTCCGGATCTCCACGGTGCCGATCGCCGTGGGCAGCACGAAGCGCACCTGGCCGTCGCGCACTTTCTTGTCCCCTTGCAGGCAGCTGAGCACCGCTTCGGGGTCCAGCTCCGGCCAGCGGTGGGGCAGGCCGGCGGCTTCAATCAGCGCCAGCTGGCGTTGCTGCTCGGCAGCGCTCCAGAAGCCCATGGCCACAGAGATCTCCCCGGCGGCGGCCATGCCGATGGCCACCGCCTCGCCATGCAGCCAGGTGCCATAACCGCACAGGGCTTCCACCACGTGGCCCAGGGTGTGGCCGTAGTTGAGGATCGCCCGCAGGCCGCCCTCGCGCTCATCAGCAGCCACCACCCGGGCCTTGGCGCCAGCGGAGCGTTCCAGCAGGGTCTGCAGCAGATCGGCTCCCACGGCCGCCATCGAGCCGATGGAGCCGGCGGCTTCCAACGCCGCAAACAGCTGGGGATCGCCGATCACCCCGTACTTGATCACCTCGGCCATCCCGGCCCGAAATTCCCGTTCCGGCAGCGTCTGCAGCGTGGCTGGATCGATCAGCACCAGCCGCGGCTGGTGGAAGGCGCCGATCAGGTTCTTGCCGCCCGGGTGGTTGACGCCGGTCTTGCCGCCGATGGCCGCATCAACCATCGCCAGCAGGGTGGTGGGCACCTGCACCACGGCGATGCCCCGCAGCCAGGTGGCGGCGGCAAAGCCCGCCATGTCACCCACCACGCCCCCGCCGAGGGCCACGATCAGCGAGCCGCGCTCCAGCTTGCGGGCGAAGGCCGCGTCGTGGATCAATCCCACGGTGGCCGGTGTTTTCTGGTCTTCGCCCGCCTCGATCACCAGCGTGTGGGCATCGAAGCCTTCGGCCTGCAGGCTGGCCAGGGCTGTGGCGCCGTAGTGCTCCTGCACCACGGGGTTGGTGACCATCAGCACCTTGGTGCCGGCCTTGATGCCCCGTGCCCGGATCTGCTCGCCCAGCCCGGCCAACGCCCCGGTGCCGATCACCACCTGGTAGGGGTTGCTCTGCAGCGCCACCGCAATCGTGCGGAGCGGGCTGGCGGCTTGGCTGGCGGTCATCGGCTGGGGCGGGCGTCGCCCGAGGCTAAGGCCGCCCCTGGGGCAGGTCTGCAGCACCGGGTTCCACAATGGGGGCAACCGGTGTGGTTCATGCCTCTCCCCGCGTCCCGTACGGCCACGGCCTGGGGTTTCCTGCTTCCGGCCCTGGCGCTGATCGGGCTGTCGGTGCTGATCCCGGCGGCCATGGCCCTGGTGATGAGCGTCAGCCAGGCCGGGCTGGATGTCAGCGAACCACTGCGCTTTGTGGGCCTGGCCAATGTGCGGCGCCTGCTGGCCGATCCGATGTTCTTCCGGGTCACCGGCACCACCTTTCTCTACCTGGTGGGGGTCGTTCCCCCGATCGTGATCGGAGCCCTGGCCCTGGCGGTGCTGGTCAACCGGCAGCTGCCGGGTATTCATTGGTTTCGCGGGGCCTTCTACACGCCGGTTCTGGTGTCGATCGTGGTGGCGGCGATCGCCTTTCGCTGGATCTACGCCGAAAACGGCCTGATCAATGGCTGGTTGAGCGCGCTGCTGCGCGACGGCTGGCTCAGCGCGCTTGTGCCCGGCTCCTTTG
>JBILUH010000030.1:0-24829 GCA_044371095.1 Cyanobium sp.
CAAGCGCCTTGACTGTTGCCGTACCATTAGCTTGCAAGCTACCACCATTCTGCCTTAAACTGTCTACATTCAAAGACAAAATATTTTCTAAAATACCACCATCACTGTTTATCGCTGGGGCAACAATCTGGGCGTCTTTAATTTTGGAGTTGGTGGCCATACTGATTGGGCCGTTGGCTGTCGCGGTGCCACCATTGAGGCTCAGGCTGGCCGCAGATGCCAGTGAGGTGGCACCAGAGCCATTGCGATCGATATCAGCATTCAGGTTGAGATTCAGGGCAGCGCTGGTGCTGCTGATATTGGAATTGAGAACGATGTTGTTGTGGGCGTTGAGAGTGAGGGAGGCATTGCCACCGGCCGTTTTGTTGATGGGGGAGTTGACGGTGATATTGCCGGCCTGAGCACCCTGCGGATTGGTGGTGTCTACTACTACATTTCCGCCATTATTCAGAGCGGATTGAATCGTGGCGGCAGACAGTCTTGACGGGGTATTTGTGGGCTGATAGACAGGGCTATCTCGAGTACCTGAATTGGAAATATTATCGTTGAACTTAAATTCTCCGGAAAATTTTATTTTTAACCCGCTGGGATTAAGTCCAGTCGGATTGCTAAAGTTATAGTTGTTGACTATAGACACCAGTATGCTGTTTGCCCCAGCCTTAAAATCCAAAGGATTAAGCGTAAGCTCAACGCCTGCCCCCCCAAAAGATGGACGAGAACGAAAATTAATTCTATTGCCATTAATGGTAAAACTATCGATGTTGTCATCTACCCATACTTTCATAGCGACCGATGACTCTGCAAGGGGCTGCGCATCAAGTTCGAAGCTTGTCTTGAAGAGCTTCGTGCCAGGAGGAGATGCGTAAACAGCATTGCTAGGCACGTCGCTGATCCAGCCAGACATGTCTCCATCTGCAGACCAACCACCATCCGGAATCGTCTTAAAAGATTGGGCACCTTGATCACCAAAGGACCAATGCGGATCAATTGCGCCATTACTTATTAAAGTACCATCCGCATTTACTCCAGTACTAAACAATCCTACCTCTTGGGTCGTTTTCGTCCTACCAAAGCCATCGGATATCTCAATATCATATGGATCAATCAACCACGTGCCCCCCTTACCTAGAGGCGCCGCCAGATCCGGCGCCCGACTGAGGGCCACGCTGGCCCCGGATGTTTCCACAAAGCCGCCATTGCCACCGTCCGGGCCGCCTCGCACGCTCAGTAGGCCAGCCACCTCAGTGCGCTGGCTGGCGTAGGCCACCACCGTGCCCCCATCCCCCTTCGCCAGGGCATCGGCGCGCACCGTGCTGGCCCCATCCACCGTGGTGGTGTTGGCGTTGGGCACTGCAGGGTTGGCGCCGCGGACATCGCCACCCAGCAGCACCGTGCCACCGCCGGCCGGGCCGCTGGCATCAAGGGCGGCGCCCATTAGCGCCACCCGCTGGCCTGTGACCTCGATGCGGCCGCCCTTGCCGGACCCGCCACTGGCCTCCGTGCCACTGGCCGCAGTGCCACTGCCTGTTGCCGCAACTCCCAGGGCCTTGAGCTGGCCCGCGACAACGGCATCACTGCTGGCACTGATGCGAATCACACCGCCATCCAAGCCGGGGGCTGAAATCTGAGCTGGGGCGGGGGGCTTGGCTTGCGGCAGTGGCGCCGCCACTGCCGCGGGGATCGGCAGCGCAGGGGCTTCAGAGGTCGCGGAGGCGGAGTTTGCGGCAGCGTTTGTGAGGACTGGGGTGGCAGGGGTGGTGGCGGCTGTTGTGGCAAGAACCGCTGTGGACGCGAGGGCTTCAGCAGGGGCCGTTGTCGGACCTGGGTTCACTGCCGCAGTGGTGAGTACGGGGGTGTCTGAGTTAGCGGCGGAATTTGTCTTGGCCCCTGAAGGCAAGGCCACTGGCACCGCAGGGGCTGCAGCAACGGCGGCGAGGGCAGGGGCTGCAGGGCTGGTAGTTGCGGTCGTGGCAACGACCGCTGCCGCTGGCACCACGGACGCTGGCGCTGCCACAACATTCGCTGGCGCTGGCGCTGGCGCTGCTGGCACCACCGTCGCTGGCGCCGGGGCCGTTGTCGTTCCCGGTGCCGGCACCGGCGCAGCAGGCGCCTGGGCACTGGCGGTCACCAGCGCACCCGCAGCCACGGTCACGTTGTTGCCGTTCAGTTCCACACTGCCGCCGGGAACCGCCAGCTGGCTGCCGGCCTGCAACAGCAGATGGCCGCCCTGGGCATCCAGCAACAACGCCGCATCCACCTGAATCAAGCCGCCATCCACCACCAGATCGCCGGCTTTGGTGATGCCGTTGCGCTGGGCCTCGGCTGGATCGCTGCTCAAACCCTCCTTGCCACGGATCGGCATCCCCGTCAACAGGGCCGCCTCGGACGCCGTGGTGCGAAACACATCGAAGCGGCCACTGCCCAACCCCAGGGAGCTGGCCGTGCTCAAGGTGAGTTGGGGTGTATTGAAGAACTGGGCCCCGGCCCCCACATGCAGACCGCCGGGCGAGAGAAAAAACAGGTGGGCCGGCGAGCTGAGGCTGATGCCCTTGTTCAAAAACGACCCCAACGGGTCCATGACCCCCAGCACCACCGTGCGGTGGAGGCCATTTTGGATCGAAACACCGCTGATCTCCCCACGGGTGTCGAAGCGGTTGAAGCGGTGAAACAGGTTGGCGCCCGCCGCAGTGCCCCCACTCACCTGGCATTGGCCGGCATGGCAGCGGCCGCCCGCCACGCCATTCACCTTGGTTCCCAAATCCAAAGGGCCTTGGGTGGCGGAAACCTCACCCGCCCTGGCCCCCGAGGCCAGCAAAAGGGCCACTAGCGAACCTGCGGCCACCACCGGCTGGATCCAGGCCGCACCCTCCCAAGACCTCACCTTGCCAATACCAACAAGCCCGTGGCGGCGGTGGCGGGACATGGGAGTGACGCTTAAGTCAATATCGCTGTTCTAAATTCTAATCATGCCCCAGATCCGGTGGGTGGGGGGGGGGGGGGAAGAGCAGAAAACCCGAACAATTGACGATCCCGGCATTGGCCCACTCCAATCCCGCATTCCTTAAGCAAACTCCGCAGCCCACAGAGTTGCCACGGCTGGTCGGATCAGGCTTGACACCAATGGACAGCATTGACATTATCAAGGTTATTTTAGCCCTTTTGCGTGCCATTCCTCCTGGCCCAATTAGTGGCCCCCCCCCTACAGAACAGTCCTGTACGACTCCCGACTCCGGCTCTGGAACAACCGCAACGGCGGCCCAGCCAGCCCACAGCACCCATTCTGGAGGCACCGATTGAGGCGGGCCCACCAGATCAGCCCCCGCGCTCCCGGCCGCCCACCGGTCCAGTCCCTCTCAGCAGACTGCCGGCCATCAAAGGTCCAGTTCCTTACGGTCCGCAGCAGTTAGCCGCCATCCTGCAGTCCTGCAGCTTGATCAGCCCCGAGGCCGAACAACTGCGGTCCTGCGCCGCCGCCCTCACCTCACGCCTGGTCCTCGATGGCTACGTGAATACGCGGGTTTTCGTGTTTGCGGATCAGCCTCCGGCCCATCTGCAGGTTGTCCAGGGGAAAGTCGTTGAGCTGCAGGTCCAGGGCCCAGACCCACGCCTGAATGTCAAGGTGCGGCGCTGGCTGGGGCCAATCCGTGGCACCACCTTGCACCTCCCCTCCCTGGAGCGCACACTCCAGCTTCTCCAGAGGCGCCCAGAGATTGATTCCGTGCGCAGTCAGCTCACCCGTCTCGGCGGCGACCCCAGCCAGGCCGTGCTGGTGGTCAAGGTGAAAAGCACCCCCCCGGCTTGGCAGGGTGACCTCAGTCTGCGCAACGACGGCAGCATCGGCAGCGGCCAAGCTCGCGGCGCCGCCACCGTCCTGCGTCCATCCCTGCTGCGCCAGGGAGACAGCCTGCTCTTTTCTGGCGAACTGGATAGCAGCGACGCCCCGCAGCTGGGTCAGGCCTCCGGCTCCTTGAGCTATACCTACCCCTTGGGAGAAAGCTTCAATCTCACCGGCGCCTTCGGCTCCAGCTGGCGCCAATCGATCGAGTTGCCCCCACCCGGCAACGGTTTTTCTACCACCCAATGGCAAGGATTGGTACAGATCGAATGGCTGTTGCGGGAAACCCTCAACCAGCGCTGGAGCGCAGCCCTGGCCTACAGCGGCAACCAGTCCACCAACCAGCTCAACGGCGAGGCCCTGCCGAGTTTCCTGCCCGATCGGCTCCGCCAACCCCGCAACGGCTACCTGCGGTTCGAACTCAATGGTTCCGGATCCGCTTCAAATCTCTACTGGTTCGGCCAACTTTATGGCCTCCAAGGCCTCTCCGCCGCCACCCCCTCCCAGCAACTCGAGGAACTCGCCCCCCTCAACATCGTGCCTGGCAAAGCCAACGCCCTGGGCACGTTCCTTTCCCTGGGCTGGAGTTTCCTTCCCGATTGGCAGCTCAACCTGCGCGGAGGCGGCCAGGTGGCCTTCCACCAGCTCACGGAACCGATGCGTTTCAGCCTCGGTTCCGACGTGGGACTGCGCGGCTTGCCCTCACAACTCATCAGTGGTGACAACGGCTGGCTGGGCACTGCCGAGCTGAGCTGGACCTTCTGGAGTCGGCGCAACCAGGGGCTTCAACTGGTACCTTTCATTGGTGCTGGCGGAGTCAGCACCACCTTCCAAAATCAAGGCATCCAAGACCGCTTCTCTGACATCGTGGGTGCAGGAGGTGTGTTTGTGCGGTGGCTGTCAGGACAGCACTGGATCACAGAAATTGGCTGGGTAAAACAGTTTTCAACCGAAAACAATGCTGATGTATGGAATAACTGGCTTCTTGGCAATGGCCTTTACGCAAAATTGAATTACCGCTTTTAATTAGGATGGCTCCCGAACGCAAGGGGAAACCCTCCAGCCAAATTGAAAGCCATAGTTTCTATATCTCTAGTCCCTATCTAGGGCTAAACAAAGAAAGAGAGCGCGTTAAAGATCTGATCACTCGGGCCGGCCACGCCTATCGAGACAGCTACAGCGGATCGAGCGATCCTGTCGTTACCACTTGCCAAAACGACGTTCGCAGCTCAGATCACTACATCCTGCTGCTTTCCTATCGCTATGGCTCCCTTGCCCAAGACGGCAGTGGTATCTCCATCACGGAACTGGAGTTTGAAGCCGCCCTTGAAGCCGACAAGCCAATCAGGGCTTTTTTCCTCGAATTCACCAGTGATCTCAAGAATGCCTTTGAGCGCGATCCCCAGGCCCAGGAGGCCCTGGATCGCTTCAAGGCAAGGGTGGCAAGCCTTTGCACCCCGATGCTCTGCGTCGACGAACCCGGTGGCGGGGCGACCGGACCGGAACTGTTCGAGCAGGCCATCGTCCGGCTCGCCGCCAATCCGCCCCCCCGCCAGGGGGAGCAGGATCCAGCCCCACCCCCAAGTTATGGGCCAGCTCAAGTCGATGCCTGGCTGGAAGTCCATTTCCAACCCCTTGCCGATGCCTTTGCCAAATTGCCCGCCGTGGCCGAACGCAAGATCCATGTGCCCCTGAACCTGCGCATGAAGGTGCCCGGCGGGAAACCGAACTTACTGCTGCTGGAACCCGCCGATCTCAAGCAAGCTGTTGAAGGGGCGGAGGCCCACTTGATCCTGATCGCGGCTGAAGGCGGCTCAGGCAAAACCAGCCTGGCCGTTCGCATTGCTTTCTGGGCCCTCGAGGGCCTGCTGGGGGGGATCAAACGGCTGCCCGTTCTGATTGATCGCAGCTTGGCAGAAGAAGAAACTCTGAGTGAACGGGTTCGTCTCTGGCTGGAGCAAAGCATTGGCAGCGCCCAGCTCGAACCGGAGCTGGTCGAAGCCCTGCTGCGTTACAAGCGGGTGCTGCCGATTGTGGATCATTTCTCGGAACTCCCCGAAGTTGCTCGCCAAAGGGTGCGAGAAACCATGCCAGCGGGTCTGCTGATGCTCACCACTCGCCGCAGTGGTTTGGAAGGTTTCAGCGAAAGAGCGATCACGCAGATCACACCCTTGCAAATCGCGACAGATCGATTGCAATCATTTTTTCTCGAATACCTCACCTACCAGGGACTCAACGATCGCCTCAATGACAGCGAACTCGTGCCAGCCCAGAATCAACTGCGCCGCATCGTCGCCGACAAGCCGATCTCCGTGATGCTCGCCCAGATGTTCATTGACGACGTGATCACCAAACGGGAGTTAGGACATGGATTATTGGCAGGCTCAGTGCCCGAACTGATGTTGGGCTATGTCAACCGACTCGATCGCAACATCGACGCTGCCCAGCGGCTTCGTGCCGGCTTGGACATTACTCCATCAGTGGTACAAAAAAGCCTGCAGATCCTTGCGCTTGCAAGCCATAAACAAGGTCTTGAGGGTCGGCCGCTTTATCAACCCCTGGCCTTCTCTGGTGATTGGGCCGATCAAGCCCTCAACGCTGACCCTCCGAATGGGATGGGCCTGGCTAGTCGGCGCCAACGACAAGCACTGATCAACTATCTCCTGGAACAAAGACTCCTGCAAAATCCAGGTGCCGATCTGGATCAATTGTGCTTTCCACTCGATCCTCTGGCGGAATACTTGGCGGCCATGCGGCAACGGGACCTCTTTGAATCAGGACAAGACTGGCAACCCTTTCTAAAGGATCTGGAGCAGCGTTCCAGCAGAGAGAAAGAAGGCATGCGGGGCTTTTTGCTAGCCCTTCGTGATGCCTGCCACGATCGCCTCAAACGCAATGAAAGGGCTGGCCTGATTCCCCAGGAATTCTCCGATCGACTGGGCCATCTCGCCGATCTGGATCCAGAAGAAGAACGGACCCGCCTGGCTGAACAACGGGCGCACAAATGGATGTGGGAGCTCTCTGTCCCTGTGGACAGCGAACGACAAGACGCCATCAGGAAGCTGGCCGCCATGGCGGCACCGAATGCGCCCCCCAGCAGTCGGCGGGCCGTCCAGCTGGTCGCACCCACACGCCTGGCCCAGATGGTGGGCGCCCAAGAGTTACCGGAAACGGAGCGCCAAGATGCGGCCACCCTGCTGGGCATGCTGGGCACCCCTGATGCGATCGAAGCTCTTCTAGGGGTGGTCATGGACGATGCAACCCAGCCGGGAATCAGGCGGGCGGCCTGCGAGGCCCTCGGCCTGCTGGATCCTGCCAACGAACGGGACCAGGACATCGAATCGACCCTCATGGACCTGATGGAGCAAGCGGAGCTCAAACAGGAAAAGAAACGGGAACGGATCGAGGCGCTGTTGCCCCTGGCGCAGGCGGCCAGCAGGGCCTTAGCCATGCGGGCTGCCCATGATCTTCCGGTGTGGGGCCGTGCCGGAGGCCGGCCCGTAGCCATGGTCACCCTGACCCATGGCCATGGAGCCGTCACCACAAGGATTGTGGTGGTGAAGGTGTGGCGTCTTCCCCTACCCGAGGGCCAAAACCTTGAGCTGGTGGAGATTCCCGGCGGCACCTACCAACTCGGTTCCCAGGACAGCGAAGCGGGCCATGACGACTACGGAGCCTTTCCCGAATGCGCCGGCTGCGATGTCGAAGCCTTGCGCACCGTTGAGTTGGCGGCCTTTGGCCTGAGCCGCCACCCCATCACCCACCAGCAATGGGCGGCCGTTGCCCGCCTCAAGCCGGAGGGTTCCGAGCCGGAACTCAACCCAGCCCCTTCCGCCGCGAAGGCCCATGGAATCTGGCCTTGTTTTGCCCAACCAGAATCTTTGCCCGTTGACTCGGTGAGCTGGAACGATTGTCAGGCTTGGATCCGGCGACTCAACCGCTGGTTGCTTGGCGAACTCGGGGACAGCTCACCCCAGCTCAGCCTGCCAAGTGAGAGCTGCTGGGAGGCCGCCTGCAGAGCCGGAGCCAGCACGCCCTTCCATTGGGGTGACACCCTCGATTCCAGCTGGGCGAACTACGACGGCAGCTACGTCTATGGAGATGGCGCCCTTGGGGTGTTCCGCCAGACACCTGTCGCCATTGGGGAACTTGGGCTGGTGAATCCCTGGGGCCTCGCCGAAATGCATGGCCAGCTCTGGGAATGGTGCCTCGACCGCTGGCACCCCATGCCCCTGGGCTGCCCCCCAGATGGCAGGGCCTGGGAAGATCCGGACCCCAACCTGCAGGGCAATCCGAAGCAGGAAGACCGCATTGCCCGTGGCGGTTGCTGGTGCAGTGACCCTCTCCAATGCCGATCAGCCTCGCGCGGCGGCATAGCTCCGATCTTCCGCGACAGCTTCGTGGGCTTCAGGGTGGCCTGCCTACCGGCCGAGTGGGGCTTCAAGCCTGACGGCGAAAGCCCCAAGACACCGACCAAGCCACCACGCAGCACCGCAGGCAGCACCAGCCGACGGAAAAAGAGCGGCTGATCGCCGCCGACAAGATCAACAATGGGTGCTCCGACCCGGAGCGAAACAGCGCAACCTTGGCCCGCTACCAAGACATGGCGCCCTGCGTGAACATCCGCCAGCGCCTGGCCACCAGACTGGACGCCATGACCACCCTTCCCTCTCCAGCCAGCGCCCCATCCGGCACCAGCGCCATGTCCAGCGCCACCGATCCCTGCGTGCACTGCGGCTTCTGCCTGCCCACCTGCGCCAGCTACCGAGTGCTGGGAACGGAGATGGATTCACCCCGGGGCCGCATCTACACCCTCAAGGCGATCGCCAACGGTGAACTGAGCCTCGATGCCACCGTGGCGAAGCACTTCGACAGTTGCCTGGGCTGTCTCGCCTGCGTCACGGCTTGCCCCTCGGGGGTGCGCTACGACCAACTGATCGAGGCCACGCGCCCCCAGCTCAACGCGCCTGAGCTGCGCAGCTCCGCCCAGCAGGCATTTCGCAAGCTGCTGTTTGCCCTGCTTCCCTACCCTGCGCGGCTTCGGGCCCTGCTCACGCCGCTGCGCCTTTACGCCGGCACCCCCCTGCAGGCCCTGGCCCGCCGCAGTGGGATCACCCGCCTATTCGGCCCCCAACTGGAGGCCCTCGATCAGCTGCTGCCTCCCTTGGCGCCAGCCGGCTTCCGCGACGAATTCCCCCTGGTAGTGCCAGCCCAGGGCCCTCGCCGCGCCCGGGTGGGGTTGGTGCTGGGCTGCGTCCAGCGTCTATTTGATCCAGCCGTGAACCAGGCCGCCGTGCAGGTGCTGAGCGCCAACGGCATCGAGGTGGTGATCCCACCCAGCCAGGGCTGCTGCGGCGCCGTGACCCACCACCAGGGGGAACTCAGCCAGACCAACGAGCTGGCAATCGGCTTGATCCAAAGCTTCGAGGCCGTAGTGGGCCCAGGCAAGCCCGCCGGGGCCGGGCCTCTCGACGCCGTATTGGTGGCAGCTTCCGGTTGCGGCCACACCATGAAGGCCTACGGGCGGCTCACCGGCAGCAGCTTCTCCGCCCCGGTCGCGGATATTCAGGAGTTCCTCGCCGATCTCGGCCTAAGCCAGCCATTCCTCGCCGCCCTTAAGCCCCTTACCCACGCTGATGGCGAGCCAGCCAGCGCCAAACGCCCGCTCCGACTGGCGTATCACGACGCCTGCCACATGCTGCATGGCCAGGGCATCAGCAGCCAGCCCCGGGCCCTGCTCAATGCCATCCCCCACATCCAGCTGCGCGAAGCGACGGAAGCGGGAGTGTGCTGCGGCAGCGCCGGCATCTACAACCTGGTGCAGCCTGAGGAGGCCGCTGCCCTTGGGCAGCTCAAGGCCAAAGACCTAGCCGGCACCGGAGCCGAGCTGGCTGTTAGCGCCAACATCGGCTGCAGCCTGCAGATCCGGCGCCACCTGCAGGAGCTGCCCCAGCCGATCCCGGTGCTGCATCCGATGCAGTTGCTGGCGCAGAGCTACAGCGGTTGAGCCAACCCATCCCCGACCAGCAGCCAGTCAACCAGGCCCCTAAAGGCCGATTACTAAACATTCTGGGATTGGGTTTTGGCTTGGCCGGTGCCGTGGGCGGCACGATCGGGGCCGGCATTCTGCGCACTCCGGGCCTGGTGGCAGCCCAATTGCCCTCAGCGGAGCTGGTGCTGGCCGCCTGGCTGGCCGGCGGGCTCTATGCGCTGCTGGGGGCGGTGTGCATAGCCGAATTGGCGGCAGCCTTGCCGAAGGCCGGCGGTTGGTATGTCTACGCCGAGCGAGCCTTCGGCAAGCGCGTGGGCTTTCTGGTGGGCTGGACCGACTGGCTGGCCCATTGCATCGGCCTGGCCTGGGTGGCCACCACCGTGGGGGAATACGGCCAGGCCTTGCTACCCGCCGCGATCCCCCAGGGGCCCTACACGGCCCGAATCCTGGCACTGCTAGCCATCGGCCTGTTCAGCCTGATTCAGCTGCGAGGCCTGCGCGCCGGCAGCGCCAGCCAGGAATTTCTCAGCCTCGCCAAGGCGGTTGCCTTTCTGGCCCTGGTGGCGGCCTGCTTCCTGCTGCCCATCCAGGCGGCGCCCCCCATCGCGCCACCAGTGCCTGCGCCCATAGCGATAGCGGGCTGGCGGAGCCTGAGCCTGGCAGTGGTGCTGGCCCTACAGGCAGTGATCACCACCTACGACGGCTGGGCCAGCCCCGTTTATTTCGCTGAAGAATTCAGCGAGCCGGGGCGAGATCTGCCCCGCTCCTTGATCGGCGGGGTTCTGGCGGTGCTGGTGCTTTATCTGCTGATCAACCTGGCCCTGCTGCATGTGCTGCCGATCGCCCAGCTGGCCAGCTCAAACCTGCCGGCCGCCGCCGCCGCACGCGCCCTGGCTGGGCCGCTGGGTGGCCTACTGATCACCGCGTTAGCGCTGGTGTCCCTGCTGGGCCTGATCAACACCGTGGTGATGGCCGCCCCGCGCATTTTGTTTGGTCTCAGCCGCGACGGCCTGCTACCGAGCTTTGTTGCCCAAGTGAACGGGGGCGGCACCCCAAGCGCGGCCCTGCTGCTCACCAGCACGGCCGCCGCGGCCCTAGTGCTGGCAGGCTCCTTCGAACGGCTGCTGACCATGGGCGCCGTGCTCTACGTGAGCCTGCCGCTGGCGGGCATTGCCTCCCTGGTGACCCTGCGCCAGCGGGAGCCGGAGCTGCCCCGCCCCTTTCTCACCTGGGGCTATCCCGTATCCCCCTTGCTGATTACGGCGGTATCCCTGGCCTTCCTTATGGGCAGTACGGCAAACGACTGGCTAAGCAGCCTTGCCGCCATAGCCCTCGTGGCCACGGGCTACGGCGTCTGCCTGTTGGCGGAGCGACGACCCTTAGCAGAGGCAACGAGTTAATCCGCGCTTTCCAAGCCTTCCATCCAGCGCCAGGCAAGCCGCAGCGTGTCCCCATCACCGAGGTTGCCGGGGAAGGTGAGCACCGGCAGAGGCTCTGGCAGATCAGCCAGCACCAAGGAAAGCCCAGGCAGCAGCTGTCCTTTCAACTCGACCGCCGCCAGAGCCAGACCATCGGCCAGCAGGGTGTGGGTGGTGATGCCCCCCTTGCTGATCAGGTAACCCAACTGGGGGGCCAGGGCAGCAGCCAACCGGGCCATCAGCGCCGCCAGAGCATCGCCTAAGCGGCGGCGCTGCGCCACTGATGCGCACTGGAGCTCACCCCGGCTGGTGTACAGCACGGGCGTTTGCCCCTGGGCCAGCACCCTCCGCAACTGAACCAGCCAGTCGGCCTCCAGGGAAGCCAGCAGGGGCTCCGGCAGGGGGCCTTCCAGCAGCCGCGCCAGCTTGGCGACGGGCAGCTCCAGCCCCACGCAGCGGGGCTCCGTGAGCAGCTGGGTGAGCTGGGCATCAGCCAAAGGCACGTGGGAGCCCACCAGCACCAAACCTGGCTCAGAGCGGCGCAACCGGGCCAGGGCAGCTCCAGCCAGGGGCTGGGGCGGCAAAGCCGCTAAGGCCTGGATCCAACTGGCCGCCGACTGGGAAAGCACCGCCCGCGGCCAGGCCTGGCGCACCACCCCGGCCAGGGCGGCCAGTTGCTCGGGCCGCTCCCCGTCAACCGCCACCACAGGGCCGCCATCGATGGCCGCCAGTCGCTCCGCCAGGGCCTGGCCGCCATCACCGGCGGCGTAATCCAACTCGGCGCCCGTCAGACGCTGAACCTGGTGTGCGGCGATACGGCCCCCGCTTTTTTCCTCCACCCAAACCGGCAGATCGCTGCTGGCGTAGCCAAACAAGCTGTCGCGGGCGAAGGCGGTTTCGTGCACGGGCTGGCCGTGCAAGCGATGCACCCCCTCCACCGTGATGCGGCCCCCCTCAAAAAAGGCCGGGATCAACAAGGTGGCCGCAAAGGGGCCGAGCTCAGCCGCGATCACCTCCACCTCCAACGGGAAGTGACCCCGCAGGGTGGAGTCGCCGCGACTCACCAGCCACCAACGCTCAATGCCTGCCAGGGGCAGGGCCGCGGCCAGAGCCCGGCAGATCTGGCGCACCCGCTCCGCGGCTGCTTCCGGCGCCAGCCCCCGGGTGTTGGCCAGCAGAAACAGCAGAGGCGACGGGTGCCTCAGCCCCGCAGCCAGGGTGGCGGCATCCCAGCGCAGCAGCAGCGGACAGCTGTGCACCGTCTGGGAGCCGGTGGGGTCATCGTCGATGACGATGATTTTGGTGGGAGCGGCCATGGCACCATCGTGCCGTGATGACTCCGGAACCCAGCGAACTGCAGGAGCTGGTGCGGGCCCTGCACCAGCAGGCCACCCCCTGGCAACCCGCCGGCCTGGGCAGCCGCCTCAGCTGGGGGCCACCGGTGGCCGCCGGCAGTACAACCGTGAGCTGCAGCCGCCTGCGCGGGATCATCGAGCACAGCCCCGGCGATTTCACCGTGACGGCCAGGGCCGGCACACCACTGGCGGAACTACAGGCCGCGCTCGCCCACCACGGGCAGTGGTTGGCCCTGGACTGGCCCTGGGGCAGCGGACCCGCCGGTGAAGCCAGCGGCAGCCTCGGCGGGCTGGTGGCGCGGGGCCTGGCCGGTGGCCTGCGGCAGCGCTACCTGGGGGTGCGCGACCAGCTGATCGGCATCGAGCTGATCCGCGCCGACGGCACCCGCGCCCGGGCCGGCGGCAAGGTGGTGAAAAACGTGGCCGGCTACGACCTGATGCGCCTGTTCACCGGCAGCTGGGGCGCCCTGGGCCTGATCACCAGCCTCACCCTGCGCACGCTGCCGGTGCCACCCCAGCGGCGGGGCCTGTGGCTCAGTGGTCCGCTGCAGGCCCTGGGGCAGCTGGGTGGCTGGCTGCTGAGCTCGAGCCTCAGCCCGGAGCAGATCGACTGGTGGCGCACCGACCCCGCGCCAGAGGGCGACACCGGACTGCTGATCAGCCTGGCCAGCATCAACGCCCGCACCCTCGACGAACAGATCGCCTGCATCGCCGCCAAGGCCGGCCCCCTTGGCATCGCCGCCCTGCCGCTGGAGCCGGCCGACCTCGAGGCCAGGGTGACCCGGAGCCGCGGCCCGGGGCCCGAGGCCTGCGACTGGGTGCTGCGCCTGGCCGTGCGCCCCAGCCAGGCCCCCGCTCTGCTGGCCGAGCCAGCCCTGGCCGGCCTGCCGGTGTGCCTCAGTGCCGGCAGCGGGATCGGCACCACCTGGGCAGCGGCAGACCAACTGCCGGCCTATCGGGTGGAGGCCCTGCGGCGGAGCTGCCAGGCGTGGGGCGGCTATCTCACCGTGCTGCGCCAGCCGGCCGGGGCCCAGCTGCCGGCCTGGCTGGATGCCCCCTCCAGGCCGATGATCGAAGCCATCAAGCGCCAGTTCGACCCGAAGCAGCAACTGGCTCGAGGGCGGCTGCCGGGGGTTCAGCCGCTGCCCTAGGCAGCCCCGCCATCCACTCCAGAAGTGCCGCATTCACCAGCGCAGGCACCTCATCGTGGGGACAGTGACCGGCCTCCAGCACCACCTCGGTGGTGGCGGCCGGCGCATGGCGCTGGAAAGCGGCGCGGCGACCGGCGGCGTTGATCCAGGGGTCGCGGATGCCCCAGAGCAGCAGCAGCGGGCAACCCAGCTGGGCGAACAGTTCGTCGAGAGGCTGGCCGCGGGGGATGTCGAACACGGTGCGGAACACGCCAAAGGCACCGGGATCCAGCGACGGCAGGCGGATCGCCTCCACCAGCGCGTCATCGACGTTGGTCTTGTCGATGTACACCTGATTGAGGGTGCGGCGAATCGTGGCGGGCCGGCGCAGGTTTTCAAACAGGAGCCGCTGCAGCACCGGGCTCTTGAGCAAAGCGCCCCCGATCGTCTGACGGGCGATCGCACCCCAGCCCTTGGGTGGCGCCTGCTCATCGCTGAACGGACCAGCGGCATTGAGCAGCGCCACCCCAGCGGCCTGCTCGCCGAGGGCCACCCCGGCGGCCAAGGCCGAGAAGCCCCCGAGCGAATTGCCCACCAGCACCGTGGGCCGGCCGATGCGCTCGGTCACGTAGGCGGCCAGCTGATCGCGCCACAGGGCGCCGCCGTAGGCCAGCTCAGCGGGCTTGGCGCTGCGGCCGAAGCCCAGCAGGTCGATGGCATGCACCTCGTGGCGCTGGGCCAGCACGGGGATGTTGTGGCGCCAATGGTCGGTGGAGGCGCCGAAACCATGCACCAGCAGGATCGCCGGCCCCTCGGACTGGGCCGGTGCCGCCGTCACGGCATAGACGTGATGGCCGGCGTAGCTCCAAGGCTGCGGATTCGACACAGAAGCCACCACGCACGTCGCCAGGGTGGTTGATGCTAGGGAGATCTGCGGCGCGCCATTGCCCCTCACCAGCCCCGACTGGAGCCCCTTCCTACCGGGGATCGCCCTCTGGGCCCTGGCGCTCTATCTGCCCTTGAGCGGGCCCCTCGCCCGCCTGGAGGAGGCGCTGGCGGCAGGCCCCCTGCCGGGAGCCGCCCAGCAGGTGGCGCTGGTGATCAGCAGCCTGCTGCTGGCCCTGGCCATCGGGGTGGTGGCCGACCTCGCCCTGAGCTGGGCCCTCGGCCCCGACTGGGCCAGCAGCCTCGGCCTGATCGCCGCCGGCTGGGGGCTGTTCACAGCTCTCGCCAGTCAAGCCAGGGAGAACGGGGAATGATCGCCGGCGTGACGGCCCGGTAGGCGGCGTAATCGGGGTGAACCACCGCCAGAGCCCGCTCCTCCCGACGCGCCTTGCCGCCCAGCACGGCCGCCAGGCCCAGCAGCAACGCCAGATGCAACAGGCTGCCCAGGGCCAGGGTCACCCCCAGCGAGCACAACAGCACGGCTTGATACAGGGGATGACGGCAGCGGCCATACGGACCGGCGGTGACCAGGGCGGCGCCGGGGATCGGATCGGGCAGGGGCGTGAGACTCGATCCCAGCCCCCAGAACGCCTGGGCCGCCAGCACCAGACCAACCAGACACAGCACAGCCCCGCCGAGGGCCAGTGGCAGCGGCCAGGCATAGCCCCAGGCTCCCGGGGCCGGCCAGGGGGGCAGCAGGTGGGCAGCGATCAGGGCCAACTGGGCCAGCAGCCACCACTCCCCATGGCGGTTGTCAAGCCAACCACCCCAGCTCAGCCCCCAGCGCCGCACCGGGTTGGCCGGGGGCCTCAAGGGCGACTCAGGTGGGAATTTCGGCGAGTGGATCACGATCGGGGCCTCCAGCGCTGCCACCCAGCACCAGTCTGAGCAGGATCGGGGCCAGGAAGGTGGTGCCGATCACCATCAACAGGATGGCGGCCTCCAGGGGTTTGGTCAGCAAGCCCGCCTGGGTGCCGAGCCCCAGGAAGATCAGGCCCACCTCACCGCGGGGCATCATCCCCAGACCGACCACCAGCCGGTTGGTCTTCTCCTTGCTGAGGTAGCTCCAGCCCGCGGCCACCTTGCCGAGGATGGCGACGGTGAGCAGGAAGGCCGCCACCACCAGGCCCTCACGGTTGGCGGGATCGAGCGGATTGAGCACCGACAGGTCCATCCCCGTGCCGATCAGCACGAAGAAGATCGTGGCGAACAGGGCCACCAGCGGCTTGACCGTGTCCTGGATGGCATGGGTGTGCTTGGAAGCACTCAGGATCAACCCCGCCGCGAAGGCCCCCAGGGCCGCCTCCAGGCCGATGGCCTGGGCCACAAAGCAGCACAGGGAGAGCACCACGAAAGATGCCACCACCACCTCGCCGGGGGCCTTGAGCTGGTCGAGCACCCAGTCGAAGCCGGGAGCAGCGGTGCGGCTCAGAAACAGGGCCGCCGCCACAAACACCCCGGCCGCCGCCACCAATTTGAGAATCGGCCCGAGGCTGAACCCCTCGCCGCCCGCCAGGCTCACCACCACCGCCAGGATGACGATGCCAAGGATGTCGTCGAGCACCGCAGCGCCGATCACGGTCTGGCCTTCGCGGGTGCGCAGAAACTTCAGCTCACCGAACACACTGGCCGTGATGCCGATGCTGGTGGCGGTCATCGCCGCCCCGGCGAAGATCGCCGGGATCAGGGGCACATGGAAGAGGTAATAGAGGCCAGCGGTGCCCAGGGCAAAGGGGAGCACCACGCCGGTCACCGCCACAGTGGTGGCCTGGGCACCCACCGCCACCAGCTCATCGAGTTCGCTCTCGAGGCCGGTGAGAAACAACAGGGCAAACAGACCGATCTGGGAGACCGCCTCCAGATTGGGGAAGGTCTCGGCATAGATCGCCTGCACCGTCTGCGGCGAGATGTCCGCCAGGGAGCTGAGCAACCCCAGCCCCCAGCTGCTGAGCTGGACCTGGGTGTCGGGGGGAACGATCAGGTGCAGACCGGACACACCGATCAGAACACCGGCCACCAGTTCTCCCAGGATCGTGGGCAGCTGCACCCTCACCATCAGCTCGGCCAGAAGGCGCGCCGCCACGAAAATCACCAGAAACTCTCCCACCGAAATGAGGGTTTCGGCCACCTCTGCCTGATGACTGCCGATTTCAAGCAACAGCGCTGGCAACACCATGGAGGTCGTGAGGTCTTGGCAGAGCCGTTGAGGCGCCGACCTTAAAGCGGCCGGTCCCAACGTGTTCGGATCCTCATCTCTATTCGGCCGGAGGGTTTGGCTGTGGCAGCCATCGCTACGGTCCGAACAAGGGATTTGTGCTTCCGAGATGGCCGCAGATCTGACCCCTGAGCAGCTGAAGCACCTGGATGCCTGGTGGCGGGCCGCCAACTACCTGGCGGTGGGGATGATCTATCTGCAGGACAACCCGCTGCTGGCCGAACCGCTGCGGCCCGAGCACATCAAGAACCGGCTGCTGGGCCACTGGGGTTCCTCGCCGGGTCAGGCCTTCATCTGGACCCATGCCAACCGGCTGATCCGCGAGCGGGATCTCGACATGATCTACCTGTCGGGCCCGGGCCACGGGGCCCCGGGCGTGCTGGCACCGACCTACCTGGACGGCTCCTACAGCGAGATCTATTCCGATAAATCCACCGATGCCGCCGGGATGGGGCGGTTCCTCAGGCAGTTCTCCTTCCCCGGCCACATCGGCAGCCACTGCACCCCGGAAACACCGGGTTCGATCCATGAAGGCGGCGAGCTGGGCTATGTGCTCTCCCACGCCTGTGGGGCGGTGTTCGACAACCCGCAGCTGGTGGCCCTGGCCTGCGTCGGCGATGGCGAGGCGGAAACCGGTCCGCTGGCCACCAGCTGGCACATCAACAAGTTCCTCAACCCGATGAGCGACGGGGCGGTGCTGCCGGTGCTGCACCTCAACGGCTACAAGATCGCCAATCCCACCCTGCTGGCCCGCATCCCCCGAGAGGAGCTCGCCAGCCTGATGCGGGGCTACGGCTGGGAGCCGCTGTTCGTCGAGGGCAGCGAGCCGATGGCGATGCACGCCGCCATGGCCACCGCCATGGATGGGGCCGCGGACCGCATCGCCGCCATCCAGGCGGAGGCGCGCCGCAGCGGCGATCCCGCCAACGTGAACCGGCCGATCTGGCCAATGATCGTGCTGCGCTCCCCCAAGGGCTGGACGGGCCCCGCAGCCCTCGGCGACAAGAAGCTCGAGAACTTCTGGCGCGCCCACCAGGTGCCGCTGCCCAACCCCAAGGGCGATCCTGAGCAGCTGGAGATGCTGGAGGCCTGGCTCAAGAGCTACCGCGCCTGGGAGCTGTTTGACGACAACGGCACCCTGCTGCCCCACCTGCAGGCCCTCTCCCCCGTGGGCCACCGCCGCATGGGCTCCAACCCCCATGCCAATGGGGGCCTGCTACGGCGCGAGCTGCGGCTGCCGACGATCGAGCGCTACGCCATCGCCCTCAACGCCCCTGGCCAGCTGGAGCATGAGAACACCGCCCCGCTGGGCGAGCTGCTGCGCGATGCGATTGCGCTCAACCCCGACTCGGTGCGGGTGTTCGGACCGGATGAAACCGCTTCCAACCGCCTGCAGGCGATCTACGAGCGCAGCAAGAAGGTTTGGATGGAGGAGCTGCTACCCGAGGATGCCGGCGTCAACGGCATGGGCGGCAGCGAACTCTCCCGCAGCGGCCGGGTGGTGGAGATGCTCTCCGAGCACACCCTGGTGGGGATGATGGAGGGTTACGTCCTCACCGGGCGCCATGGTTTCTTCCACACCTACGAAGCCTTCGCCCATGTGATCGCCTCGATGTTCAACCAGCACGCCAAATGGCTGGAGAGCTGCATTCAGCAGGCCCCCTGGCGCGCGCCCATCTCCCCCTGGACCTGCCTGATCTCCAGCACCGTTTGGCGCCAGGACCACAACGGCTTCACGCACCAGGATCCGGGCTTCATCAACCTGGCCGGGAACAAGAGCGGCAAGGTGGTGCGCGTTTACCTGCCCGCCGATGCCAACTGCCTGCTGGCGGTGGCCGAGGAAGCGCTGGTGGAGACCAACGTCTGCAACATCATCGTTTCCGACAAGCAACAACACCTGCAGTACCTCAGCCTGGACCAGGCGCGCGCCCACTTGGCCAAGGGCATCGGTCTGTGGAGCTGGGCCAGCAACGACGACTGCGGCACCGCACCCGATGAACCCGATGTGGTGATGGCCTGCGCCGGCGACATCCCCACCAAGGAAACCCTGGCGGCGGTGGAGATCCTGCGCCGCGAGATCCCCTCGCTCAAGATCCGCATGCTCAATGTGGTGAAGCTGTTTGCCCTCACCACCCCCAACGAACATCCCCACGGGCTGAGCGACCGCGACTTCGACAGCCTGTTCACCACCGATCGGCCGGTGATCTTCAATTTCCACGGCTATCCCTGGCTGATTCACCGGCTCACCTACCACCGCACCAACCACCCCAACTTCCACGTGCGTGGCTACAAGGAAAAAGGCAACATCAACACGCCGTTGGAGCTGGCGATGAACAACCAGATCGACCGTTTCAATCTGGTGATCGATGTGATCGACCGGGTACCGGGGCTAGGGTCGCGCGCCGCCCACATCAAGGAACGGATGAAAGAGGCGATCCTGGCCAACCGGGCCTACGCCCACCAGCACGGCATGGACGCCGACGACGTGACGAACTGGCGGTGGGATCCAGGCCAAACCCTGGCCCATGACGGAGGATTGCTCGTATGAACGACCAGCAACCCAGCAACCTGCGCCTGCCGACCCCGGGCTGCTACGCCGACCCCGATCGCAGCGGCCTCGCCGCCGACGACGTGTTCGATGGCATGACCGAGCACCTCTTCTACACGCTCGGCAAACTCGCCCCCACGGCCAGCCGCCATGACCTCTACATGGCTCTCAGCTACGCCGTGCGCGACCGGCTGATGACCCGCTACCTAGCCGGCATTGAAGCGCTCAGCGCCACCCCGACCCGGGTGGTGGCCTACCTTTCGGCGGAATTCCTGATCGGGCCCCAACTGGGCAACAACCTGCTGATGCTCGGCATCCAGCAGGAGGCGGCCGAGGCGCTGCGCCGCTTCGGCATCAACGACATCAACGAGATCCTTGATGTTGAGGAGGAACCGGGCCTGGGCAACGGCGGCCTGGGCCGGCTGGCGGCCTGTTTCCTCGAATCGCTGGCCTCGCTGGAGATCCCCGCCACCGGCTACGGCATCCGCTACGAGTTCGGCATTTTCGACCAGCTGATCCGCGACGGCTGGCAGGTGGAGATCACCGACAAGTGGCTCAAGAGCGGCTGGCCCTGGGAGCTACCCCATCCGGATCAGGCCTGCTTCGTGGGCTTCGGCGGTCGCACGGAGAGCTATCGCGATGAGCACGGCACCTACCGGGTGCGCTGGATTCCCGAGGAGCACGCCATCGGCATCCCCCACGACGTGCCGGTGCTGGGCTATCGGGTGAACACCTGCGACCGGCTGCGCCTCTGGCGCGCCGATGCCACCGAATCCTTCGACTTCTACGCCTTCAACATCGGCGATTACTACGGCGCCGTGGAAGAAAAAGTGGGCTCAGAGACCCTCTCCAAGGTGCTCTACCCCAACGACGGCACCGACGAGGGCCGCCGTCTGCGCCTCAAACAGCAGCACTTCTTCGTGAGCTGCTCGCTGCAGGACATGATCCGCAACCTCGACGCCCGCGGCATCCCGATCACGGATTTCCCCGACCACTGGGCGGTGCAGCTCAACGACACCCACCCGGCGATTGCGGTGGCGGAGCTGATGCGCCTGCTGCTCGACGACAAGCACCTCGACTGGGAGGCCGCCTGGAGCATCACCAGCCGTTCGGTGGCCTACACCAACCACACGTTGTTGCCGGAGGCCCTGGAGAAGTGGGGCCTGGATCTGTTCGGCTCCCTGCTGCCCCGGCACCTGGAGCTGATCTACGAGATCAACCGCCGCTTCCTGCAGCAGGTGCGTCTCAAGTATCCGGGCAACGAACAGATTCTGCGCAAGGTCTCGATCATCGACGAGGAGGGCGGCAAGGCCGTGCGCATGGCCCACCTGGCCACCGTGGCATCGCACCACGTCAACGGCGTGGCGGCCCTGCACAGCGAACTGGTCAAAACCGAGCTGTTCCCCGAGTTCGCTGCCTTGTGGCCGGAGAAATTCACCAACGTCACCAACGGCGTCACCCCGCGGCGCTGGGTGGCCCTGGCCAATCCTCAACTTTCGACCCTGCTGAACGAGTCGATCGGCGAGGGCTGGGTCAATCACCTCGATGAACTGCGCAAGCTGGAGCAGTTCATCGACGACAACAGCTTCCTGGAGCGCTGGCAGGCCACCAAACTGGCCGTGAAGGGCCAGCTGAGCCACTACATCCACCGCCACACCGGCGTGCTGGTGGATCCGGCGTCGCTGTTCGACGTGCAGGTGAAACGCATCCACGAATACAAGCGCCAGCACCTCAATGCCCTGCAGGTGATCGCCCAATACCTGCGCATCAAGAACGGCCAGGCCGATGGAATGGCACCCCGAACCGTGATCTTCGGAGGCAAAGCAGCACCCGGCTATTACATGGCCAAACTCATTATTCGTTTTATCAACGGCATCGCCGAAACGATCAACGCCGATCCCGATATGGAGGGCCGCCTGCGGGTGATCTTCCTGGCTGACTACAACGTCAAACTGGGTGAGCGGGTCTATCCCGCCTCCGATCTCTCCGAGCAGATCTCCACCGCCGGCAAAGAGGCATCCGGCACCGGCAACATGAAATTCGCCATGAATGGGGCCCTCACCATCGGCACCCTCGACGGCGCCAACGTGGAGATCCGCGAGCAGGTGGGCGCCGAGAACTTCTTCCTGTTCGGCAAGACCGCTGAGGAAATCTCCAACCTGCACAACAGCGGCTATCGCCCCTGGGAGCTGATCGGCAGCATGCCGGAGCTCGCCGAAATCCTGCGCCTGGTGGAGCAGGGCCACTTCAGCAATGGCGACGGCGACCTGTTCCGGCCCCTGCTGCAAAACCTCACCGGCCGGGATCCCTTCTTCGTGCTGGCCGATTTCAACGACTACCTACGGGCCCAGGCCGAGGTGGATCGCGCCTGGACCGACCGGGGCCGCTGGAACCGGATGTCGCTGCTCAATTCCGCCCGCAGTGGCTTCTTCTCTTCCGACCGCTCGATCCGGGATTACGCCGAACGGATCTGGCAGGCCGAGAGCTTCCCGGTCACCATCACCTGTGAGATGGACTAACCGGAAGCAGGACCCGGATGGACTAACCGGGTAGATCCGGGGTCTGGTGGAGCAGGCGATTGAGCCGCAGGCGGTCGGCGTTGAGGGGATCGGGGGCCAGCTCGCCGGCCACCTCGCGGAACTTCTGCTCCACCTCCTCAGGCACACGCACATCGAAGATGCGCTCCATCAGCGCCTCAATCGAGAACAGGTGGGCGTTGATGTTCTCCAGGTCGGCCATGGCCTGCTGCAACGCATCGGGCTCGCCGGCCTGATCCGCCACAGCGCCGTCACCCTCGGGGGCAGGAGCTGGGTTGGCGGCCGACTCAGCCGCCTCCTGTTGCTTCTGCAGCTCCTCCATCACCCGCCCAGCCAGGGTGCGAAACGATTGCAACGCAGCCCAATTGAGCTCCTGCTGCTGGCGCAGGGTGGGGTTTTCGCGGATCAGTCGGTCGTGTTCCCGATAGAACCGCTGGCAATCAGGGCATTGGCAGGGCTCTTCGGGCACCGCATTCCCTTGGGTTGTCAGATCCCATCATGACACTCACGCCGCCAGGGGGCCGTGGTCGCGCTGATCGTCACCTGATGCGTCGGTCTCGCCACTGGCCGCCGGCAGGGGTATCTCGATCGAGGTGACCACATTGATCACATCCCGCAGCCGCATGGAATCGGCAAACCAGCCCATGGCCTGATCGGTGTCGCCGCGACGCTCCGCATCGGTGGCCTGCTCTTCGTGGGCCTCCGCCAGCAGGGCCAACCAGCAGAGGCAACGGGCCTGCACCACCGAGAGGTCAAGCTCATCGGGCTGGCTGTCGGCGATGCGCTCGCTCTCCTGCTGCACCAGCAGCCGCAGACGCAGATCGTGAAGCTGGGTCATCGCGGTCAGACGACTGGAACCACGCTAGCCCCGGTGGCCCGATTGAGCAGGCCACCACCCGTAGCGCTCGCTACCAGCTGCGCAGGGAGAAGCCCGGCTGGCGCACGTCATCCCTGGAACATCTGCTGGAGCCACAGCCTGGCGGGTCGGGCCATGGGCACCGCCAACCCTGATGGTGACATCCCCCCAACGGCTCCAGCTGCACCTGGCTCTGGAGGGCATCGGCCGGGTGGAAGCCCGCCGCAGCCACCAACTCAGCAGCGTGGTGGCGGCCCGACTGGTGAGCCTGAGCGCCGATATCGGCGCTCGGGTGCGGGACGGGCAGCAGCTCGGACAGCTCGATCCGGTGGACCTGCCGGGCCGCCTGCAGGCCGCGGCACTCGCAACAGCCGGCCTGGTGCCATCGCTGGGGGAGCTGGTGAAGGTGCGGGTCGCCTTGCCGGGGTGCCGTGGCGCCGATCTGTGGGTGGTGGAGCAGCTCGAGCCCGGCGAGGTGGTGGGCCTGGTGGGGCCGTCGGGGTCGGGCAAGAGCACCCTGTTCAAGTGCCTGGGGGCCGTGCTCACCCCGACGGCAGGCTTCATCGCCCTGGGCGGCACGCCGGTGTTTGAAGGCGTCCAGTGGCTCACAGCGGATCTCACCCGGCTGCGGCGCGAGCAGATCGGCTTCATCGTCCAGTCGCCCTACCTGCTGCCGTTTCTGACGGTGCGCGACAACGTGGCCCTGATGGCCATGCTGCTGGCTGATCTGGATGTGGCCCACCGCGCCGGTGCCATGCCCCAGCAACTCTCCGGTGGGGAGCGGCAGCGGGTAGCGATCGCCCGTGCCCTGATCAACCGGCCGCCGATCCTCCTGGCTGATGAGCCCACCGCTCCACTGGCCCCCCCCGGGCGATGGCGGTGATGGACCTGCTGGATCGCCTGGCCGGCCAGATCCGCACCAGCTTGCGCCGCATCGATGAAGGGCGCGATGGCGTCTTCGCGGGCAGTGCGGGCTGCGGGGTCTGATGAGCACTCCCGTCATGCAAAAGCGTCATGAAGCTCACCCATAGCGCCACGCTTGCTGACATTGCCTCCAACCACCCATCCTTATTGCGGGAGTTGGAGCAGCTTGGCCTGGACTACTGCTGTGGCGGCCAGCGCAGAAGCACACGCTGCATGGCTGACCTTCTCACCGGCAGATCTGGTGGACCATCTGGAGCCCACTCACCACCACGACCTCAAGCAGGAGCTGCCTCGGTTAGACGCACTTGCGCAAGGAAGAGGAGATGCTGTTCCCGCTGATTCGCACCCTGAGTTCAGCCACGAGCCGGCCCAGCTTTGCCTGCGGCTCAATCCGAACACCGATCGCCGTGATGGAGGCCGAGCACAGGGTTGTCGGAGGATTGCTGGCCAGACTGCGGGACTTGACCAATGGCTATCAGGCACCGGCTGATACCTGTGCGTCCACGCAGGCTCTGATGATGGGATTGACGCAGTTGGAGGCCGATACCCACCTCCACGTGCACAAGGAAAATAACCATTTCTTCCCGCTGGTGACAGCACTGGAAGAGGGGGTATGCACGTCGGCAGCGAGCCTCCATCGCGTTGGCGCCAGCCAGAAACAAGAGCTTCCAGGCGCCTTGGTGTTGCCTCTGAGGTCATTGGCCGATGGCTGGCCCGGGCCTACTGATTCTTTGGCTGCTTGATGCAGCGCTTTCCATCTCAATGTGAGGCAGTTTTCATTGACCAACCTGGCAAAGCCAGCGTCATAGTGACAAGTCCACCCTTGATCCCGAGCAAAAGTCATGTCCAATAAAATTAAGGCGACCGCGAAAGATGCAGAGGGAAAGCTTGAATCAGCCTATGGCGATTTGACGGGTGACACAGGTCACCAGATCAAGGGCAAAGCCAAGGGAAGCTCTGAGCAACAAGCCCGGATAGAGGCGCTTGGATCTCAATTCGTTTGCAGTGAACAGTTTCAGGGCGGATCAAGTTTCATTCGGCCACATCTCGCTACTTTTCGGCAGAAACTCCGAC
>JBILUH010000031.1:0-24777 GCA_044371095.1 Cyanobium sp.
GTTTCCTCGCGGTGGTCTGCTCGTAATCACCGAATCCGAGCTGCTTGCCGCCCATGAAACCAGCCATGCCCAGCGATCACAGAGCCATTGTCGCGTGGATTGGCCGGGTTATCCAGAGTTTCCCTAATGGATCCGCCGCGGGTGGCGGGTCCCCGCGCCACGGCTTGCATCACATCGGCATCAGCATGCAGAAGGCGGGGCACCTTGAGGCCATCACTCCTGTGATGCGCTCCCTCAATGGCCACCAGAGGGACAATCGTCCATAGAACGGCAACAACCCACATCCAAGCCGGCATGGCAGCCTCGGACGGTCGTGAGCCTGGATTTCTGCGAAGCAGTTGGCAGCGAAGGTGGTGCCCATCCTTTGGACCAGCTGTTCCCAAGCCACCGCGGCAAGCCCGTCAAGAAGGTGCGCCTTGTCCCAGCAGAGAAGGCCTTCTCGTTTGCCCGCAAGCTGCAGGGCACTCCCGCCACCAACCGGCAGCCAGACCATCAAGCGTCGCCGGGTGATGGGGCGCTCACCCAGCTGTCAAGCTGCAGGCCTGGCACCCGGGCAAATTCATCCGTGTTGTTGGTAACCAGCAGGGCGCCCTGACTCAGCGCATGGGCTGCAATCAGAGTGTCGAGCGAGCCGATCGGTGTGCCCTGGCGCTCCAGCTCAGCGCGCAGCGCGCCGTAGGCCCACATGGCAGTCTCATCAAACGGAAGGATGCTGAGCGGTGCCAGAAACATCTCCAACGCCTGGCGATTGCAGATCGAGCCACTCTTGGTCACCCCATCGGCCAGCTCCGCAGCGTCAACACTGCAGACACCGATTTCACCGATGCGGTACTGCCGAAAGCGCTGCAGCACGGCAGCGGGCCTGGCATTGATGACGTGAATGCAGATGCTGGTGTCCAGCAGGATCATGGCTGGATTGCACCTGGCGGCAGATCGGGCTGGTCGCGCTGCAACTCGAACCCCGGCTCAAAGGCAGCCAGTCCAGCCTCCATGGTCTGCCACGGATCGTCGATCGGCAGCAACAGCACGCCATTGCCGAAGTGCTTGACCACCACTTCACGACCCGAGAAGCGGTAGTCCTTGGGCAGTCGGACCGCCTGGCTGCGGCCCGACTGAAACAGACGAACGGTATCCAACAACAGCCCCCAATGGTGCTTACCAATGGGAGCTACCACATGGCTGCCTGTCGTCCAGCGCCTCCCTGCTGCGAGCAGCTCCGCGGGCGCGGGCCTGGCTGGTCGCCCCTGGAGGCGTCAATCCTTAATCAAGAAGGAAAAATGCAAAGCCACCAATTGATCAACCCTGCTGCGCACCTTAACTGACAGCTCTTGATGACCCGAATGCAGATGGCGAGCATCATTCGTTTCGACTTACATGTCGCCCAGCAGATCAAGCGATGACAACAACATCAGATGTACCCCATCAAGAGCTTAGCGCACCTCTGACATCAACTCCATACCATAAGGAAAAGCAGGCTGAAACCTCTTGGCAGATTGCCCTTTACCAAAGATTAGTTTATTGACAAGACCAAGAGGCTGTCTATTCGCGGATTGAATCGCTGATAATTGCCGAAGCGATTTCAGCGACAGAGCGCCCCGTCTTTACTGCATGCTTTTCCAGGGCTCTTAGGGCTTCCTCGCTGAGCTCAAGGTCGATTCGACGAGGAAACTTAGAAGGATCAAGTTTAGGATTGACTTGAGATTGGGGGTCATCCATTTCGGCGCTGCGAAGCCCCTGCTGATTGCTGAGGATGTGATTGAACAGGGTGGTCTTGCCGGCGCCGAAGAAGCCGGCACACACGGCGACAGGGACCAGTCCCATGGGGTATCTGTATAATAACGGTTCTCATTCCGACGCATCGCCAGGCGGTTGGGGCGTGACGCAACCGCTCATCTTCAAGTAACGGAAAGAGCAAGCCCTGCTTCAGGCTTAAGCGCCTCACGGATTCTTCCCCGCGGGATGTGCAGCACAGGGCATCCACATCGACCCCATGGCATGCGCTCCCTCGCAGCCCAGTTGCTTTGCCTTCTGTATGGCAACCGCCCGACTGGGATAGGCATGGATGTTTTGAAGACTGCCTCCCTGGTGCTGTTGGTGATGATGAATGGCACTGGCAGCAGCACCCAGGCGCTTGGGTCCCATTCCATCCATACCAACCCACCAGACACCCATAACATTCACCCCCGCCACCAGGATCCCCATTCCCACCACGCAGGCATTCATCACGCCCATCCCAACTGCACCGATGCTCACCACACCCATGGGCACCACGCCGATGCTCACCACGCCCATGGGCACGATGCCGATTGAGATGATCCCAAGCGGTGCAATGCCGATCGCGAACAGCTTGGGTTTATCACCGCATTGGCCCATGATTTTGATTAGTGCTGGTGGCCGCCGTGCTGGGAGCTCTCTGCTTGACCATGCTTGGCGCAGGGCATCCACTGATCGCCCATCTTGTGGGCACCGGTGCAATTGAAATGCAGCTTGGCAGCCTTTTCAGCTGCCGCCTGGGTGGGATAGAGGGCAGGTACGGCGCCTTTGCTGAAGACAGGTTCAGCCATGGCAACCAAAGCCAGAACCAGATTCGCCGCAATCGCGTCAAACAGGCTGGGCTTCCCCCTGAGCGCACGGACCGACGGAAGGGATTGAGGCATCGATAAAGGCGGCGTCGCCCGAGGGGAGGCTGTCTTGAAATCATAACATCATCCCTCCAGCATGTGTGAGCTAGTGGAGAGATGTGGGACTGTGCTTCCCGTAGCCACCAAATTCACCCGCTTTTTCACGAAATACCCATGAACCTCCTCCAGCGAGCCGTTCTCACGCCTGCCGCGATTGGCCTGATGGGGGGCAGCCTGGTTGCCCCTGAGCCAATCTCAGCCGGTGAACTGGCGTCGCTGAATGGCCGCGAGGCCATCAACGACTACATGGAGCAGCAGGAGATTGACGAGCTCAAGGCCTGGCGATCCAGAAATCAGGTGACCAGCGTCAACCAGTTCTCCGACATACGCCCAACCGACTGGGCTTACCAGGCACTGAGCAACCTGGTGGAAAAATACGGCTGCGTGGCCGGCTATCCCAATGGCACCTACAAAGGTGGCCAGGCCATGACCCGCTACGAAGCGGCGGCCCTGCTTAACGCCTGCCTCGATCGCGTCACCGAGGTGACCGACGAGCTGCAGCGCCTGATGGACGAGTTCAAGAAGGAACGCGCCGTGCTCAAGGGCCGCGTCGACGGCCTCGAGGCCAAGGTGGGTGAGCTGGAGGCCCAGCAGTTTTCCACCACCACCAAGCTTTCAGGACTGGCGACCTTTGTCATCGGCGGTGTTTCCTACTCAGGAAGTGCATACAATTCGTCGTCGCATACAGTCAATCGTCGCGGCAGACCTCCTGTCACAGACGTCTATGAGAATGTCACTTTCAACTATGACGTTCAACTGACACTTGATACGAGCTTCACTGGAAAGGATTTGCTGCGTACCAATCTTCGCGCTGGCAACTTCGGCACGAGTGCTTTTGGAGGAGAGCCCCATGGCCTCGGCAATTCCGCGGAATTAGAGGTTGCCTTCGAAGAAGATGCTGGCCCCAATATAGTAGGAATTGATAAACTGTTTTATCAATTCCCAATTGGCAACCAGTTTACAGCCACCGCTGGAGCACGAGTGGGACAAGAAGACATGCTGGCTCTTTGGCCTAGTGTGTACCCTGCGGATACAATTCTGAACCTCTTTACTGTTAATGGTGCGCCCGCTGCTTACAGCAAAAACCTAGGCGCAGGTGCTGGTCTTTGGTGGCAATACAATGGCTGGAGCGTGAGCGCTAACTACGTCTCTGCCCTCGGCTCGGATTCATCCAAAGGGATATTTACCGAGGATGCTGGGGCAACGGCAAGCGTGCAGCTCGGTTATCAACAAGAACAATGGGGCATTGCTGCAATCTGGACATATATTCAACCAGACACCCAGTTTGTACCAGGCACAACTCCCCTTGTTCATGGCGCTGTTGACCATACAGCTGGTGCAGAAACTAATGCATTCGGCGTAAGCGCCTTTTGGCAACCTATGACAAGTGGTTGGCTACCGTCCGTTAGCATTGGCTGGGGTATTAATAATACCTCCAATAGCACATCTCTACCGGCCGGGAGCTTGCGTCAAAGCCAATCCTGGATGGCAGGCCTGCAATGGACGGATGTGTTCATGAAAGGGAACGACTTTGGCTTTGCAGTCGGATCGGCGGTATTTGCGACCTCCCTGACAGGTGGCGTAAGTCCGGATGATGGCAATCTTGCCTGGGAATGGTGGTATAAATTCCAGGTGACTGACAATATCAGTATTACACCTGCTCTTTTTTATCTGAGTCGTCCGCTGGGGCAAAGAACGCCCGAAGGGCAAGGCTTTAGTTCACTAGGAGCCTTGATCAAGACCACATTTAAATTCTGATCCACTGTCGAAGATCAATCAGCATCAACTGTCCAGCCTGGCCATAAAGCCCCAGAAGCATTGCTTCCGGGGCTTTTTTTGATTCACAGAAAAGCTCCTCGCCACACTTCAGCGCGACTTTGTCGCCTCGGTTGCAGGCTGGGTTGAAGGCTGGGTTGAAGACAGGGTGACCTGGCTGACGGCCTTGGTGTGCGAATGCCCTGGCCTAGGCGGTTTGCGGTAGGAACCGGAGCCACCACCGCCACAGGCCCAAGCTGCTGTGTTCCCAGCCATGACACCTAGAACAATCGCAAAACTCAGCCAGCGCAAGGAGTGCATAGAGATTTGACTGCTGCTTCCGACAATTCTAGGTGCCCATGCACTCATTGGCTCGCTGGACGTGGCATGGTCTCCATTGTGATGTCTATACTTGAATAGTGTCTATTAAGTAGAGGGTTAAGCGATGCCCGCCCTGCCATCGGGCCCACTCGAGCAAGCCCCCGGTCTCCGCATCGGCGAAATTGCCAAGCGCTCGGGCCTTTCGGTGAAAACAATTCGCTTTTATTGCGACCAAGGGCTGCTGCAGCCAGTGGGTCGTTCTGAAGGTGGATATCGCCTCTTCAGGCAAGAGACAATTGAGGAATTAGCCATAATCCGTGCACTCAGAACAATCGATGTTCCAATAGTCGAGTTGGGAAAAATTCTTGAGGTGCGGCGGGCAGGAGTGTGCAATTGCTCAGCCTTGAAGGAGAGCATCTCCACCAAAATAATCTCTATCGATGAACGCATCGACGAGCTTGCTTCGATGAGGGTTGAGCTAGCTCGGCTTTTGAAACATTGGCGAGACTGCGGCGGCAAGCAGCTTGAAGCCCCCTCTTGATGGCGTTGAACTGTTGGGCGAGCCCTTCTCCAGGATCAGCATTCATTCATTCCAGGCAAATTCGCGGCAAGGCTTGCAACCGCAATGGAGCAACCATTCAGCGATGTCAACAATCTATGGGTCGGATATTTTAAGGACTAATCCATCCCTTTTGATCACGCTGTCATAGTTGCCCAAATCCAGGACAAGTTGGAACAGTGCGATTCCTGCAGCAAACTCTGTCGCGAGGTCCAAAGCTCTAGCGAATGAGACTTTCTCGAAATTTAGAAAAAGTGCTTTGTATCCCAGCCTAAGGAGTGCCTGCCAGGCACTCCTTACTGCAATTGCTAAATGCCAGAGTCCGTGTCAGCCCTGGGCCGCGGTGCTGAGCATGGCCAGTGCTATCCAGATCACCAGGCCAGTGAGAAGAAAACCGCCAGTGGCAACAAAGCCCTGCCAAATCTTCTGCATGGCCGGGGTGGGCTGACCCACTAGCCACGCCGGCTGCGGCCAGCCGCTATCCGGCATCCAGGCGGAGTTGCTACCAGCAGGTGCCCTAAGTGCCATCGCATCCCGCCAATAGGAACCGTAACGAGGCGCTTGCTGGTTGAAGGGCATTGTGCCGACTGCTTGACCAGCTAAAACACGTGATCGCTGATAGGGAACCAGATCCTCTCCAAAGTTTTCAAGATATTCAGGCGAATTGAGAAGTGCATCCACAAAGCCCACCAGCCCTTGCTCGGCAATTACAATTGACCAGGCAATTTGCTCTTGTTGGCCGTGCACTGGACGCCCTAACACGCGACCAACTACCTGTTCAACTACCTTGTAGTTGCTGTTGCAACGGTAAAAGTCGTTGCGAAATTTTTTGGACAACAATAATTCACGAATGAACATGCGAGTTGTGATCTGGGCTGATCGCAGCTGGGATTCGAGCGCGGGATCACGATCAACCTTAAAGGCATGAAAAAAGATCTGACGGTAAGCCTGCTCAATCAGCTGATCGGTGCCAGATCGATCCAGCTGCACGGCAAAGCGACCGTTTTGCCGTGGGGTTTCTTCAGTGCCACTCAGAAAGCTGCTCACACGGGCTGCACCAGTTACAGGTTTGGTCGCAAGCAGGGGAAGGGCCATGAAGAAAATTTCAGCAAGGTGCGAAAGGTATGCTTTTTTGGCCTTGGCGTGCTGCTCGGAATCAAAAATCACAAGGAACTTTACATTTGAATCAGCCAGCGTCGACCTCCTGACTCAACGTTGCTTCACCTCAGTTGCCACTAACCAGTCAGAGGGGCATTCGCCTTGGCGTCCTCGAGCAGCGTGGGCTATGGCTCTGGCTATGGAATCCTGATGGACTGTATTTGATACCCCAGCAACAACCCAATTAACGACCACAGCCAGAGATCAACGTCCTGCCAGCCAGGCTATATGCATTCGTCTTTCATCACCCACTCCACAGGAGACGCTACTGTCTTTTAATCCAAAACTCACGCTAAATTGTTTGGCAGATCAGCTTAATATGCAAAGCGTCAATCCCGCTGCTATCACCCATGCAAAGCATTCGCGATAGCCAAGCAGCAATAGATGTCGCCCTCTGTCTAATTGACGAGAAGGCAGCACCCTGCTGGGCATCAGCAACGCGTCGCTTGGCGGTTCGCAGACTTCCAATGGGTAGGCACAATGCTGGGCAATAAAGACAATCACAAAGACCTTCACGAAGAAAGATAACGGAAATACGGATAAAAACCGAGCATTTAGGGCTTATGGCTCTCGCTCCACTACGGGACCCATTAGGCGCTTTTATTCCGATTTGGCTGGATCAGAGTGGATCCAGTGACCTTTTGTGAAGCAGTCGGGAGGTGTCAACTGGATTTCCTAACAATGGCTGGGTGCTTTGCACGCGGCGTTTCACGACGCCCACCATCCCTTACCCACCCTTCCGACTCTTCGTCGAGACAAGGAGCTCTCCAATGTTCGACGCCTTCACCAAGGTTGTTGCCCAGGCTGATGCCCGTGGCGAATTCATCAACGCCGGTCAGATCGACGCCCTTGCCGCCATGGTTGCCGGGAGCAACAAGCGCATGGACACGGTCAACCGCATCACCTCCAACGCCTCCAAGATCGTCACCAGCGCCGCTCGCGATCTCTTCGATCAGCAGCCCGCTCTGATCGCACCCGGTGGTAACGCCTACACCCACCGCCGCATGGCTGCCTGCCTGCGCGACATGGAGATCATTCTTCGCTACGTCACCTACGCCATCTTCACCGGCGACGCTTCCGTGCTGGAAGACCGCTGCCTCAATGGCCTGCGTGAGACCTACCTCGCCCTCGGCGTTCCCGGCGCTTCCGTTGCAGAAGGCGTGCGCAAAATGAAGGACGCTGCCATCTCCATCGCCAACGATCGCAACGGCATCACCCCCGGCGACTGCTCCGCACTCATGAGCGAAGTTGGCACCTACTTCGACCGCGCTGCGGCCGCTGTCGGCTGATCAGCCTCTCTGAATCTCGTCCAACCCTTCCTCTTTCCTTCCCATGAAGACCCCCCTCACCGAGGCCGTCGCCGCCGCTGATTCCCAGGGCCGCTTCCTCTCCAACACCGAGCTCAACGCCGCTTTCGGTCGCTTCGAGCGCGCCAAGAACGCCCTCGAGGCCGCCAAGGTGCTCACCGCTAAGGCTGATGAACTCGTGAACGGTGCCGCACAGGCCGTTTACAACAAGTTCCCCTACACCACCCAGATGCAGGGAACCAACTACGCCTCCGACGCCCGCGGCAAAGCCAAGTGCGCACGTGACATCGGTTACTACCTCCGCATGGTCACCTACAGCCTCGTGGCTGGTGGCACCGGCCCCATGGATGAGTACCTGATCGCCGGTCTCGACGAGATCAACCGCGCCTTCGAGCTCTCCCCCTCCTGGTATGTCGAGGCCCTGAACTACATCAAGGCCAACCACGGCATCTCCGGCGACCCCGGTGTCATCGCCAACAACTACATCGACTACGCCATCGGCGCTCTCGTCTGATTCGCTCCCGCGATCCAGATCTACGCCAACGACCCCATCGATGGCTCACCGTGGCTCCCGCAAGGGAGCCTTTTTCTTGGCCTTGCGGTCCCAGCAGTTCCAGCTGGATTGCAGGGCTTTAGATTTTCCTAAGAAGGCTTGAGTGCTGTAAAGATTACGGCCCCAATCACAGGGAGGCACGGGTTTTTCGCCATACGCTTCAGCATGATGCGCTGCCTGTTTTGGCGCGCTCTCTCCCTTGCCCCAACCCTGCCATGACGCTTGTCAACGCCTCCTATCTCGGCATCGAACGCTTTGCTGGCGACCGCAACAAAGAGAACTGGGCCGTGAGCTCCCAGCAGGACAAGACCGCGCTGATCCGCGCTGTCTACAAGCAGGTGCTGGGCAATCAATACGTCATGGAGAGCGAGCGGCTGACGCAGGCGGAGTCGCTGTTCAAGAACAACTACCTGAGCGTGCGGGAATTTGTGCGCACCGTGGCCAAGAGCGGCCTCTATCGCAGCAAGTTTTTTGAAAACTGCAATCCCTAGCACTTCATCGAGCTCAACCACAAGCATCTGCTCGGCCGCGCTCCCCACAACAAGGCCGAAATGCTCCATCACTTCACGATCCTGCAGGAGCAGGGTGTGGAAGCGGAGATCGATTCCTATCTCGACAGCCCCGAGTACCAGGATCGCTTTGGCGAGGAAACCGTGCCCTACGTGCATGGCTGGGACTACTCCAAGGGCCATGAAGGGCGCCAGTTCTCCTGGCTGATGCAACTGGCCCGGGGGGTCAGCGCTTCGGTGAAGGGCGACACAGCAGGCACCAACTTCCGCCTCGGCAAGGCGCTGCACCAGGACCGGGCGGTGCCGGTGGTGAGCCCCAATGCCAAAGGCTCCGGCTACCAGCCCACCCAGGTGGCCAACGACAGCATCACCGCCATGGCCCAGGGCATCGGCCAGAAAGCCCGGGTGTACCGCGTGGAGGTGACGGGGTTGACCAACTACCGCCTGCACAAGCGCGCCAACACGGTGCGCTTTGTGACCTTCGACAAGATGCTGGAGACCCAGCAGATGATCCACCGCCAGGGCGGACGGGTGGCCAGCGTCACACCCGTCAACTGAACTGAGCCATCAAGGCCCCTCCCGCCCGGCGGCTCCACACCGCCGGGCTTTTTGCTGTCCTGCCGCGCGCGACAGCCTGTTGTTTGAATACACCTCCTCAGCCGGGTCGGCAGCACAACTGAGCTGGCCGATGGGCTGTCTCAAGGGTCCCTCGCGCCTAATCCCATGGCCGCCAGTTCTGCCCCCAGCTGCGAAATCCGCCGCGTGGTGGTCCACTTCTATCCCGCTGGCCTCAAAGGCGGTGCCAATCCCTTTGCGCATCAGTTCTTTGGCCCCGCGGCAAGCCCATCAAGACGATGCGCTTTGCCCCAGCCGAAAAGCCTGCTCGATCGCCAAGGCGATGCAAGGCACCAAGGGCCGCACCGTCTCGGTGATCTGAGCCCAGAGGGCCTCACGGCCCCCTTTCATCACCTACAGGCATTCCCCAGGTGGTGGATCAGCTCCACAGCCCGCTGCTGCCATTCCCTGCGGTCCAACTCCATCGGCTCTAGCTCAGCGTCGTGGCGAAACTGCACCGCAAACACGGTGAACGCTTCCAGGGCGAGCAAGGGCAGTACAACGCCCCCAGCATCAGAAACCCGCTCCAGCAACGCCGTGAGGTTGTGAATCAGCGGTGGCTCTTCGCCAAGGCTGATTCACAACCAGGCCTTCAGGGCCTTTTCCACGGCCTGCTGAATCTGGAATCCCCAGCTGGATTCATTGAAGCTGCGGTCGAGCAGCTGGATCAGGGCCTTAGCGATCTGGCTGCCGGGCGCTTCTGGTCCTCCTATGAAGACCTCCCTGTTGCTGTGCAGAAGCTCGCTGATCGGGCCTATGAGCAGCTCCGCAAGAAAGGCTGACGACTGGGCTCACTCCAGACAATGCGGTTTGAGCGTCCCAAACACTCTCTCGCCAATCAGCGGCTGCACCAAGGCTCCGATGCCGCCAGAGCCATCACCGGGTTGAGCAGAGTGAAATCCCCCAGCCATTGCCGGGAAATGTTCCACCGATGAAGGCCAGCGCGTTGCGATGGAGCACAGCCATCCGAGCCGTTCACAACCTCAGCCCGGGTCTTGTGACAGCGCAGCGTCTGCTGACCCCTGCAGCGCCTCCCACCAACGATCCACCACCGCCGGGCTGCCATACCAGCTGTCGCCGAACGCTCCGCCGTGGGCCACTCCCGGCAGCACCACGGAGCGTGATCCCGCCAGCAGGGCCGACGCCACCGGCACCAGGCCATCGCCACGGTCGAGGGCATCGCCGGTGCTGTTTCGGTAGGCCGTCGGCGCCAGGCGCCGGGCCATCGGGGTTGCCGTGGCCAGATCCAGGTCTCCTGCCACGGAGACGTAGTGCACGCGATCGGCGAAAGGCGATCCGGGCAGCCGCCGCTGCACCATCTGACGCAGCACCGTGGCCTTCAGCGCCGTATGGGGGCTGCCCAGCATCACCAGCGCATCGGCCAGGGCCTTGCCGTCGTAGCGCCGGCCCTGAAAGGGGGCGTCATCGAGAAACAGCCGCAGCATGATGCCGCCGGAGCTGTGACCCATCAACGTGACCCGTCCTGTGGGCGAATGGCGGGCGAGGTCGGCCACCACCGTGGCCACCCGATCCAGGATCCGCGCCCAGGCAAAGGCGAACACGGTGAGCAGCCATTCGGCTCTGCCCACCGCCACCAGCCGCACCGGCTGGCCGCTCAGCTGCTCCAGCCGGCTGACCATCGGGGCATAGGTCCCGGGGCTGATCAGGAAGCCCCCGAGGATGACGATCGGCTGTTGGGGCAAGGGCATCGCCAGACGGAGCGCTCCTCAGCAGCATGCCCAACCGCCGCCGGCTCTGGAACACTGCAGCAGGCGTTGCGGGGCAGGCTGACGATGAGGAGCTCGATCGTGCTGGCCGCCGATGATCCGGCCAACCTGGCTCGCTTTTACGGCGCCCTGCTGAATGTGGAGCCCCGAGAGGGCTGGAACCCGAGCCATTGGCGCGTGCCCTGGCCGGCCGGTGGCTTCCTTGAGATCTATGCCCCCTCCCGCAGCCGGCCCCAACCCCGGCAACCAGGACGAATGGCGCTCTGCCTGGAACAGCACCCTGATGGTCAGGACGCCGCCGCCCTGCTCCAGGCCTGGATTCAGCAGGCCACGGCTGCGGGGGGATCGCTGCTGGAGCCACCCCGGCGCGAACCCTTCGGGGTGGAAGCCTGGGTGCTGGATCCGGAGGGCAACCGCCTGCTGCTGTTGGTTCAGGCCTGAGCCGCGCGCCGCTGCTGGAGGGCGTAGAGCCCCGCAGCCCCAATCACCAGGCTCAGAGCACCGCCCGCGGCCAGAAACAGCAGGGTCTGCAGCAGCAACAACACGATCCCCAGGGCCGAGAAGGCCGTGATCCGCACCTTGGCCTTGATCAACAGGGTGAGCAGCAACACCACCGTGGCCTTCAGGGCCAGGATCCTGGCGGCACCCATCGGGCACAAAGGGTTGGGGAGCATGGCGGCAGCGGTGTCGTATCCCCATGCTGGTGGCTCCCCCACAGGGCTGTGAGCCTCAAGCGCGGCGGTAGCGGCGCAGCAGCGAGGAATTCACGATCACCGAGAGCGAGCTCAGGGCCATCGCCGCACCGGCGATCATCGGGTTGAGCCAACCGACGGCCGCAATCGGCACGCCCAGGCTGTTGTAGATGAAGGCCCAGAACAGGTTCTGGCGGATCTTGTTCATCGTGGCCCGCGAGAGGCCGATGGCCGTCACCACATCGCGCAGATCGTTACCCAGCAGCAACAGGTCGCCCGCCTCCTTGGCCACATCCGCCCCGGAGCCGATGGCGATGCCGATGTCGGCGGTGGCCAGGGCCGGGGCGTCATTGACACCATCTCCCACCATCGCCACCACCTGGCCGGCCTGCTGCAGGGCGCGGATCGTGGCGGCCTTGTCCGCAGGGCGCACCTCCGCGATCACCTCGGTGATGCCCACCTGGGCGGCGATGGCCTCAGCCGTGGTGCGGTTGTCGCCACTGAGCATCACCACCTGAATCCGCCGACGCTGCAGCAGCGCCACCGCCTGCCGGGCCTCCGGTCGCACGGTGTCGGCCACGGCCAGCAGGCCCTGCACGGCATCGCCCTGGCCGAGCAGCATCACGGTGTGGCCGGCGGATTCCAGCTGTTGCACAGCCTGTTGCACAGGCTCGGCGAGCTGGGCCACACAGCGCAGCGCCAGGGTCCGGTTGCCCAGCCAGAAAGGCTGGCCGCCCACCACGGCCTGGACCCCTTCCCCCACCTGCGCCTGGAAATCCCGGGTCGACAGCAGCGCCAGCCCCTGAGCCGCCGCGGCCTCCAGCAGGGCCGCCGCCAGGGGGTGCTCCGAGCCGTGTTCGAGCGAGGCGGCCAGCTGCAGCACCTGCTGCCTGGTGGGCGCACCGAACGCCACCACCTGGGTGAGCGCCGGCTTGCCGCGGGTGAGGGTGCCGGTCTTGTCGAACACCACGGTGGTGAGCCGCTCGACCCGCTCCAGCACCTCGCCGCTGCGGATCAGGATCCCCAGCTCGGCGCCCTTGCCCACTCCCACCATCAGCGCCGCCGGCGTGGCGATGCCGAGGGCGCAGGGGCAGGAGATCACCAGCACGGCGATGAAGGCGAGCAGGCCCTGGCTGAAGCTGCCGGCCAGGGTCCACAGGGCAAAGGCCAGGAAGGCCACGGCCACCACCGCCGGCACAAACCAGGCGGTGACCCGATCCGCCAGCCGCTGCACCGGCGCCGAGCTGGCCTGGGCCTCCTCGACGATCCGGATGATCTGGGCCAGGGCGGTATCGGCCCCCACGCGCGTGGCCGTGAAGCGCAGCAGCCCGCGGCCGTTGAGCGTGCCGCCGATCAGCTCAGAGCCGGGCTGCTTGCCCACCGGCAGCGATTCGCCGGTGATCAGCGCCTCCTCCACCGACGACTGGCCTTCGCTGACAACCCCATCGGCGGGCACCGTCTCCCCGGGGCGCACCAGCACCACATCGCCCTGCAGCACAGCTGCGGCGGGCACGGTCATCTCCTGGCCGCCGCGGATCACGGTGGCGGTGGCGGGCTGCAGATCCAGCAGCCGCCGCACCGCGGCCGAGGAGCGCTGCTTGATGATTTCCTCCATGTATTTGCCCATCAGGACGAAGGCGATCACCACCGCCGACACCTCGAAGTAGACGCCCCGCTCGTCGATGCCGACCGGCAGGAGCTGGGGCGCGAACACGACGACCACGCTGTAGAGGTAGGCCACCGAGGTGCCCAGCGCGATCAGCACGTCCATGTTCAGGGCGCGCCGCTGCAGGGCGGCCCAGGCACCGGTGTAAAAACCCCAGCCGCCGATCACCTGCACCGGAGTGGCCAGCAGAAACAGCCACACCCCCCAGGTGAGCCAGGGCAACTGGGCCACCGGCGCCCAGCTCAGCAGGCTGACGCCGGCGGCCAGGGCGATGAAGGCGGCAGCCCGCAACACGGCCAGAGCCAGCACGCCGCTCAAGGCGATGCCCACACGGCGGCGCATGCGGCGCAGCTCCTGCTCCGGCGTCAGAAAGGTCTGCCGGCAGCCCTGGCTGCAGAAGTAGTAGGTGCGGCTGCCCCGCTGGGCCGAGAGGGCCGTGGCCGTGGGCACCACCATCCCGCAGATCGGATCCTTGGCCATCGGGCTGGACGGAGCCATGGCAGGGGGCTGGGTGCCGGACAAGGTCTGAGCGCCGCTGTCTGAACTGTGGCCAGGGATGCTGGGTCTGGCGTAGGGCATTTCATGGACATCCCGATCCCCACAGGCACGGAGGTGCTGGAGCGCGAGCGGCTCAGCCGCCGCCAGGGCTCCCAGCTCACCACTGCCGCTCTGGTGGGCCGCTGGCGCCTGCACCAGCTCTGGAGCAGAACCCAGGCCCAGCCCAACCCCACGGCGGCTGCCCTGCTGCGCAGCCTGAAAGCCAGCCTCAGCATCGGCGCAGGAGCTGCCGCGGATGACGACGCGCTCACGGTGCGCAACAGCGTGCAGCTCGGCGCCCTGCAGCTGTGCTTCAGCGGCCACGGCCAGCTGCGCGGCGCGCGGCCACTGCTGGAGTTCTGGTTCACCGAGCTCGAGCTGCGCCTCGGCCGCCAGACGCTGTGGCGGCAAGCGATCACCCGCCTGCCGGAGCCGCGCCGGCGTCCCTTCTTCGCCCTGATCGCCCGGACGGGCAACGCCGATTCGGGCTGGTTGCTGGCCCGGGGCCGGGGCGGCGGCCTCGCCCTGTGGGTGCTCGAGCCTTAAAGGCCGGCGGTCAGCTCGCGCTGCAGCAGGGCGAAGAGATAGTCGGGCTCCCGGTATTGGCCGGGCAGGCAGTTGTGCAGGATCTCGAGGCGTTGCCAGCAGACGGTGCGGCGCACCTTGGCGATCGATTTGCCCTCCTGGATCAGCAGCCGCAGGGCCTTGCAATACAGCGAGTAATTGGCTTCGAGCTCACCGATGGTGAGGCCGGGAGCGGGCAGGGAGGTTGTCATGGCACGCGTGGCCTTCGGGCCGGGGGAAACCCAGATGGGCACTGGAATCACTCTGCGGCCAAGGGCCCGCTCGCCGATCCCCCCATACGGGGACAATTCCGATCTGGACGGGTCAGATCTGGAGCAATCAGATCTGGACCATGCCGCAGCGCATGCCCTTGAGCACCGCCTGCAGGCGGTTGCTGACGTCGAGGGTTTTCAGCAGGCGCTTGGTGTAGGTCTTCGCCGTTTCCTCACTCACCACCAGGCGCTCGGCAATCTCCCGATCCGTCAGCCCACTGGCCAGCAGATCCAGCACCTCGTATTCCCGCTTGGTGAGCCGGGGACAACTCAGATAGGGCAGGGTGCCGGAGCGCAGCGAGGGACTGCGGTACGAGTGGTGCCCCATCACCGCCAGCACCGCCGCCTGCAGAGGCCGCTGATCGCCGATGAAATCGGCCTCCGCCACCACCGCCTCCAGCCAGGGAGCATCCACATACTGGGCCGGGATCACATCACCCAGGGCCAGCACCACCACCCGCAGACCGGGCTGGGCGGCGCGGGCCTTGCGGGCCAGCTCAAAGCCGTTGCCGTTCTCGAGGTAGTCGGTGCAGATCAGCAGCTCGTAGGGCTCGCGGCCCAGGTAGCTCAGGCAGGTGGCCTCATCGGTGACGGCACAGCCGATGCGGGTGCGGTCCTGGAAGCTCTCGCACACCGAGCGCAGCAGGAAACGGCCCTTCATGGCGATCGCCACCTTGCCGCTGATCGCCACCGACAGCAGCACCTGGTCGAGCGTGGTGCCCTCCAGGCTGCTCAGAAAGGGGGTGAGGTCCATGGACCCTTCTCCGGGGCGGATGCCGTGGCCGGATGGTGGCTCAAACCTAAACAGTGGTCGGGCCCCTGTTCGCGGATTACCCCAAAAAAGGGACCCTGAATGTGAAACGTGAACGGTCAAGGCGCTCAGCAGATGCGCGGCAGCAGCTCGCCGCTGAGGGGCACCAGCAGCCGTTCGGTGCCGAAGGCCGTGCTGAGCAGCACCCGCGGTCCCGCCCCGCCGGCCGGGCGCACCGAGCCGATCCAGTCCCCACCCTCGGCCGCCAGCAGCGCGTGAGCTGCAGCGCAGGCCTGGGACGGCACCACGGCCACAAAACGGCCCTCATTGGCCAGGTGCAACGGCTCAAAGCCCAGCAGGTCGCAGGTGCGCGCCACGGGCTCCACCACCGGCAGACGCGCTTCCTCGATCGCCAGCTCCACCCCGGCCGCCTCGGCCAGCTCCTGCAGGGCACTGGCCAGGCCGCCACGGGTGAGGTCGCGCAGGCAGTGGATCCGCACGCCCGCTGCCAGCAGCGCCTGCACCTGGGGCCAGAGGGGCGCGCAGTCGCTCAGCACCGGCGGCACCAACGCCAGACCATGGCGGGCCGCCAGGATCGCCACCCCATGGCGGCCCAGATCGCCGCTCACGAGCAGCTGATCCCCGGGGCGGATCGCCGTGGGATCAATCGGCAGCGGCGCCTCCACCACGCCGATGCCGCTGGTGGTGATGAACACCCCATCGGCCTTGCCCCGCTCCACCACCTTGGTGTCGCCGGTGACGATCGTCAGGCCGCACTGCCGGGCCGCCGCGGCCATCGAGGCCACCAGCCGCCGCAGCAACGCCAGGGGCAGGCCCTCCTCCAGGATCAGGCCCACACTCAGATGATGTGGTCGAGCTCCGGCCATGGCCAGGTCGTTGGCGGTGCCGGTGACCGCCAGGCTGCCGATGTCGCCGCCGGGGAATTCGAGCGGCTGCACCACGTAGCCATCGGTGCTGAAGGCCAGCGGGCCAGGGGGGAGCTCCAGCCGGGCGGCATCGTGCAGCACCTGGGCCGGATCGGTGTAGAGGGCCCGCAGCTCCTGATCGATCAGCTGCTGCATCCGGGTGCCACCGCCGCCGTGGGCCAGCTGGATCCGATCACCCATTGCGATCACCCATGGCGCTGCCTCATGCGGCCTGTCGCCGGTAGCGGTGGTAGGCGGCGCAGGTCCCCTCACTCGACACCATCGGTGCGCCGAGGGGGTGCTCCGGGGTGCAGGCCCGGCCGAAGGCCGGGCACTCCGCCGGCAGCGCGCGCCCCTGCAGGATCGGGCCGCTGATGCAGGGGTTGGCGGAGCTGGCGGCCTGCTCGGGGTGGGCGAGGTGGGCGGGAGTGGGGTGGGCGGGGATGGGGAGAAACCGCTCGAGGGCGTCGAAGCCGCGATAGGCCGGGACCAGCGCCAAGCCGCCGCCGGCGATGGGGCCCAGGCCCCGCCAGGGCTGATCCACCACCGTGAACACCTCCGCCAGCAGCGCCTGGGCCGCGGCGTTGCCCCGCTCCCGCACCACCCGGCCGTAGGCATTGGCGAGCGCTGGGGTGCCGGCCTCCAGCAGCTGCACCAGCCGCAGCAGGCCGGCCATCACATCAAGGGGCTCAAAACCCGTCACCACCACCGGCACCCGGTGGCGCTGCACCAGCTGGTGCAGCTCGGCGGTGCCCATCACGGCGCCCACATGCCCGGCGGCCAGAAAGCCCTGCACCTGGTTGGTGGGCTCCAGCAGCAGCGCCTCCATCGCCGGGGCCACCCGCACGTGGGCCAGCAGCACCGAGAGGTTGGTGAGCCCCAGGGCCCGGGCCTGGCGCAGCAGCAGGGCCGTGGCCGGGGCCGTGGTCTCAAAGCCCACCGCCAGAAACACCAGCTCGCGCTCGGGCGCGCCCTGGGCCAGGGCCAGGGCCTCCAGGGGCGAGGTGAGCAGGCGCACGTCGCCGCCGGCGGCCCGCGCGCCGAGCAGATCGGTTGCCGCCGCCGCATCAGCCCCCGCAGCCCTGCCGCCGGGCACCCGCAGCATGTCGCCGTAGGAGCAGAGGATCACCTCCGGGCGGGCCGCCAGCGCCAGGGCCGCATCGATGCGCTCGGCCGGCGTCACACACACCGGACAACCCGGGCCGTGGATCAGCCGCAGTCCCGGCGGCAGCAACTGGTCGAGGCCCCAGCGCAGGATGGCGTGGGTCTGGCCGCCGCACACCTCCATCACCGTCCAGGGGCGGCTGGCGGTGGCGGCCAGTTCCGCCGCCAGCTCGGCGACCCGGGTGGAGGCCTCCGCAACCCGGCCGGGGGCGGGAGGGCTCACCAGGGCCCCGGCGCCTGGCGGGCCGCCGCCGGGCGGTACCCCTGAATGGCGCGCATGTACTGGGCCCGCTCGTATTCGGCCGGGTTGGGGCAGCGCTGCTGGCTCATGCAGCCGATCAGCTCGGCCACCGAGGCCAGCTCGTGCTCCATCAGCCAGGTGGCCAGCTCCTCCTCCAGCCCGGCTAAGCGCCCGGGGCCATGGCGCAGCAGCGCCCCCACCACCTGGGTGACGCGGGCCCCGGCCATCAACAGCCGCACCACATCGGTGCCGCGGTGCACGCCACCACTGGCCGCCAGATCCACCGGATGACGGCCGTGCAGCAGGGCGATCCAGCGCAGCGGCAGGCGCAGATCGTGGGGGGTGGACAGCAGCAGGTTGGGCCGCACCTCCATGGCCTCGATGTCGATGTCGGGCTGGTAGAAGCGGTTGAACAGCACCAGCCCATCGGCCCCCGCCGCGACCAGGCGCCCGGCCATGGCGCTGAGGTTGGTGAAAAAGGGGCTCAGCTTCACGGCCAGGGGCAGGCGCACCTCGGCGCGCACCTGGCGCACGATCTCCTCCACCCCGGCCTCGATGGCGGCGCTGGAGAGCTCCGGATCGGTGGGGATGGCGTAGATGTTCAGCTCCAGGGCCGCCGCGCCGGCCGCCTCGATCCGCCGCGCCGATTCCACCCAGCGGCCAGGGCTGGTGCCGTTGAGGCTGGCGATCACCGGCACCGCCAGGCGCTGGCAGGCCTGCTCGAGATGGCGGAGGTAGAGGTCTTCGCCGCCATGGAAGAGCGACGGCTCCGGCACGTAGCTGAGCGCCTCGCCATAGCTGTCGGCCCCCTGGCCCAGGCGCCGATGCAGATCGAGCTGTTCCTGCTCGATCTGCTCCTCAAACAGCGAATGCAGCACGATCGCCGCCGCTCCGGCCCGCTCCAGGGCCTGCAGCTGGGCCAGATCGTCGCTGAGGGGAGCGGCCGCTCCCACCACCAGGGGGCTGCGCAGCGGCAGGCCGAGGTAGGTGGTGGCGAGATCGGGGGTCATGGCCTGGGGGCGGGCGGTTGCTGGGAGAGGGCGCGGTAGGTGGCCCAGCGGCACTCCAGCTCCCGCTGGGCCTGGCGCACCAGGGCCCGGGCCCGCTCCGGCTGGCTGTAGCGCAGCATGCGGAAACGGTTTTCCTGCTCCATCGCCTCCTCCAGGGAGCTCTTCGGCGCTGGGCTGTCGAGCTGCAGGGGTGTCTCGCCGCGCTCGGCGCGGCGCGGGTCGTAGCGGTAAAGCAGCCAGCGGCCCGAATCCACTGCGAGCTTCTGGTGCGCCATGCCCTGGGCCATGTCGATGCCGTGGGCGATGCAGTGGGAGTAGGCCAGGATCAGCGAGGGCCCCGGGTAGCTCTCGGCCTCCAGGAAGGCGCGGATGGTGTGCTCATCGCGGGCGCCCATGGCCACGCTGGCCACGTAGACGGTGCCGTAGGTCATCGCCATCAGGCCCAGATCTTTCTTGGGGGCCGCCTTGCCGGCGGCGGCGAACTTGGCCACCGCACCCCGGGGGGTGCTCTTGGAGGCCTGGCCGCCGGTGTTGGAGTACACCTCGGTGTCGAGCACCAGGGCGTTGACGTCACGGCCGCTGGCGAGCACGTGGTCGAGGCCACCGAAGCCGATGTCGTAGGCCCAGCCATCGCCGCCCACCAGCCACACGCTGGTTTTCACCAGGGCATCGGCCAGCTCCAGCAGCTGGCGAACCTGTGCGCGAAGGTCGTCGCTGGGGGCGTGCGCTGAGACGGCCTGCAACCGCGCATTGAGCTCGGCCACCCGCTCGCGCTGCTCGACGATGCCGGCTTCATCGCTCTGGTCGGCGTCGCGCAGGGCATCCAGCAAGGCGGGCGGGAGCTGATCTGGCTGCAGCTGGCCCGCCAACCGCTCCAGCAGATCGAGCGCCATCTGGCGCTGCTGGTCGCGCGCCACCCGCATGCCGTAGCCGAATTCGGCGTTGTCTTCAAACAGGGAATTGCTCCAGGCCGGCCCGCGCCCCTCGGCGTTGGCGCTCCAGGGCGTGGTGGGCAGATTGCCGCCGTAGATCGAACTGCAGCCGGTGGCATTGGCGATCAGCATCCGATCGCCGAACAGCTGGGAGGCGAGCTTGAGGTAGGGGGTTTCGCCGCAGCCGCCGCAGGCGCCGGAAAACTCAAACAACGGCTGCTGCAGCTGCTGCTGGCCGATCTTGTGCAGGTTGAGATCAGCGCGCGGCCCCTCGGGCAGCTGCAGGAAGAAGTCCCAGTGGCCGCGGGCCTGCTGGCGCAGGGGCCGCTGCGGCGCCATGTTGATCGCCTTGCGCCTGGGCTCGCTGCGGTCGCGGGCGGGGCACACCTCCACGCACAGGGCGCAGCCGGTGCAGTCTTCCGCGGCCACCTGCAGGGTGAAGGTCTGCCCGGCGAAGGCCGGATCGCGGGCGGGGGCGGTGCGGAAGCCCTCCGGGGCCGCGGCGAACACCTCCGGGGCGCCCACCTTGGCGCGGATCACGGCGTGGGGGCACACCAGCACGCACTTGCCGCACTGCACGCACAGGTCGGTTTCCCACACGGGCACCTCAGCGGCGATGTTGCGCTTCTCCCAGCGGGCCGTGCCCACCGGCCAGGTGCCGTCGCAGGGCAGGGCGCTCACCGGCAGCCCGTCGCCGCGGCGCTCGAGCATCGGCCCGATCACCGTGCGCACAAACTCCGGAGCTGCCGCGAGCCGATCCGCCGGCAACGGCGCAGGGCTCGGAGCGGTGGCCTCGGCAGCAGAGGCGTCCAGGGCCTGCCAGTCGAGCGGGTGCAGCTGATCGAGGCTGGCGTCGAGGGCGGCGAGGTTCATGGCCACAACGGCCTCGCCCTTGCGGCGGTAGATGGTTTCAATCGCGTGGCGGATGCGGGCGAGGGCCTCCTGGCGCGGCAGCACGCCGCTGAGGGCAAAGAAGCAGGCCTGCATCACCGTGTTGATGTGGGGTCCCATGCCGGCATCCCGCGCCACCTGATTGGCATGGATCTGGTGCACCCGCAGGCCCTTGGCGCGGATCTGACTGCGCAGCGGCTCAGGCAGCCGCACCCAGGTGTCTGCGGGCACGAACGGGCTGTTGAGCAGCAGCACCCCGCCGGGCGCGATGCCGGCCAGCAGGTCGAAGCGTTCAACGAAATCCCACTGGTGGCAGGCCACGAACGTGGGCCGCTGGATCAGGTAGGTGGAGCGGATCGGCCGGGGCCCGAAGCGCAGATGCGACACCGTGACCGAGCCCGACTTCTTGGAGTCGTAGACGAAATAACCCTGGGCATAGAGATCGGTGCCCTCGCCGATAATCCTGATGCTGGCCTTGTTGGCCCCCACCGTGCCATCCGAGCCCAGGCCGTAGAACACGGCGCGCACCTCGGCCCCATCGGTGACGAAGCCGTGTTCGGCGTCATCGTCGAGCGACAGGGAGCGGTGGGTGAGGTCATCGTCGATGCCGACGCTGAAATGGTTGAGCGGCCGGGGCTCGCTTGCCGCCAGATCCGGCGCCAGCAGGGGCCGCAGGTGATCGAACACCGCCTTCACCATCGCCGGGGTGAACTCCTTCGACGACAGCCCGTAGCGACCGCCCAGCACCACCGGCAGCGGCACCGCCCCATGCACCGTACCCCCATGCACGGCAGTCCCATGCACAGCCGCCCACTCCTCCGCCAGGGCCGCCACCACATCGAGGTAGAGGGGTTCACCGGGGGCACCGGGCTCCTTGCAGCGGTCGAGCACGGCGATGGCCCGGGTGCTGGCCGGCAGGGCCTCCACCAGCAAGCGGGCCGCCAACGGCCGGAACAGGCGCACCTTCAGCACCCCCACCCGCTCGCCGGCGGCCTGCAGCGCCTCAGCCGTTTCCACGGCGGTCTCGCAGCCGGAGCCCATCAGCACCAGCACCCGCTCGGCATCGGCGGGGCCGACGTAGTCGTAGGGCTGGTATTGGCGACCGGTGAGCGCACCGAAGTACGTCATCGCCTCGATCAGCTGATCCGGCGCCGCGTCATAGAAGCGGTTCACCGATTCCCGCGCCTGGAAGTAGACGTCGGGGTTCTGGCTGGTGCCGCGGATCACCGGGCGGTTGGGGCTGAGGGCCCGGGCGCGGTGGGCGCTGATCTCAGCCTCGGGGATCAGCTCGCGCAGCTGGGCATCGCTGAGCGGCGCGATCTTCTGGATCTCGTGGGAGGTGCGGAAGCCATCGAAGACATGCAGAAACGGCAGCCGGCTGTGCAGGCTGGCCCGGGTGGCGATGGCGGCGAAATCGCCCGCCTCCTGCACCGAAGCGGAGCAGAGGATGGCGCAACCCGTGCCGCGGGTCGCCATCACATCGCTGTGGTCGCCGAAGATCGAGAGGCCCTGGGCCGCCAGCGAGCGGGCCGCCACGTGCAGCACCGCGGGGGTGAGCTCCCCCGCCAGCTTGTAGAGGTTGGGGATCATCAGCAGCAGCCCCTGGCTGGCCGTGAAGGTGGTGGTGAGTGCCCCGGCCTGCAGGGCGCCATGCACCGTGCCGGCAGCACCCGCCTCGCTCTGCAGCTCCACCACTGCAGGCACCGTGCCCCAGAGGTTGGGCCGCCCCTCGGCAGACCAGGCATCGGCCCACTCGCCCATCGGCGACGCGGGGGTGATCGGGTAAACGGCGATCACCTCATTGAGGCGGTAGGCGACACGCGCCACGGCCTCATTGCCGTCAATCGTGAGCTGGGCAGCCGTGAGCTGGGCAGCCGTGATCTGGGCAGCCGTGAGCTGGGCACTCATGGCTCGTCGTCCAGCACGACGCTCAGGGCCATGCCCACGTGCACCAGCACCCGATCGCCCACCACGGCCTCCGGCAGGCAGGCCAGGCTCACGCACTGGCGCACGCCACCGAAATCCACCTCGGCCTGGCGCCAGAGCTGGGCGTCCTCGCCGTCAGCCAGGGGGGAGGCCGTGATCGCCAGGATCACCCCCGGGGTCGCCAGGCACATCAACGGGCCTCCGCGCTTTCCCTGGTTATAGGGAGTTCGGCCAGGGCTGCCCAAAGCTGACCCAGGGCCAGGCCGCCGTCGTTGCTGGGCAGCTGCTCAGCCCAGCGGGGCACCAGGCCCGCCGCCCGCAGGGCCGCGCTGGTGCTCTCCAGCAGCAGGCGGTTCTGAAAGCAGCCGCCGGCCAGGAGCACGGTGGTGGCGCCACAGCGGGCCGCCGCTTCAGCCGCCGCGCCAGCCAGCCCCGCCGCCAGGGCGGCATGAAAGTCCGCGGCGCGCTCCATGGGCGACACCAGGGGCGCCAGCCCAGCCGCGCCGGCGTGCAACAGGCGGTGCAACAGGGGCTCCCAATCGAGCCAGCCCAGCTCCAGCCCCCGGGCCGCCACCAGCGGCATCGGCACCACCCCATCGCAGCGGCCGGCGCCCGACCCCTCGGCCTGCAGCGCCAACCCCTCCAGCAGCAGCCCCGTTTCCCCCGCAAAGCTGCTGCACTGGCACAGGTCCAGCAGGGACGCCACCGCGTCGAACAGGCGACCGGTGCTGGAGCAGAGCGGACTGTTGCAACCCGTGGCGATGGCCTGCAGCAGCAGCTCCCACTCCCCAGGCGTGTAGGCGGCGCGGCAGGGGCCGGCGCCGGGGTGGGCCAGGGCCGCCGGGCCAGCAGCAGCCAGCAGGCCGAGGGCGGCGCGGCGGGGTTCGGCCATGGCGCGCGCACCGCCCGGCAGGGGGAAGGGCCGCAGGCAGGCCCAGCGCTCGGCGCCGCCGGGGGTGAGCCGCAGCAGCTCGCCGCCCCAGAGCCGGTGGCCGCTGCCACCCGGATCGCCGTAGCCGAGGCCATCGCAGGCCCACACCAGCAGCGGCAACGCCAGGCCGTGCTCAGCCGCCACCGCCAGGCCGTGGGCGCGGTGGTGCTGCACCGGCAGCAGCGGCAGCCCCCGCCGCCGGGCGGCGCCTGCGGCCAGCTGGTGGCTCACATAACCGGGATGGCCGTCGCAGGCCAGCGCCTCCAGCTCACAGCCATCCCGCGCCAGCAGCGCATCCAGCCCCTGCCGCAACAGCTGCTGCTGCAGGCCACCGGCCAGATCGCCCAGCAGCGGCGCCAGCCACACCCGGCCGCCCGCCGCCAGAGCCGGCGCACTTTTAAGGTCGGCGCCGAGGGCCAGGGCGGTGCCCGGTGGGGCCTGCAGCGCCAGGGCGGTGGGGGCGTAGCCGCGGGCGCGGCGCAACAGCACCGGCCGCGCTTCGATCACCTGCAACACCGAGTCGTCGAGGCGGCGGGCGATCGGGCGGTTGTGCAGCAGGAAGCCATCGGCGATGCCGGCGAGGCGCTCCAGGGCCTCGCCGGGATCGCGGCAGAGTGGCTCACCGCTGCGGTTGCCGCTGGTGGCCACCAACGGGCGGCCGAAACCCTGCGCCAGCAACTGGTGCAGCGGCGAGGCGGGCAACATCACCCCCAGGGCCGCGCTGCCGGGGGCCACACCGGCGAAGGCCTCACGGCAGCAGGGCCGGCGGCGCAGCAGCACGATCGGCGCGGCCGGGTGGTGCAGCTGGCGCCGTTCTGCTGCAGACAACTCCACCGCAGTAGCGATCTGCTCCAGATCGGCCACCAGCAGGGCCAGGGGCTTGGCGGGGCGGTGCTTGCGCTGGCGCAGCCGGGCCACCGCCGCCCCGTTGCTGGCATCCACCAGCAACTGGAAGCCGCCCACCCCCTGCAGCGCCAGGATCCCGCCCGCCGCCAGCAGCGCCAGGGCCTGATCGAGGGGCGCCGCTGCTGCGGCCGCACCCCCGTCCTCGGGCCCCTGCCACTGCAGCCGGGGGCCGCAGGCGGGGCA
>JBILUH010000080.1:0-6993 GCA_044371095.1 Cyanobium sp.
CGTCCAGCGGGCAAGCGGGCGAGGCCATGGAGGATCTCGGCTTCGTTCATCGCCGTGATCGCGATCGCCCGTGGCTCAAGCCCATTGGCCCAGGCCATCACCTGGGGATCAGGCTGCGGCCTCATCAGCTCCGAGAGCACGTTGGTGTCGAGCACGATCACCCAGCCGCCTCCCCCAAGTCCGGAGCCTGCGGCAGGCCTGTGCGATCAGGCAGCTCCAGTTCCACCCCGCCGAGGCGGGCGAAGTGGGCATGGATGCGGCTGCCGACACCCTCACGGGCCTCCGCTGGTTGAGCTCCAGTCACCGCCTGGCGAAGGATGACGCGCGCCTCTTCCTCCATCGAGCGCCCATGGCGGGCCGCCTGGAGGCGCAATTGCGACTTGGTGCTGTCCTCAAGGTTGCGAATCGTGAGCGTGGCCATCGTCAGCCTCCTGCCTGCAGTGCGATCAGTGCTGTCAACGCTAGCGGCGCTCATGGTTCCCGGTGCAGCACCGCCACCAGCTTCAGGTAGGGGGCCGGTTCGATCGTCATCACCTCGTTCACGAAGCGCTCGTGGTCGTCGAAGCGGGTGTGGATCGCCTTCTGCTCCGCCAGCCGCCACTTCTCCTTGATCTGCTGCGGGCGCTGATTCGCCTCGAAGCTCAGCTGCAACTGCTGCTCCTGGCGGCCCCGCAGCCGTTTGAGCCGCTCACGCTGCGCTTCCAGCTCCGGCTGCATCCGCTCGCTCCATTGCTGGCCGCAGCGGTTGAGGTAGGCGTCGGCCTGCTTCACGGCATAGGGCAGCTGCTGGCGCAGGTGCAAGGGGATCGCCGCATTGGGGTTGGCATACGCCTTGCGCCCCAGCTCCAATCGCTCGGCCACCGCCGCGAAGGGCTCCACCGCTGCCACATTCAGGCCAGCACCGGCAAAACGCACCGCCACCCACTCCTGCACCACCGGCATGCCTTTCTGGTTGGGAATCGTGCCCTGCAGCACCATCACCACCTCACCGGGCTCCAGCCCTTCGCCCAGCTGCAGCACCGGCGCGCAGTGGCGCGGGAAGGTGATCTGGCCCCGATCCGCCAGCCAGTCCACCAGCGGGTGCAGATCCCAGAGGTATTCCAGCTCGGGCCGGCTGCTGTCCTGCCGGCGGGCCTGCTCCAGGGCGCGCTGCAGGGCCGCCACCTCGGTTGACACCACCAGCCGCTGGCCGTTCTGGGGCCGCAGTTCCCGCGGGTAGCGCTCGTAGCGGCGCTGCAGATCGGGTGGTGGCGTGATCTCCAGCCGCTCCTGCTCAGGAAACGCGCGCAGGTCGAGCTTTTCGCCGCGGCGCTCCATCGCCTCGGCCACCGCCCCCAGGGCCTGCTCCACATAGCTCCACAGGCTGGGAAACAGGCTGAAGGGTCTGCGCTGCTCCACCGGGATCGCCGGGCTGGCGGCTGCGGGGGAGGATGCGCCTGATTCAGGGTCTTCGCCGGCGGAGAAGCCGAACATCTCGGCAAACAGATTCAGATCACTGCTCTGCTCGAGGTAGGGCCTTGCATTGGCGTCCATGCGGCGCTCCAGGCCTTCGGCATCGCCGGCCTCCAACGCCTTGCCGATCTCCTCTTCCTCCACCTCGGCATCAAACACGCGCAGAAACACCGAAGGGTCGCCGATGTTTTTTTGCGCCTGGTCGTCTTTGCGGATCAGCACCCGCAGGATCTTCTCGGCATCGCCCATCCCCTCGCTGTGCGAGCGGGTGAGCAGATAGCGGATCTGCGGCTGCATGGGCTGGCCGTAGCGGTCGATGCGGCCATTGCGCTGCTGCAGCGTCATCAGCGACCAGGGAATATCGAAGTGCACCAACCGGTGGCTGAGGTAGTGGAGGTTCAGGCCTTCCGATGCCACCTCGGTGGCCACCAGGATGCGCACCGCCTCCTTCTCCTGGGCGAACTGCTCCACCACCTTGGTTTGATCCACATCAGCCATGGCGCCATCGAGGCCCACCACCGCCCCCTGGGGCAGGCCGAGGTCTGCGGCCAGGTGCTCCACCAGAAAGCGCTGGGTTTCGCGCCGCCCCGTGAAGATCACCAGGCGGTCTTTGGCGTTGTTGCCGCGCCAGTTCCAATCCGCGTTGATCAGCTGCAGCAGGCGCTGGTATTTGGAAAAATCGGCCGGGCCGATCACCGCCAGCAAGGGCTCCAGCTCCTGCAGGGCTGCGCAGTCGGCCGGGGCTGGGGTGGCCTGGGCCTGCAGGCGTTTCAGCCGGTTGCGCACCGTTTCCAGGGCCGCCATCGGGCTGGAGAGCAGGCTTTTGGCCAGGGTGGTTTTGAACAGCTGGCCCGCCTTGGCCCTGGCGTCGCTATCGGGCAGCTTGAGATCCTTCAGCAGGGCAAACACCCGCTCTTCCCGTTCGCTGGCCTGGCAGTCCACATCCGCAGTGTCCCGCTCCTGCACGCTGCTGCGGAGATCCGCGATCACGTCCTTGCGGAAGCGGCGCAGATAGAGATCTTTGATGTCCTCTTTGGTGTAGGCGCTCGGGTTGGCGATCGCGGTGGGGTCGAGCATGTTCATCAGGCTCGCGAAGCTCTCGGGCTTGCCGTCATGCGGTGTGGCCGAGAGCAGGATCAGGGTTTCCGAGCGGGTGGCCAGGCGCTCCGCCAGGCGGGCCCGCTGACTTTTCTGCGCTCCTTTGGCCCGCTCCGCCACGTTCTGACACTCATCGATCACGATGATGTCCCAGTTGGCGTTATCGAGATAGAAGCGGTAATCGCGGTCGTTCTTGAGCGTATCAACCGAAACAATCGCCTTGTCGTAGTAGTGGAAGGGATTCTGATTGGTTGGGATGTGTTGCCGGATCCGCTGGATGCCCAGCGAATCCAGCCGCACCAAAGGGATCGAAAACCGCGTCCAGAATTCCTTCTGGAATTGCACCAGCATGCTCTTGCTGGTCACCACCAGGATCCGCTTACCGCGTCCGCGGCGGATCAGCTCGCTGCAGAGAATGCCGCATTCCAGCGTTTTGCCCAGGCCCACCGCATCGGCGATCAGCAGCCGTGCCCGCGGCATCGCCAGGGCTTTGGCCGCCGGTTGCAGCTGGTACGGCAGGGCGTCCATTGCCGCCAGATGGCCCACCGCCAGCGCGGCATCGGTGGGCACGGTGCGGCGCAGGTGCGCCTCCAGGAACAGCAGGCTGTCGCGGTACTGGGGCGAGGGGTCGGCCACCAGGGCTGTGTCCTCCGGCTGCAGCACCTTGAAGCTGCCAGCTGCTTGCTCCACCGCCACCAGGAAGCGGGCCTCCTTCTCGCGCAGAAACGGCGAGACGCCCACCACATCCACCACCTGCTGGCCCTCGGAGCTGCGGCCCAGGCTGCGCACCAGCCATTCGGCGCTGCGGCATTCGATGCGGGCTCCGGGCGCAAGGACGGCGTCAGGCATCAGGTGGCAACGAATCGCAGCTGGGTGGAGCTGGTTGCAGTCTGAGTCGGATTGCTGCAGGTGGCAGCGAATCCGAAGGCTTCAAAGACCCAATCCTCACTGGATTTCATGCGGATCCTGCATCGTCTTGCCAGGGGGCAACCGCGGGAACCAGCCTCGGAATCAACCTTGGTTGCCGCCGCTGTAACGACACCTCAAAACGTTCTGCCCGATACAGCCAGCGGCCCCTGCGGCTGGCCATGGTGCTGAGGACAGCAGGAGCAAGATGCAGGCATCAGGATCCACGGCTCGGCGCAGCAAGCCAGGCAACGCAAGCGAGCGCAGCTACCGCCTCATCGATGGCAGCTGTCAGCCCCACTGTCAGCTCGACGACCACTACAGCTCCCTCGATGACGCCATCGCCGACGCCATCGCCTGGATCGGCGATCTCAGCGAGCCCGACCATCCCGCCAGCCTGATCGGCGTGGAGGTGAGCAGCAGCAACGGCGTCTGGCGCACCTGCCGCGTGCCGGGGCCGTTGCTCTGTCCGCTGCCGCGCTGAGACACCAGCTTTTCTCGCCATTCCCCTGGCTGCCAACAGGAAGGCGCCCCGTGGGGGGCGCCTTAGCACCGGTTGCGGCCGTCACCTCCTCACACCAAGGTCCGCCGGTCGGGTGTCTGTGGTTCACGCATGACCTGTCATGGGCCTGGCAGGTAAGGAAAGGAGACCACGTCTGGGAGAAGGGATGCTCGGAGCTTGACCTTTTCGGAGCTTGACCTTCTCGGTTGTGATCCTTGCTGGGGTGATCCCTGGCCTCCCCTCAACGTCAAAGTACCCCTTCTGTGCGGCGATGGCGGCTTGCGGGAGTGCCTGTTCCCGTACCTCCTGAAACCCTGTCAGCGCAGGCTTTCACAGGCTTCCCCATCGCCGTTGCCATCGAGGTAGGTATGCCCCTGGCGCAGCAGCTGCTGGGCGTGGGCATAGGAGCCGATTTCGCTGCAGCGGTAGCGGCGCCCGCCGGGAGTGGTGCCATCCGGGATGGCGGCTGAACGCCGTCCGCCCCAGTCGTGCCCGGCTGGCGCGATCTTCTGCCGCCAGGTAGGCGCGGGCATCGCAGCCCCCCAGGTATTGCCGGTAGACAAAGGCCAGGCCGTTCTCCACCAGGGCCAGGTTGATGTTCACCCCGCTGAACACCTCAGCGACACTGCGGCCGTAGCGGTCGGTGGTCTGGACCGCGAGCCTGATCTCCCGGCCGATGGGCAGCCGCTGCTGCAGCTCAACCCTGGCCTGCTGGCCATATGTGCCTTGTGCTGTTTCCGGGGCGTCGATGCAGGCCAGCCGCACGGTGATGCCCCTGTCGGCCTGCCGGACGCGGATGGTGTCGCCGTCGCCGATGGAAAGCACAGTGGCACTGACGCCCTGAGCGGCCACAGCCGCCGGCCAAGCCACTGCCATCACTGCCGCGACGATCTCCGTTACCTCCAGCCGTAAGCCTCGTGCCATGGCTGGAGGTGACGGCGATGCCAGGGGCGGGCTCGCGTCTGGCGATCGGTAAGGGTAGGGCTGGTCTGACAAAACAAAACCCCTGAGGAAGACCCCAGGGGCGATGGCTGAGAACATCCCAACGGTGGTCGATTGAAGCTGCTATCGAAGCTGCTGGCGTTGGCGCCTGGGGCCGAGCATTCCAGGTGTGGGGCAGTGGGTTCTCCGGGGGCACCTGGGGCGGTGCGGATGGAGTGTCGATCAGTCAGGCGCACCAGGTGAGCTGCATGAGGGAATGCTTCTCTCTTGCCTGGCTGAACGACCCGCCCACGAATGGGTGAAGACTGTTGGAGCAGGGGCCTGCAGTCAGCGTGCTTCTCGTACCTGGCGGGGTGGCGTGTCGTCCATGGTGGGCGCCTCCTGGATTGATGAGCACAGCTTCGCGGAGCCAGCGGCTCAGCACAATCCGCTTTTACACGCATTGCCTCTGGTTGCAGATCGGAGCAACGTGGGAGTGCTTTGTGGTCTGGAGCGGCTCAGGCCCTGTGGGCCGCCGCATTATGCGGGAATCTGGGCACCTGGACTCTGCGCAGCTGATCTTGAGCAATGGCCAACGGCGGCTGGTGATCCCACGCCACGACCCCATCCAGGCCATCACCATGGGCGCCCCGCGCTGGAACCGGTGGCTAAGCCTGGTGCTTGCGCTGCTGATCGGCCTGGTGATGGCCGTGTCGGTGGGGCTGGGCGTGCTGCCTTCGGCAGCGGCAGCAGACCAGCCGGCGGATGCACTCACCAAGGCCGCTGAACCGGTCGGCAGCTACGAGGTGGCACCGGTGCACATCCTTGGGGTGCCGGCGATCAGCGTGGCTTCGCCTGTGGTGAGCCAGCAGGATGCCGGGCCCCAGGCGACGCAGCGGGCCGCGGTGATCGAGGGCAACCTCTCTCTGCTCTATCAGCCCCGCCTGCTGTGCGACCCGGGGGAGGCCATCGCCGAAGCGCTGCTCGAGGGCATCGTGCTCGGCGGGCCCGAGAAGCAACGGCTCTGCAGCGGCGACCCCTGGTCAGTGCTGGGCAAGCCCGACGATCTCCGCATCGATGTCGCCACCCGCCGCGACGGCAGCCTTCAGCTGGAGGCCAGATTGCAGGGGCGGTCCGTGCCGCTACCGCTCCTCACCATCACCGAGGCGGATGCCCAGCTGCATGGCCTCAGCCGAGCCCAACTGGCCAGCCGCTGGCGTGAGCTGCTGCAGCGGCGCCTGCGCCATGCCCGTCTGACCGAGCAGCCCAGCCAGGTGTGGCTGCGGCTGAAGGTGACGCTGGTGCTGGAGCTGGTGTTGCTGGCTTGCGTGTCCGCCAGCCTGTGGCTGTGGGGCCGCCTGCGGCGGCGGCTGCGCGATCGCCAGAAAGCAGCCCGGGAATACCGGGAGCTGCAGAACAGCCGGGTCCAGCTGCTGCAGGGGGTGATCCGGCTGCTGTTTCTGGCCGTGCTGGTGCAGCTGGTGCTGATGGTGGGGCTGGCGGTGGCTGGGGTTCCGGGCCAGATCCCCCTGGCCATCACGGTGTTGCTGCAACCACTCTCGATCCTGTTCAAGGTGCTGGGGATCGGCATCGCCGCCCTCGGTCTGCGCCTGCTGGTGTTGTTCGTGTTGCGGCAGTGGGTGAGCAGCCTGGCGGTGCCGATGGCGGAACGGGCCCGGCGGGAGCAGCGCTACCACAACCTGATGCAGGCCAGCCAGCGGTTGATCGATCTGGCCTGCTTCGCTGTGCTGGGTGTGCTGGTGCTGCTCGATATCCCCGGCGTGCGTGAACTCACGGTGGGCGCCTGGCTCGCTGGCGGGGCTCTGCTCGGCGGCCTGGCGATCGCCTTCCAGGGGCTGCTGCGCGATCTGGTGGCGGGCCTGGTGGCGTTGCTCGACGATCACTACGCCGTCGGCGACGTGGTGGACATCAATGGCATCACCGGTGAAGTGGTGGACGTGGGCCTGCTCGTCACCGAACTGCGCACCGCCGATCAGCGGGTGGTGGTGGTGGCCAACAGTGCCAGCCAGCAGCTGCTGAACCACACCAAGATCCGATCAGGAGTGGATGTGGTGATTCCGCTCTCCACCGTCAACACGCGGCTGGATGAGGCG
>JBILUH010000032.1:0-24578 GCA_044371095.1 Cyanobium sp.
CGGCAAGGCCTGCAGGAAGGCGATCAGGTCAGTACTGGCAGAAGGCTGGGCCAAGGGACGAGAGCAGTCCCAACAAAACCGGCACCAGCATGCCCGCGCCCGCGGCCTTGTGCCTGACTTTCAGTCGCCTCTGGGGCGGTGGGGTGCCAAGTGCCAGGAGGGTTCAGGGGTGGCACCCGCAGGGGTCCAGGAGGCGTTGTGGGCGCTGCGTGATGCCTCTGAGGACCTCGGGGTGGGATTGGGCGCGTTCTTGGCGGCAGCGTTCCTCGCCGTCGCTGACAGCAGATCTGGCCGCCCTGGTAGGTGAAAAATGGTTACGCGATGGGGATCCGTCGTGGATGCGCGATTCACCTACCGCTCACCTACCGCAAGAATTCACCGCCTTGATGACGACAGTAAGACGCTAACCGCCAGATATGGCGGTTGAAAGTCGTCATTCCGAGACTCAGGCACCACTGGTGGAGAAGCGAGTGGAAGGTGTTTGATGCCAGGACCCAGATTTGAACTGGGGACACGGCGATTTTCAATCGCCTGCTCTACCAACTGAGCTATCCCGGCCTGTCGCCTTGGCGACCCGGCGATCTTAGATCACGGCGCTGCCATGGGGTGCGGGCCAGGCAGGCCATGCCGGCCACCTGCCATCCCTGGTCACCCAGGGCCGAAGCGGCGGCGCAGGCGGTGGCGCCTGTGGTGAGGATGTCGTCGATCAGGAGCACCGGCGGGCGGGCTCGGTGCCGCAGACCCTCGGGGACGGCGCAGCGGAAGGCACCGGCCTGGTTGGCCCAGCGCAGCTCCCGACCCAGGTGGTGCTGGCCCAGCACCGCTCGACTGCGCTCGAGGAGGGGCGACTGGCGCCAACCCAGCCGCCAGCTCAAGGCCCGGCCCAGCAGGCCCGGCAGCGGGTTCGACCGTTGTTTCCAGCTTGGGATAGGCACCAGCAGCGGGGCCTGCTCCCAGGCTTCGGCTGCAAGGGCGCCGGCCAGGTGCTCCACCAGAACGCCCACCAGGGGTGGCCGTGGATCTTTGCGCAGCTGCAGCAGTTGCCTGCGCACATCCCCTTCGTACATGCCCGCTGCCCACCAGCGCAGGGGGGCGCTGCCCTGGAATCCGCCCGGCGGCAATGCTGCGGCCAGATCGGCGCGCAACTTGGGGGGTTGGGCGATCCAGTGCAGAGGCAACAGTTGGATCAGCTTTGCGGCCAGGGGGTTGGGGCCGGTGGGCCAGGTAGCCATGGCGGCTGGACGCGGCAATGGCTGCAGGATTCCCACCCCCATGCGCGGTGGGGGGGGGCTGGGTGCCGGGTCCTAGCGGGGCATGGCCCGCAGCATGGCCACCAGGGTGCGGTGGGCATCGTCGCTGTCGCTGAGGGTGTGGTCGAAGCGCACCTCCAGCATCTGACCATCCACCTCCAGCTGCATCGCCTCAGGCCCTACCGCGACCATCTGCGCCGCCGTGGCTGTCTCGACGCCGCCGTAATGGCGGGCATAGGCGACCACGGCTTCGGCGTGGTCGTCGTTCATGTGTTTGCAGATCCGATCACTCACGGCGGGGGTGAGGGGGTCGGCGGACATGGCGCTCTGGGGCAGGAGGTGTGGCCGGATTCTGGCGTCAGCCGGCGCCGAAGCGCTGCCAGAGCACCAGGCCCAGGCGAATGGCGCTGAAGCCCACGTACCCCGCCAGCAGCACGAACACCCCCATCGAGATCACCGAGCGCAGGCGGTCGTTCATGGCAGGGGAAGGATGGTTGCCGCCAGTCTGGCCATGCCGAGGGCCGCCGTAAGCCCAGGGCGGTTCAGCACCGGCACCATCAGGCTCTGCTGCCGCAGCTGGCGCCACTGGGGGTTTCGGGCGCCACCACCCAGGCTGATCACCCGCTCCAGGGGCGGGGCACCGGCCTGGCGCAACCGTTGCCAGCCCTGTTGTTCAATCGCCGTGAGTCCCTCCAGCAGGGCCTGGAGGTAGCGCCCATCGCTGACCGGGCGTGGCTCGAGCACCGGCTCCAGGTTTGGATCGTCCACCGGAAAGCGCTCCCCGCGGGCCGGTAGTGGGCGCAGCTGCAGTCCCGTGGGCTCGCTGGGATCGATCTGACGGCTGAGTTCGGCGATCTGCCTGTCGCTGAAGAAGCGCCGCAGGATGCCCGCCCCGGCATTGGAGGCACCGCCCACCAGCCAGCGTCCGGCAACGCGGTGGCAGCTGATTCCCGCCCCTTCAATTGGCTTGGGGCTGAACTGTTTGATGACCAGGGTGGTGCCCAGCACGGTGATGCCGTCGCCGCTGCGGGGTTCCGCTGCCAGCACGCTGGCATTGGCGTCTGTGCTGCCCGCCACCACCCGGGTGCTGGGCGGCAGGCCCAGGGCCGCGGCGGCAGCCGGAGCCAGCGGTCCCAGCAACTGTCCGCTGGCACAGATCTGCGGCAGGGCACCGCTCCAGGGTTGCTCGGCGATGGCACCGTTCCAGCGCTCTCGCTGCAGATCCCAGCCCAGACGCAGGTTGTTGCCCTCCTCCCCCCAGCGCCAGTCACCCAGCAGCCAGCCCATCAGCCAGTCGGCCTGGTGACGCAGCAGCCAGGGCCCCGTTTCGGCGCTGTGCTCGGCCTGGGCCAGCAGGCGCAGCGCCCGGGCCAGGCTGCCGCTGGCGCTGGCGGCCGGGCCGCCACCGGCGAGGGCTGCCGCCGCTGCGGCCTGCTCGGTGCAGCAGTGGTGATAAGCCAGGGCCAGGCCCAGGGCTCCGGGGCCTGGTTGGCCGTCGGCGCGGCACAGCAGCAGGGTGCCGGAGGTCCCTGCGATGGCGATGGCCCCAACGCGGCTGCGCAGGCCAGACGGCAGCCGGGTGCAGAGCAGCTCGAGGCCGTCCACCCAGCTCCACGGATTTTCCAGCCGGCTGGGGTAGGAGCTGGTTTCCTCCACCAACTTTGCGCCGCCAGGTTCCACCAGGCAGATCCGCAGCCCGCTGCTGCCCAGATCAACCCCTAGGGCCAGGGGGGGTGCGAGGGCTGCATCCACGGCACCCGGCGCGAAGGCAGGCTCAGGCCGCCACGCGGCTGGCGGTGGCCTGCTTCAAGGAGGCGGCGATCGCCTCCACGTTCTCCCAGGGCAGGTTGAGGTCGCTGCGGCCGAAGTGGCCGTAGGCGGCCACATCCTGGTAGAAGCGGCCGCCGCGCTGCTGGGGCAGCTGGCGCAGGCCGAAGGTTTCGATGATGGCGCCGGGGCGCAGGTCGAAGTGCTCCTGCACGAGGGCCGTGAGATCGGCATTGCTGATGGCGCCGGTGCCGAAGCTCTCCACCAGGATGCTCACGGGCTTGGCCACGCCGATGGCGTAGCTGAGCTGCACTTCAACCTTGCGGGCCAGGCCCGCGGCCACCAGGGCCTTGGCCACGTAGCGGGCGGCGTAGGCGGCGGAGCGATCCACCTTGGTGGGGTCCTTGCCGGAGAAGGCGCCGCCGCCGTGGCGGGCGTAGCCCCCATAGGTGTCCACGATGATCTTGCGCCCCGTCAGGCCGGCATCGCCCTGGGGGCCGCCCACCACAAACTTGCCGGTGGGGTTCACCAGGAAACGGGTGTCGGCCTGGCTCGGCTTGAGGCTGAGATCGGCGGTGGCGGGCTCCACCACGTGGCTCCAGAGGTCGGCGGCGATGCGCTCCCGCATGGCCTTCTCTTCACTCACCCCATCGATCTCAGCGGTGTGTTGGGTGGAGATCAGGATCGTGTCGATCGCCACCGGTACGTCGTTCTCGTACACCACACTCACCTGGGTCTTGCCATCGGGCAGGAGGTAGCCGAGCGTGCCGTTGTGACGCACTTCCGCCAGGCGCCGCGCCAGCCGGTGGGCCAGGCTGATCGGCAGGGGCATCAGCTCGGGGGTCTCGTTGCAGGCGTACCCGAACATGATCCCCTGGTCGCCGGCCCCCACCAGATCAAGGGGATCGCCGTCGTGGTCATCGGCCTCATTCACCCCCTGGGCGATGTCCGGCGACTGCTGATCCAGGGCCACCAGCACTGCACAGCTGTTGGCATCGAAGCCACCGGCACGGGCGCCGCTGTAGCCGATTTGGTTGATCACGCCCCGCACAAGGGTGTTGAAGTCGACGCGGGCGGTGGTGGTGACCTCGCCGGTGATCAGGCACAGGCCCGTGTTCACCACGGTCTCGCAGGCGACGCGGGAGGCAGGATCCTGGGCGAGCAGGGCGTCGAGCACCGCATCGCTCACCTGATCGCAGATCTTGTCGGGATGCCCTTCGGTGACCGATTCGGAGGTGAAGACGTAGCGGCTCATGTAGCCCTTTACAACGTGGGGCCAGCCTATGCGGCGGTGGCGCGTACCTCGAGTTCGCCCCAGTGGCTGAGGCAGGGGAAGGCGGGATCCAGCGGTGGAGGGCTGCTCCAGCCCGCTCCGTAGCCGAGCACCACCGGCACGCCGGCCAGCTGGGCCATCCGCAGGTCGCTGTTGGCATCGCCGATCAGGGCACAGTGCTCCACCGCGACGCCGAGGGTGGCGCACAGTGCGTGCACCGCGGCTGGGTCGGGCTTGCGGGGGCTGTGGTCGGCGCTCCAGAACCCCTGAAAACGGGAGCTCAGATCTTGACTGGCCAGAAAGGCCTCGATGCCTGCGCGGTCATCGTTGCTGATCACGGCACAGGCCACCCCGGCATCATCCAGGGCCTCCAGCAGCTCGTGCAGCCCCTCGGTGGCGATCGGACGATGCTGGCTGCCCTGCCCGTGCAAACCATCGGTGGCGGCGAAGATGGCTTCGCTGAGCTCGAGGGCTTCCGGCCAGCCCAGCCCCACCTGGGCCAGGGCCGTGGCGGTGGACATCAGGTTGTGGCCCCGGGAACCAACAGCCGTGGCACCAGCGGGGTGGATGGACTCCTCGCTCAGGCCATAGGCCCGCATCAGCAGATCAGCCAGCTCGTCTGTCCTGTCGGGATGCAAGTCGCCATGGCGTTGCTGCAACAACCGGCGGGCATGAAAAACCCTGGCCGAAGCCAGGGCATGGAGCATGGGCTCACTGATCGAGAGGGTGCCGTCCTTGTCGAACAGCACCGCGTCGATCCTGTGGGGAGTGCCGTTGGCATCAGCCAGGATCTGGCCCCGCAGGTGCAGTTGTGCCATGGGTGAATCGGGAGCTGTCGAGCCCTCAGTCGAGGGTGACGCCCATCGGCTCGTTGTCCTCGGCCTGCTCCAGCAGCATCTGCTTGTAGCGGGCGGCCATCTCCTCGGCCTTCTCGAACACCTTCTGGGGATCGGTGAGCATGTCGCCGGGCTCCGGCTCCAGGGCCTTGGTGGAGAGGGAGATGCGGCCGCGCTCGGCGTCGAGATCGATGATCATCACCTTCATCTGGTCGTTCACATTGAGCACCGTGTGCGGTGTCTCGATGTGCTCGTGGCTGATCTCGGAGATGTGCAGCAGACCGCTGACGCCACCGATGTCGATGAAGGCGCCGTAGGGCTTGATGCCACGCACGGTGCCCAGCACCACTTCGCCCACCTCGAGGCGATTCATCTTGCGTTCCACCAGGGCACGGCGATGGCTGAGCACCAGGCGGTTGCGCTCCTCGTCCACCTCCAGAAACTTGAGAGGCAGGAAATCGGCCACCAGCTCTTCCTTGGCCTTGCGGGTGCTGATGTGGCTGCCGGGGATGAAACCGCGCAGACCTTCCACCCGCACCAGCGCGCCACCGCGGTTGGTGGCGAACACTTCGCTGTAGATGGTGGCGTCTTCCTTCTGCAGCTGACGCACCCGCTCCCAGGCCCGCTGGTACTCGATGCGGCGAATGGAGAGCGAGAGCTGGCCGTCCTCGTTCTCCTCACTCATGATGAAGAACTCACGGATCTCGCCGGGCTGGAGCACGTCGCTCAGACCCTCGACCCGGTTGATCGACACCTCCTGCAGGGGCATGAAGGCGGCTGTCTTGGCGCCGATGTCGATCATGGCGCCCTTCGACTCAAGGGCAAACACCGTGCCGTTGACGACGTCGCCAGGCTTGAAGTTGTAGTCGTACTTGCTCAGCAGCGACGCGAACTCATCGAGCGTGAAGCCCACGCCGTCCACGTCATTGCGGGAAGCGGCGCGGCTGCTGGGGTCGTCGGCGGTGGGGACCTCTTCCGGAATGGCCAGGTCGAGATCGTCGGCCGTCTCGGCGGCGAGATCCAGGTCGGCCTCGGCACTGAGGGCGTCGCTGCTGAGCGCCTCAGTGGTGGCGTCGGAAGGGGTTACGGTCATGGAAGGGTGGCGGCCTGCCGAGGGCAGTACGAAGGAAGGGACGCTCTGCCCGCCAGCAGACGCAGTCCGATCAATCACTGTACCAATGCGACCAGGCGACGCAGCAACAGGTTTTGTGGACCAGGCGATGTGGTCAGCCGATGGCGGCCAGGCTTGGTTTCGCCCGCAGGCGGCTGCCGCTCCGCTTGTGCAGGCCCTCGAGGGTGGCGACAAAGTCGCTGATCCCCTGGAATTGCCGATACACCGACGCGAAGCGCACGTAGGCCACTTCGCTCATCTCGCTGAGTTGCTGCAGCACCAATTCACCGATTTCGCCACTGGTCACCTCACGACCGCTGCGCTGTTGCAGTTGCAGCTCGATTTCGTCCACCACCGCTTCCAGTCGGGCCGGCTCCAGGCCGGTTTTTTCGCAGGCCCGAAGCAAGCCGTGCAGCAACTTGGCCCGGTTGAAGGTTTCTCGGCTGGTATTGCGCTTCACCACAGTGATGGGCACCGTTTCCACCCGCTCATAGGTGGTGAAACGAAATTCACAATTGAGGCATTCGCGCCGCCGCCGCACGCTGCGCCCACTGTCGGCTGCCCGAGACTCGAGCACCCGGCTGTCGGTGTGTTGGCAAGAGGGGCATTGCATCCCCGAACGTCCGGGCGTGTTTCTCAAGTTTAGACAGCGTTTTTTCATTTGGAAAGGCCCGCATATCTGTTCGGGGCAACAAAAAAGCCCCTGCCGGAGGCAGGGGCTTGGCTCAGGGATGGCCAATTATTTGCCGATCTTCGGAGGATCGCGGAAGGCGATGGCGAAGAAAAGCGTGGAAATGGCCAGAGCCAGGATCAGGATGTAAGCGAAGCTTTCCATGAATGTCCTCGAGGGTTCTGGCGGTCAGCTGAGGGTCGTCGTGCCGGCCGGGGGCACATAGCCCTCGGGCAGACGACGGGTGGATCTGTCACCCAGTTTCTGGAACAGACCGAATTCCACCTGTTCACCCAGATCAGGATCAATGCCGGCGAACACATCCCGGTAGAGGGTGCGGGCGCCGTGCCAGATGTGGCCGAAGAAGAACAGCAACGCGAAGGTGGCATGGCCGAAGGTGAACCAGCCGCGAGGTGAGCTGCGGAAGGTGCCGTCGGAGTGGTAGGTCTCGCGATCGAACTCGAAGGCTTCACCCAGCTGGGCCTTACGGGCCAGCCGCTTGACGTCGGCAGGATCGGTGAAGGTTTGACCGTTGAGCGCACCCCCGTAGACGGTGGCGGTCACGCCGGTCTGCTCAAAGGAGTACTTGGCTTCAGCCCGACGGAAGGGGATGTCAGCCCGCACGATGCCCTCTTGATCCTGGAGAACCACCGGGAAGTTTTCAAAGAAGTTGGGCAGACGCCGAACTTCCAGATCGCGGCCGTCCTTATCGGTGAAGGAGATGTGGCCGATCCAGCCGGTGGGCAGGCCGTCACCATTCACCATCGGGCCGACACGGAACAGACCGCCCTTGGCAGGGCTGTTGCCGACATAGTCGTAGAAGGCGAGCTTTTCAGGGATGGACGCGTAGGCCTGCTCCTTCGTCGCTCCGTTGTCGAGTGCGGTCTGCACGCGGCGGTTGATCTCCGCCTTGAAATAGCCCTGATCCCACTGGTAGCGGGTGGGGCCGAACAGCTCGACCGGGGTGGCGGCAGCTCCATACCACATGGTTCCGGCCACAATGAAGGCCGCAAAGAACACTGCCGCAATGGCGGAAGCCAGCACGGTTTCGATGTTGCCCATGCGCAGGGCCTTGTAGAGGCGCTCCGGCGGACGGGTGGTGATGTGGAAGATGCCGGCAATGATGCCGACGATGCCGGCGGCGATGTGGTGGGCCACGATCCCGCCGGGGTTGAAGGGATTGAAGCCCTCAGGACCCCATGAGGGTTGTACCGGCTCCAGATGACCGGTGATGCCGTAGGGATCGCTCACCCACATGCCAGGTCCGAACACACCGGTGAGGTGGAAGGCGCCGAAGCCGAAGCAGCCGAGGCCTGCGAGCAGGAGGTGAATGCCGAAGATCTTGGGGAGGTCGAGAGCGGGCTCCCCGGTGCGGGGGTCTTGCCAGATCTCGAGATCCCAGTAAGTCCAGTGCCAGATGGCGGCCAGGAAGAGCAGGCCACTGAAAATGATGTGGGCAGCGGCCACACCTTCGAAACTCCAGAAGCCGGGATCCACACCGGTTTCTCCGGTGATGCTCCAACCACCCCAGCTGCCGGTGACGCCGAGGCGGGCCATGAAGGGCATGACGAACATGCCCTGGCGCCACATCGGATTGAGTACCGGGTCGGAAGGGTCGAAGATGGCGAGCTCATAGAGCGCCATGGAGCCGGCCCAGCCGGCAACCAGGGCGGTGTGCATGAGGTGCACGGCGAGCAGTCGGCCCGGGTCGTTGATGACGACCGTGTGCACCCGATACCAGGGCAATCCCATGGGGAGTAGTTCTGGGTGGGTTGGGCGATCGTAAGGGGCGCCCAGGCCGGCGTGCGGCTGAGGTAACGGACCGCAACGGCCTGACCCACAATGGCGTTCCCAGCTGCTCGTTTCCCATGCCCGTGATCCGGTTTGTCCGCGAGGGTCGCGACGTGGAGTGTTACCCCGGAGAAAACCTGCGGGAGGTGGCGCTGCGCGAGGGCATTCAGCTTTATGGGCTCAAGGGCACCCTGGGCAACTGTGGGGGTTGCGGCCAGTGCATCACTTGCTTTGTCGCCATTCCGGAGGGAACTGGCAGCCAGGTGCTGAGCGTCCGAACCCCCGTTGAAGAGCAGAAGCTGAGGCGGCGTCCCCAGAACTGGCGCCTTGCCTGCCAGGCGCTGGTGCAGGACTCGCTGCTGGTGCTGACGCGCCCCCAGGTGGGGCTGGCCGATCAGGACGCTCTGGTGGAGTCGGCCCTGGCCCGTCCCCTGCCCCCGGGGCCCACGGCCTGGCCCGTTCCACCGGAGCAGGAGGATGCCGATGGGGATTCAGGGGAGGAGGATCCAACCGCAACGAGCGATGAAGCCTCCTGAAATCCGCCCATTTGGCGGTGATACCCTCCCAGCACCTCTTCTTCAGCCATGGAAACCAACGATCTCGGCTTTGTCGCCAGCCTGCTGTTCGTTCTGGTTCCTGCGGTCTTTTTGATCATCCTTTACATCCAGACCAACAGCCGTCAGGGGGGGTGATCCAGGCAGGCTTGGGCGCCTAACCGCGCCCTTCCGGTTCCCTGACCAGCAGGACCGGCGCAGGGGCATGCACCCGGATGTAGTCGCTCACTGAGCTGCCCAACAAGCGGTCGATGTCCACCAGCCCACGGGCCACCACCGGGCGTCGATCCTGGGATGCGATCACCAGCAGGTCGGCCTTGAGCTCTTCGGCGGCGGCGCACACGGTGCGGCCCACATCGCCGCTCTGATGCACGGTTTTCAAATCCACCCCATAGCCGCGGGCCCGCTGAACGGCCTTCTCCAGCACCTCGTCGGCAGGGGATTTGCCACCGCGGGACGGGGTGATGTCCTGTCGGGTGACATGCACACCCGTGAGGCTGCCGCCGGGGATCTCACGCACCAGTTCACAGGCCAGCTTGAGGGCGTCGTCCCCCACGCCGGTGCCATCAAGGGTCACCATCACCCGGTTGATGTGGCGCACGTAGAGGTCGTCGCGCACCAACAGCATCGGCCGGGTCGACAATTGAAAGACGTATTGGCTGGCGCTGTTGCTGAGAATCGCTTGGAGCCGGCTCATGCCGCGGGAGCCCATCACGATCAGATCGCTGTCGAGTTCATCGGCCACCTTCAGCACCGTCTGCTTGGTGTCGCCCTGGCGAATGATGGTGTTCACTTCGCCTGGGTTGAGCCCGAGGCGCTGCACGGCTTCCGCAGCGATGGCGGCGGCCTTCTGGGAGTGTTCGGTGAAGCTCTCACCCGCCTGTTCAGGCACCACGTGCAACAGGTTGATGCGGGCCTGGCGAACGGTGGGGATGTCGCGCAGCATGCGCACCATTTCCTCCACAGGGCCCTTGCCGGAATCGGCGATCAGAACGTTGCGAAACACGGGGACGACTCAATGATGCAGGCTCCCCTCAAGCCTATGGCCGACTGCTGGAGCCCAGTCGTCTGCTCTGCAGACCGTGATGGACCGGCAGCATCGAGAGGGCTCCAGCCATGACGGGCACGGCCAGTTGGTTGCTGGAACGGCGTGTGTTGCCCCAGCACACCGATCACGCCGGCGTGATGTGGCACGGCGCCTATCTGGCCTGGCTTGAGGAGGCCCGGGTGGAGGCCCTGGCGGCCGCGGGGCTGGCCTACAGCGACCTCTCGGCCCGGGGGCTGGAGTTGCCGGTGGTGCGTTTGAGCATCGATTACAAGCAGGCCCTGCTGCACGGCGATGTGGTGCAGATCTGGAGTGACGTGCTGCCGCGTCGTGGCCTGAAGTTGCCCTGGCGCAGCCGGTTTGTGGCGGCTGATGGGGTTGTCGCCGCCGAGGCGCAGGTGGACCTGGTACCGGTGGTTGGGGCGTCCGGCTCGGGTCAGCGTCGCCTGCTGCGCCGGCTTCCGGTGGACCTGGAGGCCGCGGTGGCGGCCCTGGTGCGCGGCCCGCTCTAGGATCAGTACATCTGTACTGAAGGCGGGTATGGCGGCGTGGCGCCGGGGGGTATTGCGGGCGGCCGATCGCCAGGGGTGGGATCGGGATCAGCGCCTCTGGTGGTTGTTGTGGTCGGGGTGTCCGGGCATCGGTCCCAGCCGATTGGCTGCCATTCGCGACAGTTTCTGTGGCTTGGCGGCGGCCTGGGCCTCGCCGCCGGAGGTTTTGACGGCCCTGGCCGGATTGGGCCCCGCCAGCTGCCGTCAGCTGGAGAGCTACCGCGCCGAGTGGGGGCTCGACCCCCTGCCCCGTCTGGCCCAGCAGTTCAACGGCGGCAGACGGGTGGTGCTGCCAGCTGATCCCGCCTTCCCGCCAGCGCTGCTGGACTTGGAACGCCCGCCCCTGCGGTTGCATTGGAGCGGGCGTGGCTGGCTGTGGCCGCTGTTGCACCGCCGGCAAGCCATCGCGGTGGTGGGCACCCGCCGGCCTTCCCGCCATGGGCTCGCCATGGCCGAGGCGATCGGTGCGGCCCTGGCCCAGGCCGGCTGGCCGGTGGTGAGTGGCCTGGCGGAGGGGATTGATGGGGCGGTGCATCGGGGATGTCTGGCCCATGGCGGCCGGCCCGTGGCGGTGCTGGGCACCCCGCTGGAGCGGGTGTATCCGCGCCATCACGATGCGCTCCAGGCCGAGGTGATGGCCGAGGGGCTCTTGGTGAGTGAGTTGCCTGCCGGCACGGCGGTGCAGGCCGGCCATTTCGCGGCGCGTAATCGTCTGCTGGTGGGGCTCTCCCGGGCCGTGGTGGTGGTGGAGTGTCCGCTGCGCAGCGGCGCGCTGCATTCGGCCACCCTGGCGATGCGCCAGGAGTTGCCCCTCTGGGTGGTGCCAGCTGATGCCGGCAAAGCCTCGGCAGCGGGGAGCAATCGGCTGCTCGCCCAAGACGCCACGGTGCTGCTGGAGCCCGCCGATCTGATCCGTCAGCTCGGTCCGGGCCCCCTGGTCCCGCCCGATGCATACCCTCCGTCAGGATCGAACGCGCCTGGCGTGGCGGATCCGGTTCTGGTCTCGGCCCTGGGACGCGGCGCCTCCCTGGAGCAGCTGTGCCTTGCTCTTGATCAGCCTGCGGCCGTGCTGGCCGCCCGCCTGCTGGCTCTTGAGCTGCGGGGGCAGGTGCGGGCTGAGCCAGGGCTCTGTTGGCGTCCGATCTAACCTGGATCAATGGAGCAAGGTCAGCTCAACGGTGAGCAGTGGTTGGCCTGGCGGCGGCAGCAACTGGCACTGGGGGGTCGTCCCGCTGCCTTCGACTGGTTGGTCGACATGGCCGCTGGTGTCTCCTGGCAGCGTCAGCAACAGCTGCGGCTCCATCCCCGGCAACCGGTGCGACCGACCTGTGAGCTGCCGCGGATCGAGGCCCTCTGGCGATGCCATCTCGAGACCGCCGAGCCCTTGCAATATCTGGTGGGCCGTTGTCCCTGGCGGGATCTTGAGCTCGCCGTCGGCCCTGGCGTGCTGATTCCGCGGCAGGAAACCGAGCTGCTGGTGGAGCTGGCCCTGGGGCTGGCTCCGGCCTGCCCGGACCGCTGGGCCGACCTCGGCACCGGTTCGGGCTGCTTGGCGCTGGCGTTGGCGTTGGCATGGCCGACGAGCCATGGCATCGCCGTTGACCGCTGTTCCGTCGCGTTGCAGCAGGCGGCCCACAATCTGGAGCGGGGCGGGGTGAACGGGCGGGTGCAGGTCCGGCAGGGCAGTTGGTGGCAGCCCCTGCGCCCTTGGTGGGGCGCTTTGGAGCTGGTGGTGAGCAATCCTCCCTACATCCCCACGGCGGTATGGGCCGCCTTGGATCCGGTGGTGCGGGAGCACGAGCCTGCCCTTGCCCTCGATGGCGGTGCCGATGGACTCGATGCCCTGCGAGCGATCGCGAAGGGGGCGGCCGTCGCCCTGGCGCCCGGCGGGTTGCTGCTGTTGGAGCATCATCACGACCAGAGTGAGGCGGTGATGGCTCTGCTGGCCGCGGCGGGACTCGAACAGGTCCAGGCCCATGTTGATCTGGAGGGCCATCGACGCTTTGCTACGGCTCGCCATGGTCTCTCGCAACAAGACACCAGCGATGGCGTCTGATTCCGCACCTACGGCTGGGCCCGCCCCGGCCCTCTCTGCCCCGGCCCTGGCCGAACGGCTGCAGGGCGGCTCTGCGGCCCTGTTCCCCACCGACACCCTGCCTGCCCTGGCAGCGTGCCCCGATCAGGCCCACCAGCTATGGACCCTCAAGCAGCGGCCGCCCGACAAGCCCTTGATCCTGATGGCAGCCAGCTCCGAGGTGTTGTTGGCCGCGCTGGGGGTGGCGCTGGAGCCCGCTTGGCTGGAGATGGCGACCTGGGCCTGGCCGGGAGCGGTCACCCTGGTGTTGCCGGCTCAGGGGCCGGTGGCGGCAGCCCTCAACCCCGGCGGCACCAGCCTGGGCCTGCGCCTGCCGGCCAGCCCCGAAGCCCTGGGCTTGCTGCGGCTCTCGGGACCCCTGGCTACCACCAGCGCCAATCTCTCCGGTTGCCCCGCTGCCACCACCGCCGAGCAGGCCGCCCAGCAATTTCCTCAGGTCCCTCGTTTGGCGCCGTTGCCATGGCCGGTGGCCGGCGGCCAGGCGAGCACGGTTCTGGCCTGGGGAGAAACGGGCCAGTGGCAGGTTCTGCGCGCCGGTGCTCTACTGCCACCGGGGATCTAGCGCAATTCCATGGCCGCCCTTGCCCTGATGGTGCTGCTGGCGGTGGCCGTCTTCCACTGGACGATGGAGCCGCTGCTGCAGCTGCTGCCGGCGCTGATGGAGTTGACGCTCCTGCCCTGGGCGCTGCTGGCCCTGGGGCTGTGGTTGTTGGCCGGGCGCCCGCTGGGGCCTTAGGCGCGCCTAACGGTCAAGGGGTCTGGGTGCGGGGCGAGCTGGTGCCGCCCTTGGCTGGGCCGGCTGCAGGCGCTGCAGGGGTGGCCGGGATCGGTTTGGCGTTGGCACAGAGATTGGCCACCATGAGGTCTTCGCCACCCTGACTTTTCGATTCGTCCTGCGACAGCGGCAGCCGCCATTCACCCCAGGCCCCCTGGGCGCCTTGGTGACTCACCCGCAAGGTGTCGCAGTGCACCGCCACCTTGCTGGTGATTTCCGGTGCGCCGCAGATGCTGGTGGTGGTGCGCACGCCGCCTTCCGCCACCCGCCAGGCACTCCAGTCGTAGCGGCAACTGCCGAAGCTTTTCCAGCGGGGTGTTTTGAGTTGTCGAATTCTCTCGAGCAGAACCTGCTCCTTGGCACTGGTTTGGCTTCCTCCGGCTGTGGCGGGTTTGCCGCTGGCATCGCTTGGGCGAACGGCCGGCGTCGCCACTGGAGAGGCTCCCTGGGCGTGAACGGCCCTGGTGGCTTCCACCTGCACGATCAGGGCGATCAGGCCCAGGAGGCTCCAAAAGGGAAAGGGCAAGGGATGAACCACAGACCGACCACTCCAGATTCGCCCATGGGGAGGCAAAACACCAGGCAGATGCTGCTCCAGATTCCCGGCATGCCTGTGCGCAGAGTGGCCTGCCAAGGGAGTGATTTGCCAAGAGCCGGCTAACGGATTTGAACCGATGGCCTTCGCTTTACAAAAGCGCTGCTCTACCACTGAGCTAAGCCGGCAATGGGGACGGAATACCGGACCCCTGATCGAAGTTTATCGTTCGGCGAGGGCCCAGAGCAGCAGCTGGGTGCGGCTTTGGCAGCCTGTTTTGGCCAGCAGGCTCGACATGTGGCTTTCCACCGTGCGCGGGCTGACGATCAAGGTGGCGGCAATCGTCTTGTTGCTGTGGCCGCGTTCCAGTTCCTGGAGCACGCGCCGTTCCGCGGGAGTGAGCTCCGCGTTGGCAAGCTGAATCGGCAAAGACATCGGGATCCCAAGCGCGTCTGCCCCAGGATTCCCACGCCCGCTCCGCCCGGAATCAGGAGACCCCCTTGGCCTCGAGTGCCGCTGCAACCGTGGGGGCGGGCAGCTTGGCGCGCCGGATCGGCAGGTTGGCCACCAGCGCGGTCACCCGATCTTCGGTTTCGAGGGTCACATCCCCTTCCTCCAGATCGATTTCGACGTAGCGGCTCACCACCTCGAGAATCTCCCGCCGCATCTGCTGCAGCAATTCTGGGTTGAGGTCGCTGCGGTCGTGGGCCAGCACCAGTTGCAGGCGCTCCTTGGCGGTGTTGGCGCTGGCGGGCTGACGGCCCAGCAGTTTGTTGATCACATCGCGCAGGGTCATCGGCTTCAGAAGATCTTGGTTTGCATCAGGCGGCCGATCCTGGCGCGAAAGCCCTGGCGCTCTTTGCTCGGATCGATCAGGGGCACGTCCTCGCCCTGAAGGCGCCGGGCCACATTGGTGTACGCACGCGCCGCCGGCGAGGCGTTGCTGTTGAGCGTGAGGGGCTCACCGCGGTTGGTGCTCACGATCACCAGTTCGTCCTCCAGCACCAGTCCGAGCAGGGGCAGGGCCAGGATGTCGGTGACATCGCTCACGGCGAGCATCTCCTGGTTGGCCATCATTTTCGGCCGAACCCGGTTCAGCACCAGCTGGATCGGCTTCACGCCTTCGCTGTTGAGCAGACCGATCACCCGGTCGGCATCGCGAACCGCCGACACTTCAGGCGTGGTCACAACGATGGCTTCGCGCGCAGCCGCCATGGCGTTCTTGAAGCCGCCCTCAATGCCAGCGGGGGCATCGATCAGCACGTAGTCGAAGTGCTCGCCGAGCATGGCGGCAATTTTCTGCATGTCATCGGGCTGCAGCCACTCGAGCATGCGGGGGTTGCCTGCCGGCAGCAGCGCCAGGTTGGGTTCCTGCTTGTGCTTCACCAAGGCCTGCTCCAGTCGGCAGCTCTCCGAGAGCACCTCCTGGGCGGTGTACACGATTCGGTTTTCCAGCCCCAGCAGCAGGTCGAGGTTCCGGAGGCCGAAGTCGGCATCGAGTACGGCGGTGCGGGCCCCCTGCTTGGCGAGGGCAATGCCCAGGTTGGCGGTGAGGGTGGTTTTGCCCACGCCTCCCTTGCCGGAGCAGATCAGGATGTAACGGGTAGACGCAGCGGCCACGGCGAAGGCTGGAGTGCCGGAAGGTTAAGGCCAAAACTCCGGGTTGCCGGTGTTGTGGCTGGCATTGCCGCTCCTCCCCCAGGGTTTACAACGGGTGGATCTGGCAGAAGGTCGGGATGACTGAGCCCACGGACCCGCAGCCGTTTCCACAGCAGGACGATCAAAACCATCACCAGCAGCTGCTGGTGATGCCCGACGACGGCGTTGAGGCCGTGGTGGCCCTGATCGACGGGGCCCAGGAGTCGCTACGGCTCAAGCAGTTCAAACTGCAGTCGGAGGCCATTGAGCAGGCCCTGCTGCGCGCCCACCAGCGCGGCGTTCAGGTGCGGGTGATGCTCAATCCCCACACCTCCGGCGGCGACCGCTGGAATGATGAGGCCTATGCGCGCCTGGGTGGCTGGGGTATTGCGGTGGCCTGGACCAGCGAGGCCTTCCCGGTCACCCATGAGAAGTCGCTGGTGGTGGATCGCAGCTGCGCATTGATCTCCACGTTCAACCTCAGCGACAAATACTTCACTCAAACCCGCGATTACGGAATCGTCAGCTACGCCACGCCGGTGGTGGAGGAGGTGATCGCTGGCTTCGAGGCCGACTGGAACCGCAGTTTTTTCCATCCCGATCTCAGCGTGGGGTTGGTGTGGAGCAGCGTGCACAGCCGCGGTCAGATGGCCCGGATCATCGACATGGCCCGCGCCACCCTCTGGATCCAGCACCCCAAATTTGTGGATGCCGTGATCCTCGAGCGGATCATTTCGGCTCGGGAGCGGGGCGTGAAGGTGCGCCTGCTTTGCGGAGGCAAGCACGGCATCTCCGACTGGGACATCTACGACACGTTCTCGTCGCTGCGGGTGATGGAGCGCTTCGGTGTGAAGGTGCGGCGTCAGAAGCAGCTGAAACTGCACGCCAAGCTGCTACTGGTGGATGGGGCCTACGCCCAGACCGGCTCCATGAACATCGACCGCAGTGCCTTCGACCTGCGCCGCGAGCTCGGTATCGAATCCGATGCCCCCGAGGTGGTGGCCCGGCTGCGCGCCACGTTCCAGGCCGACTGGGAGGTGGCGAAGAAGTACCACGCCCCCGATCCGCTCGATCCCAGCCTCCATGAGGCGGGCGAACTGCCGCCGGACCCCCATTTCGTGCATGACTGAGCCCGCAGCAGCAGCTCCTCCCACCCCGCTGGCCCCTCGCCCCAGCCTGGCGCAGTTGTTCTGGGGCATGCTCCAGGTGGCCCTCTCGGCCTTTGGGGGCGGGCTGTCGGCCTGGAGCCAGCGGATCGTGGTGGAGCAGCGCCGTTGGATGACCAACGAGCAGTTCCTCACCGGACTCACCGTGGCGCGGCTGTTCCCCGGGCCCAACCAGATCAACATGGCCGTGTACATCGGCGCCGACTTCCATGGCCTGGCCGGTGCCCTGGTCGCCTTGGCCGGGATGTTGCTGCTGCCCTTCACCCTGTTGATGGCGGTGGGCCTGGCCTATTTCCAGTTCCACGGCATCCCCTCGGTCGATCGGGTTCTGGCCGGGGTGGTGGCCGCGGCGGCTGGGATGGCCCTCTCGATGGGCTTCAAGATTCTTGATCAGTATTGGACTGATCGGGTCGCATTGCTGCTGGCCGCCGGGGTGTTCCTGGCGCTCACGGCCTTGCACGTTCGGCTGATCCCGGTGGTGTTGGTCGCCGGCCCGTTGGCGATGGCCTGGTACTGGCCACGCCGTCCGTCGTCGCCATGAGCCTGGTGCCTGCGGCGACGGCCATCTGCGAACCCGCCCGTCTCTCCGACCTGGGCACCCTGCTGCAGGTGCTCTGGGAGTTTTTGTCCCTGTCGCTGTTTTCCCTCGGCGGTGGTAACACCCTGCTGGCCGAATACCACCACCTGGCCGTGGCTCAGTTCTGCTGGCTGAGCAATGCCCAGTTCGCTGATCTCTATGCCCTGGCTGAAGCGGCGCCCGGTCCGAGTTCGATGTTGGTGGGCTTGCTGGGTCTCGGGGCCAGCTGGCGGGAGGGGCCGTTTTGGGCCCTGCTCACCGCCTACGGCGCTGAAGCCGCCATCCTGTTCCCCTCCACCCTGCTGATGGTGGCGGCCTGCCTCAGCTGGAAGCGACTGGAGCACTCCCCTTGGCGGGTGGCCTTTGAGCGGGGGATGGGGCCGATCACCCTGGGGATCCTGTTTGCCGTGGGGCTCAAGATTCTGCGCACGGCCGACACGAATCTTCCGGGGGTGGTGGTGTCGCTGGTGGTATGCGTGCTGATGCTGCGCACCCGCCTCTCACCGCTCTGGTTCATGGCGGTGGCCGGTGTGCTCGGTGGCCTGGGGGTGATCAACCGCTGAGGGGCCAGGTCGGTTGGGCCGGGTCGATCTGAATGGCCCCATCCACGATCCGGGCCTCCTCGGCCAAGCCCGTCGGGGGTGAGCCCTCCGGCCCTCGGGCCACCGCTGCGGCGATGCGCAGCTGCAGGGGCCGCAGCTGCAGGGCCACGATGCGGGCGTCGCCGTTACCAGTGCAGCCGGCATGGGCGATCCCCCGTAGACGTCCCCACACCAGCACGTGGCCGCCGGCGGAGATCCGCGCCCCGGGGTTCACGTCACCCAGCAGCAGCACCGTTCCATCCGCTTGCAGATGGTCGCCGGAGCGAAGCGTGCCCCGGTGCACCAGCATCCCGGCCTCGCTGGCGCTGGCAGTGACGTCACCGGCTGTTTCTTCATCGGCGGAGCCGCTCCCATCGTCGGGAGGATGGGGCCAGTGGCTCACAAGGCCGAGGCCGGCGGCGGCCACATGGGTATGGGAATGGCTGCTGGCCAGGGCCACCAGCTCCAACCGGCGGCTGGCCAGGGTGGCCTGGATTTCGCTGAGCTGGCTGAGGCCAAGTCGCCAGGATCGGGCATCGAGCACCACGGCCCCTTGCAGGGGGCCATCGGCGAGGAGGGCTGCGCTGTCAACGGCGCGGTGCACCAGGCCGGCCGTTTCCAGCAGTGCCGGGGCGCGCAGGGTGGCGTCCTCCTGGGGCGCCGGCAGCACCAGCCGGTGGACCCCCTGGCCCGATGGGTCTGGCATGAATACCGCGCCGCCAGGTGATCCCGCTTCCATCAGTACCCCGGCTCAGCGGCTCAGCAACTGGCGCAACTTAGGGGCCACTTCCGCCGGATGGATCAGCCAGGCCAGCTCCACTGGCACGGTGAGGCTCTGGACCAGGGCAGAGCGTTGCTCCAGGGCCTGCAGGTGCTCGCCGTCCCAGATCCGCAGGCCTCCTTTGTAGGGGTGGTAGCCGCGGCTTTGGCGCTGCTGCAGGCCACAGCTGGTTTCGGCGCTCAGGCCCTCCGCTTCGCTCAGTTGCCGCGCTGCCGCCAGCAGCTCCAGCCGCTGGGCAGGCTCGCAGTGGCTCACATCGGTGGCCTTGAGCAGACGTCGCTCCAGCAGTCGGCGGCAGGGATCCTGCAGTTCGCTCGGCCCCTCCTCCATCCAGCGCATCAGGTGGTAGCCGGTGCGGATGTCGTCGTTGGCCAGGAAGGTCTGCAGATCAAGGTCGCGCGGGTGCCAGAGCCAGCGGTTCATCACCCGGTCGGCCCACACCCGCTCGGGCCCGAGCCGTCGGGCGGTGGCGACGGCCTGGTTGAGCAGCCAGTTGCACACCACGTTGAGCCGGTGGTTGTAGACGCTCCGGTACATCAGATTGCGCACCACCAGGTAGTGCTCCACCGCCATCAACCCCTTGGGGCTGAAGGCCAGCTGGCCATCGGGGGCCAGGGTGAAGGCGGCCAGGATCCGCTCCAGATCCAGTCGGCCGTAGGTCGTGCCGGTGCTGTAGCTGTCGCGCAACAGGTAGTCGAGCCGGTCGCAGTCGAGCTGGCTGCTCACCAGGGACTGGATGGCCGGGTTGGCATAACGGCCGTGTTCAAGCAGGTCGGCCACGGCGTTGGCCGTGCCCGGTGCATGGGCCTCCAGGCGGTCCCGCAGGGCCGGATGCTCCCGGATCAGGCGGCCCGACCAGGCTTCGTGATGCAGCCCATACATCTCTTCACCCGAGTGGCTCAGGGGGCCATGGCCGACGTCGTGGAGCAGGGCCGCGGCGTAGAGCACGCCCCGGTGCGCGGCCAACGCGGGATCGCGGCGCTCCAGCTGCTGCAGGGCCAGGCGGGCCAGATGCAACACCCCCAGCGAGTGGGTGAAGCGGCTGGATTCAGCTCCATGGAATGTCAGAAAGGCTGGCCCCAGCTGGCGCACCCGGCGCAGCCGTTGGAAGGGGGCCGTATCGACCAGGTCGATCACCAGAGCTTCGGCCGGATCGGCCCCATCCAGGCGGATCGCCCCGTGCAGGGGATCGTGATACGTGCGCTCCCCCATGGTCAGAGCTTGCCCTCCAGGCGACCGGCCAGCAAGCGGCCGGCCTGCTCCAGCCAGGTGTCGCCGTCGCCGCCGGGATCGAGCGGCTCGGGCTGGGCCAGGGCCAGGTCGGGTTCGATCCCCTGGTTCTGGATGTCCCGGCCGCTGGGGGTGAGGTAGCGGGCCACGGTCACGGCCAGGCCGCTGGTGTCGCCCAGGGGGATCAGGGTCTGGATCAGTCCCTTGCCGAAGGTGCGCGACCCCACCAGCTCGCTGCGGCTGTTGTCCTGCAGGGCTCCCGCCAGGATTTCACTGGCGCTCGCCGTGCCGCCGTTCACCAGGGTGAGCATGGGTCCGTCGTAGAGCCGCCCTGGTCCGGCCTGCTGGGGCGAGCTGAGACCGTCGCGATCCTGGGTGTCGACGATTGGCGCGCCATCGAGCAGGTCGTTGGCAACGGCCAGGCCCGCACTCACCAACCCGCCGGAGTTGTTGCGCAGATCCAGGATCAGGCCCTCGATGTCTTTGCCATTGAGGTCGGCCAGGGCCTCCTGCACGGCCTGGGGCACCGGCTCGGAAAACTGGGTGATGCGCAGGTAGCCAAGGGTGTGGTCTCCCACCCGCAGCCGCTTGCTGCGCACGGGGCGCAAGTCCACCTGGCGGCGCTCCAGCTCCACCTCCCGCACTTCTCCGGGCACCGCCAGCTCCACCAGCACCCGGGAACCGGACGGCCCCCGCAGGGCGGCGGCCGTCTGCTCCAGCCCCAGATCTGTGCTGGCCTGGCCATTCACCCGCAGCACTTCGGCCCCGCTGGGGATCTGGGCCTCGGCGGCGGGCGAGCCGTCCAGCGGTGCGATCACCACGATCTGTTGGTCGCCGCTGCGCAAACCCAGCTGGAGCCCCACGCCGGTCACCGTGCCCTGGGTGTTGGATCGCAGGGTGGCGTAGTCGTCGGGCCGCAGCAGCCGGGTGTAGGGATCGCCCAGGGGGGTGAGCATCGTCTCAATGGCGTCGTAGGCGTCGCCGGAGCTTTGAATCGGTTGCTCCAGCGCTTTTTGACGCAGTCGCTTCCAGTGCACCTGGTCGAAGCGCGTCGGATCGACGTAGCTCTGGTTCACCAGGCGCCAGGCTTCCACCACCAGCTGCTGGGTGTCGCTCAGGGCCAGCAGTGCGCCGCCGGGACCAGCCAGAAGAGCCAGCACCAACAGCCCCCCCAGCAGGGGGCGCCACAGCCATGGCCAGCGTGGTTTCACCGCCATTGCAAAGGGTTGAGAAGGCCTGGGGCTGGGGCGCGGGGCACTCACGGGCGGCTCGGGGCGATCGGTAGACTCTCGCAACCAAACCACCCAGCTGCATGGCGAACACACCTGCTGGAAACTCCGGTCAGGCCTCAAACCCGGTCTATAACTGGTTCGAGGAGCGCCTTGAGATCCAGGCGATTGCCGACGACATCTCGGCCAAGTACGTGCCGCCCCACGTCAATATCTTTTATTGCCTGGGCGGCATCACTCTGGTCTGCTTCCTGATCCAGTTCGCCACTGGATTTGCGATGACCTTCTACTACAAGCCCACCGTGGCCGAGGCCTATGCCTCGGTGCAGTACCTGATGACTGATGTCAGCTTCGGCTGGCTGATTCGCTCGGTGCACCGCTGGAGTGCCTCGATGATGGTGCTGATGCTGATCCTGCACGTGTTCCGCGTCTACCTCACGGGTGGCTTCAAGCGTCCCCGTGAGCTCACCTGGGTCACCGGCGTCACCATGGCTGTCATTACGGTGTCCTTCGGCGTTACCGGCTATTCCCTGCCCTGGGACCAGCTGGGCTACTGGGCCGTCAAGATCGTGTCGGGTGTCCCTGCTGCTGTTCCTGTGGTGGGTGATTTCATGGTCGAGTTGCTTCGCGGCGGTGAGAGCGTCGGCCAATCGACTCTCACCCGCTTCTACAGCCTCCACACCTTCGTGATGCCCTGGCTGCTGGCCGTGTTCATGCTCATGCACTTCCTGATGATCCGGAAGCAGGGCATTTCCGGTCCCTTGTGACCCATTGATTCGGCGGTCACCTCCGCCGGTCCATCTCTTCTAGTCTTCGTTCACAGTCCTCAGAGATCCCTGCTCCCGGCAACCCGCCATGCACATCCTCAAGAAGCCCGATCTCACCGATCCCAACCTCCGCGCCAAGCTGGCCAAGGGCATGGGGCATAACTATTACGGTGAGCCCGCCTGGCCCAATGACCTGCTCTACATGTTCCCCGTGGTGATCCTGGGGACCATTGGTTGCATGGTCGGTCTGGCTGTTCTCGACCCCGCCATGCTGGGTGACAAGGCAGATCCCTTTGCCACCCCTCTGGAGATCCTCCCCGAGTGGTATCTCTACCCCGTCTTCCAGATTCTGCGGGTGGTGCCCAACAAGCTGCTCGGCATCGCCCTGCAGACCATGATCCCCCTGGGTCTGATGCTGGTGCCCTTCATCGAGAGCTTCAACAAGTTCCAGAACCCTTTCCGCCGTCCGGTGGCCATGGGCGTGTTCCTGTTCGGCACCGCCTTCGCCATTTATCTCGGCATCGGTGCGGCTCTGCCCATCGACAAGTCGCTGACCCTGGGCCTGTTCTGAGCCCTGCAGTTCACAGCTGTCTGCTCGAGCCGCGGCCCTGGTCGCGGCTTTTTTGATGGCGATGGCCACTGGCTGCATCACCACTGGCTTCAGGTCGGGTACCCACTGGCATTGAGATCCAGCAGAGCCACGTCCTCGGGCTTGATCCTCAGGATGTGGTGCAGCAGCAGGAACCCCACGATCGTCCAGGTCTGGTAAGTGCGGGCTTGCTGGCCCACCCACGTGCCAGTGGGTCCATCGAAGTATTCGGCCCACTGCTGCCGGGGCAACTGGTTGAGCTGGCTCCAGTAGCACTCCTCGAGCATGGCTTTCATCTGGCCCATCAGCAGCACGTCGGCCGCAGGGTGCTTCTGCTCATGCAGCAGGATCGCCCCGCCCAGATACCACAGCAGACTGGGCCAGTGGCCGCCGTTGTGGTAGCTCCAGGGCCAGTTTTTGGGGTCCGATCCGGTTTTTTCGGTCCACTCTTCCACCTCCATCGGCGGATGGCAGATCCGCATCGGCATCTGGGCCATCAGGTGCTGGCGGTTGTGCAGCACCAGGCGGAACAGGGCCCGTTGTTGGGGAGCCGTCAGCAGGCCGAACAGGCACCCCAGGGAATTGCCAAGGCTGTAGAAGCGGAAGTCGGGCCGCCCGGTGCGCATGTTGCCGATCAGATAGCCCCCGCGGTTTTCCAGCCAGTCCTGCAACCAGGGGGGCACCACCTGGGGCTGCACGTTGAATTCGTTTTCGTGTTGCTGGTCGCCGTATTGCTCAGTGGGTCGACGCCGCAGCACCTGCATGGTTTTACTGGTCACCCAGTAATGCTTGAGAAGGTAGGAGCGCAGATCATGCAGCCACTGGCGGGTGAGCACGAGCCGTTGATCGAGCAGCCGGCTCCTTGAGCTCTTCTGGGCCAGCTCCATCAGTTGGCAGCAGCTGCGCAGGCAGCCAAACAACAGCACCTCCACCTCCAGCGGTGCGCCCCACACGTCCATGGGGCGGTCAATCATGAAGGCGCAGTCGGGCACGAACAGCACCGGGGTGCCTTCAAAGGTGGGGTGCAGCACCAGATCCAGCAGCAGTTGCACGCCCCGTTGCACCTTCTGGCTGGCGCCGAATTCCACATCGCGGCTGTGCTGCACGTAGAGCCAGCACAGCACCGGCCACCAGAGGCTGGCGTCCACGGAGCTGATCCGACCGATCGAGCGCTGGCCGTAGTCGGCGATCAGCACGCCGTTCTGTTCCACGAAGCTGGTAGGGAACACCCCCCGGGTCTGGTAGGTGCTGCTCTGCAGATCGAGGCACACCGTCAGGAAGTTGCGCACGATCTCGAAGCGCCCCTGCACCAGCAGGTAGAGCATCACCGGCACGTTGTCCCGCAGGAACACCTCGCCGTAGTTGGCAGCGTCGCTTTTGTTGGGGTGCTCCAGCGCGGCGACGGAGCCCACCAGTTGGCCGCGAACCCGAACCAAGGTGCGCTCGAAGTGCTCGCGGGCACTGGCCACCACCGCTTCTTCCTTGGAGCTGGGGCGCACCCGCAGCTGTTCCTGGCTGAAATGCCTTGCCATGGCCGCACCATAGAAGCGTCAGCCGATTTGGTCAGCAGCGTTGTGCTGCAGGGTTTTTGGCCGATTCCGCTGTCGCCTGCGACACCATTTCTTGCCGTCTGGGCGACCGGGGTGTTATGTTTTTGGACTGCGCGCAAGGGGGAACCCGAAGCGAGCAGGCTTACGACGAAGAAGGCGAGAGCCGACGGTGTTGTAAGTTTTCTGAGTCGCCGGGAGGCGACGCGATCCGCCGAGA